>RDYF01000106.1 GCA_004293285.1 Verrucomicrobiota bacterium | reverse complement strand
GCTTTGACCTTTTGTCATCATACGGCTAAGACAGCGCCGACATTTCACGATGAAAGATCAGATTTTGCTAGTACAAAACGAGGCGCTCTCTGCCATAACGGCGACCCAAGACTCCCGTCAATTGGAGGAAGTGCGGGTAGCGGTGTTGGGCAAGAAAGGCTCACTGACCGCACTTTCGAGCGGCATGAAAGACGTGCCTGCTGCCGAAAAAGGGGCGATTGGCCAAGCGTTGAACGCCGCTCGCCAAGCGATTACCGAGGCGCTGGAGGCCAAGCAGGCTGATTTGCAAGAAATGGCCGATCGTGCTGCGTTGGTGGGCATCGATCCGACCTTGCCAGCGCGTGCCCTTGCCGCAGGAGCCATTCATCCTTTAACTCTCTTGCGTGAGCGGGCTGTGGGCATCTTGCGGCGAATGGGCTTTGCCTTGGCTGATGGTCCGGAGATCGAAGACGAGTTTCATTGTTTCGACGCCCTCAACACGCCCGCCGATCATCCGGCGCGCAATGAGAAGGATACGTTCTATTTCGATTCGGGCAAATTGCTGCGCACGCACACTTCATCCGTACAAGTTCGCAGTATGGAGCGCTCGACCCCCCCCTTGCGCATCATTGCTCCCGGTACGGCCTATCGTCGTGATGAAATCGATAGCACCCACCTCTCGGCTTTTCATCAATTGGAAGGCTTGTATGTGGATCGCGATGTTTCCCTGCCTGATCTGAAAGGAACTTTGGAAGCGTTTTTGCAAGAACTCTTCGGTGCGGGCACTGCTGTTCGGTTTCGCCCGCATTTCTTCCCCTTCACCGAGCCAAGTTTCGAGATCGACGTGAAGCTCGAGGTCAAAGGGCAGGCTCCGCGATGGATCGAAGTGGCAGGTTGCGGCATGGTCGATCCTGCGGTATTCGAGGCGGTATGCCAGTCGCGCGGCGATCGGGTTTTCGATCCCGATGTCGTTACGGGCTTTGCTTTTGGCATGGGGCTTGAGCGCTTGGCAATGATCCAGTGGGGGATTCGCGACATTCGGTTGCTCATCGAAAACGACGTGCGTTTCTTGCGTCAATTTGCCTAACATTTTTTGCATTGAATATGAACGTTTCATGGAATTGGTTGAATGAACATGTGGATCTGTCCGGGAAATCGGTGCAGGAGCTAGATGATTTGCTAACATTTGCTGGGATTGAAATCGAGGGCATTCACCTGAAAGGGGTTAGCTCAGATCGCGTGGTCGTGGCTCAAATCATGGAGGCGGTGCAGCATCCTAATGCCGATCGCTTGAAAGTGACGCAGGTCGATGCAGGCGAAGGGTTTTTGCGTCAAATTGTCTGCGGCGCACAAAATTATCAGGTCGGTGACAAGGTGCCTTGCGCCTTGCCTGGCGCGGCGCTTCCCAATGGATTTACGATTGGAGAAACGAAGATGCGCGGGGTAGAGTCGAAAGGCATGCTGTGCTCGGGTTCAGAAATTGGGCTCGCCGATGCCACCAATGGCCTATTGATTTTGTCGGGTGATCCTGCGGTAGGGACGCCCTTGAAGTCGCTTTTTTCCTCCGATGTATTGCTCGAAGTAGAGGTCACTCCGAATCGTCCTGACTTGCTCAGCCATCGTGGTTTGGCATTTGAGTTGGCCGCGTTGTTGCATCAACCATGGAAGCCTCTTGCGATTCGCGATGTATCGACGGTGACGAATTCTGAGTGGATCGAAAATGATGCGGCAGAAGCATGCCCTTTCTATTCGCTGACAAAAATTTCAGGCGTCAAGGTCCAGGAGAGTCCGGATTGGCTCAAAGAGCGCTTGTTGTCGATAGGTTTGCGGCCGATCAACAACGTAGTTGATATCACCAATTTCGTGTTGCACGAATTGGGACAACCCTTGCACGCGTTCGATGCGGATCAAGTGGGTGTCCGCATGCACTTGCGCAATGCTCGGGCCGGTGAATGCTTTGCTGCGTTGAATGGTTCGGAGTATGCATTGCGGGAGCAGGATTTGGTGATTTCCGACGATCGTGGCGAAGCTCTTGCTTTGGCGGGTGTCATGGGTGGCTTGGAGAGTGGTGTCACGGAAAAAACCACCACCATCCTGTTGGAGTCGGCCTATTTCACTCCTTCATGCATTCGCTCGACGTCACGTGCTCATCAACTGAGCAGCGATTCTTCCTATCGTTTTGAACGCGGCGTGGATCCTTCTGGTGTGTTACCAGCAGCGGCTCGCGCGGTGGACTTGATTTTGCAAATCGCGGGAGGTCAAGTCGAAGGACAGACCGCATGCTTGGGCGAGCTTCCCGTGTTGACGGGAGTTGTCGAGCTGCAAACGGCCCGACTCGATCAACTGATGGGCGGCAGCATCGAACTGGCAGAGGCCGAAGAAATTCTGACGCGTCTGGGGCTGACATCCGTGGGTGAGAATTTGTGGCAAGTGCCGAGCAGGCGTGCCGATTTGCAACGACACATCGATCTGGTAGAAGAAATCGCTCGTGTCCATGGACTCGCCAAAATTCCTTCGCGCACGCGCGCGGCGTTTGTTCCTGCGAGTGATGTCGATGCGGCAGCCGATCTTGACATGGGGCTCCGTCGGGCTCTGGCGGCGCTGGGTTTTTACGAAGCGCAAACGATCAAACTCATCGCCGAAAAACAATTGATCGATGCTTTGCCACTGCGTGCTCTGCAGTCGGGAGATGTGGTCAAAGTGCGTCTCCCTCTCAGCGAAGACCATGCGGTGCTGCGTCCCAGTCTTGTGCCTGGTCTGATCTCGACCGCAGAAAGAAATGTGCGACAGGGCGTCAAATCCCTGCGTTTCTTCGAAATGGGCCGCGTCTTCCGTCACAGCGGCGGGGGCAAGGCGCGCGACCTGGAGTCGGAATCCCTCGCCTTGTTGATCTCGGGCCCACTTGCCCCCGATACGTGGCTGAGTAAGCCTCCCATCGCCACCGTGCACGACGTGAAGGCGGTACTTCAGCAGATTCTGCCCAACTGCCCGATTCGGTTCACTCCGCGCGAACGGGAAGGTTTTGTTCTTGCCTGCGACGTCCAAGCAGGGGAGAGCAACATCGGGGTGGTGGCGCGTTTACGACTTGCGCGTGAGCGAGAATTGGATTTCACCGATCCAGTGTGGGTGGTCGAATTGGATCTGGGTAAAGTTCGCAAGTGGTTGGGCCGTCGTAAGGAAATCCAAGAGTTGGCACAGTTCCCTGGCAGCACGCGCGATGCCGCGATGGAGTTGCCTGTGACAACAACCGCTGCGCAATTGGATCGCGTGATTGAAAAACTCGCGCAACCCTTGTTGGAGCATTTTGAGTGTTTCGACGTCTTCACCGACCCTACGGGTGTGAAGCTTGCCGCAGATCGCAAGTCCATGGCCTATCGTTTCCACTATCGTGCTTCGGACCGCACCCTGAAAACCGAAGAAGTTGAAGCAGCGCATCAGATGGTTCTGCAAGCGTTGATTCAAGAGCTCGGAGTGCAATTCCGATAATTGGCTGATAAGCCTCACGCGCGCCACCAAGCGCGTGGGGCTTGCTGTTGCATGGCGTTGTTCCTCATGGGGGCTTTTTTCTAGCAAAAATCCGAGCCATGGACCAATCGCGGGGCATTTTTTGCAAAAAAGTTTGCAAAGATGAAATTCCTCGTTTGACATCCCGGCCATTTTTTGGCTTTTGTATCTTCACACAAGATAAGACCCATGAGCGACGACCCAAATGTGCCCAAAAAACAAACTGCCGCGATTCCTCTGAAAAAAGAGACGGTTCGCGTCACCTTGCGTGCGAGCGAAGCTCCCGCGATGCCCTCTGCAACCGTGCCGGTAGCACCTCCCACTTCACCGATCGTGCCTTCAGCCGCTGCGGTTGCACCTCCTGCACCGAAGCCACCAACCCCTACCGTGAGCTTAACACGTCCACCTGCTGCAACGATGCCTGCGGCGACGCTTCCGGCTCCCACGGCTCCTGGTGGCCCTCCCGCGCCTGCTCCGACCATTCCTCTTAAGACAGCAGGCCCCATGGCTCGTCCTGCTCCCGCGCCTACGATCAAGCTCAACACTGCTCCCAGCACTGGCGCGCCGACCATCAAGCTCAACACCGGCACCCCAATGCCCGGATTGGCGGCTCCTTCGGCCACGAAGCCTTTGGTCGCTCCGCCAGCGCCTGCGGCTTCTGCTACACCGACGAAGCCTCTGCTTGCACCTCCTTCGGTCGCCACAAAACCTGCGGCTCCGACTCTCCCTGCACCCGCTAACACCATTGCTTTGCCCAAAGCCACGGTGCAGTTGGCTCCTCCCACTCAGCCTTTGGGGACTGGTGGCGTTTCTTCCACACAAAAGGCAACTCTCGTGATGGACGGGTCTGAAGAGGAGGTCGCGGAAGACGACACCATGACTACGGTGCTGTCCATTTTCGGTTTTCTCGCCGCTTGCGGTGTTTTGATGTTCCAGTGTTTTTCCATTGGCATTTGGGACGGCTGGAGCGAATTGCTCTAACATTTAAATCTAACGACTATGGTACTTCCTATCATTAATATTGTTCTCGGCATCACGGCACTCGCCATTGCGATCATGACTTTTATTTCTCCGATCTAACGCATTTCGGAGATTCAATTGATTTTCACGGCTCCAGCATCTAGTTGTTGGAGTCGTTTTTTTTGCAGAAAACTCATGGATCACACCAACTCGGATGCGATGGAGTCGACAAGCGCGCTGCCTTTTCTCGTGAGAACAATGCGTCCTTCATGATGCAGCAACAGATCATGATCTTGGAGCTCCTGTGAGCGTTTGATTCCTGTAGAATCTAACAGAGTTTCAGCGATGCCCTCTGTGGTACGCAATCCGAGAGCGATGCGTTCGAGTCGTAAATCTTCTGCACTCAATGATTCAATCTCAGCGGTAGCGTGGCCGATGCTTTGAATCATTTCCGTGTAACGTGCCGTATCGGCGATGTTTTTGCTGCGAACATTTCCCAAAGTCGAGACCGCAGAGGGTCCGAGGCCGAGGTAGGATTCGCCTTGCCAGTAACCCCGATTGTGGAGAGATTCGTGACCAGGCTTGGCGTAATTCGAAGTTTCGTAATGGAGAAAACCTGCATGCGTCAGAGAGTCGTGTGCGAGTTCAAAATGATTGGCATCGCGATTCGGGTTCTCGATCATCTTCCCTTGCAGCAATTGCTCAAAAAAAGCGGTATCTTCTTCATAGGTCAGATTGTAGGCAGAAATGTGATGGGGCTGCAATGCGATGGCTTGTGATAAGCTATGTAGCCAGTCCTCATCACTTTGTCCGGGAATCGAGAACATCAAATCGATGTTGACCGAAGGGATTTCTGCTGCGTGAAGAATTTCCACAGCGCGGCATGCTTGTTCCGGATTGTGCTCTCGTCCAAGGGTCTGCAGTACTGAATCCGAAAACGACTGAATTCCTAACGAAACGCGTTGAATCCCCAGTTGGCGAAAAAGCCTTGCTTTCGCGAGGTCAAAGGTGGCGGGGTTTGCTTCCATCGACACTTCCTGCAGTTGGGAAAAGTCGATGACCTCCTGAAGTCCGAGAAATAGTTTTTCCAAGTGAGTGGGGGATAGCATCGATGGCGTGCCGCCACCGAGAAACAAGGTGCGCGGGATTTCTTCGATCTGCTGGAGGCGTAGTCGAGCTTCCAACACCAGGGCATCGATGAATGCAGCAATCGGCGTATCGCCTGGCGTATGCTTGTAAAACGAGCAATACGGGCATACGCGATGGCAGAAAGGAATGTGAAGATAGACCAGCACGACATGCCAGTGATGGCGCTTGTGGCGAGCGATGTCAAATCTCGACTGCCGGGATGGAGTTCGATCTTGTCGAGACGCGAGCATGTCGTCGATTGGTGGCAAAGCATCATGATGCTTGCGTCAAGATCCGTGCATCGGCAAACGATTCGCTTTCATGCATTCACCCATATGGGTTATGAAAGATTTGTCGATTTCCTCTCGTATTCGGATTAGTCTCCTTGAGTTTTCTGCTATGCGTGCACTTGCCCTTTTTATCATCATGACACCTACCGCTGTGCTGGCGGGTGACAAAGTGGAGTTCAATCGAGATGTTCGACCGATTTTATCGCAGAACTGCTTTGCTTGTCATGGTTTCGACGCCAAAACGCGCGAGGCTGACCTCCGGCTCGATGTGCGCGAGAGCGCTGTGGGACGAGGAGAGTCGGGCAAGAAAGCGATTGTTCCTGGAGATGTCGAGGCATCTGAGGTCTGGCATCGGATCAACAGCAAAGATCCGGATGACATCATGCCTCCGCCCAAGCATCATGCTCCTCTGGGGCCGAAGGAGGTTGACGTGATTCGGCGATGGATCGAACAGGGTGCCGAATACCAAGGTCACTGGGCTTTTGAGAAACCGATCAAGCCCGCTGTTCCTACAGTGAAAGTCGATGGTGGAAACGAGGTCGACGCTTTCATTCTTGAGAAGCTCAACGAAAAAAAGCTGTCCTTTGCTCCAGAAGCCGATCGCGCGACACTGATTCGTCGATTGAGTTTCGATCTGATCGGCTTGCCTCCGACACCTGAGCAAGTGCAGGCCTTTGCCGCCGATGCTTCACCCAATGCCTACGAGGCCTTGGTCGATCGCTTGCTGGCCATGCCAGAGTTTGGCGAGCGCATGGCCATGCCTTGGCTGGATGCCGCGCGCTATGCCGACACCAACGGTTACTCCATCGACGGCGGACGTCATGCCTGGTTGTGGCGCGACTGGGTGATCAAGGCCTTTCACGACAACATGCCGTATGATCAATTTTTGGCCAAACAACTGGCCGGTGATCTGATGCCGAATGCCACTGATGCCGATCGCATTGCCACGGCATTCAATCGCAATCACAGCATCACCCACGAGGGCGGCACGATTCCCGAGGAAAATTTGACCAACTACGCCGCAGACCGAGTCAAAACTTACGGCGAAGCGATGATCGGGCTGACGCTTGCCTGCGCGCAGTCTACCAAATCTTCGCTTTCTTCAATCGACTCGACGACAAAGGGCTCGACGGTGATGGTGGTCGCAATTCACAACCGACCATCGACGCCATGACTCCGCTGAGCAATCCTGCGGAGGCTGAGCAAGTGAAAGCAGATCTGGCAGCGGCAGAAGCTGAGCTAGCGAAGCCGCGTCCGGAAGCTCAAGCAGCTTGGGAAAAACAACAAGTGGAAGCGCATGCGCAGAGCGGCAAAGATTTCGCCACGGCGGCATGTCAATTGCTCGCGGCGACCACGCCGAACGGATCGCCTGATTCTCTGCGCATCACGCCCGATAGCGCGTTGGAAATTCACGGTGGCAGCTACGCGGCCTACACCGTATCGAGCAAACTCCCCGAATCGATGAAGACGGTTCACGGGGTACGTGTGGTATTCGAGCCGGCTGCTCATGCAGGAAATACTCTAGGTTACAGTGAAGGAACATTCGTCATGACGACTGTGAACCTCGTCGCTACCAGCTTTCAAGCAGGCAATGTCGATCCCAATTCTCCCTTGCCCTTGCGACGCATCACCGCTAGCGACCAGCGACCTGGATTTCCCGTATCGGCTGTCTGGAGTTCCGATACGGCGACGGGTTGGAGTCCGCCCGGCGGTTCTCAACCACAGCATCTCACACTGACTTTTGCCAAGCCTCTGGATGCTTCGCAGTTTCCTTACCTGACCGCGGAACTGGTCTTCAACCACGGCGGAGCGAGCAATCCGGGTCGCCTTCGTCTCGAGGCATTTGTCGGAGAAACCAATGACTCCGATCTTCCTGCAGATGTCTGGGCTGCCGTGCAAATTCCTGTCGATCAGCGCAGCCCGGAACAAGCCGCGCGGGTGCAGGCGCATTTCCGTGATTTTTCCACCGATTGCGCTCAAGCACGCTACCGTGTGGCCAATTTGCGCGAGCGTCTCTCGGTGTTGACGGAGAAACATTCGGTGTTGGTGATGAATGAATCCGCCAACCCGCGCAAAACGCACATTCTCGAACGCGGAGTCTATAGCTCACCCCTCGAAGAAGTTCAGCCGGATACTCCGGGCTTTTTGCCTCGTCTTGCTAAAAATGCACCACTCAGCCGACTGGATCTTGCCGAATGGACGGTAAGTCGTGAAAATCCACTGACGTCCCGTGTCGCTGTCAATCGATTTTGGGAGCTCGCTTTTGGGCGTGGCTTGAGCACCTCGACGGCGGACTTTGGTTCGCAGGGCGTATGGCCGACTCATCCCGAGCTGCTGGATTGGCTTGCGGTGTCTTTCATGGAGAGCGGCTGGAATGTGAAGCAAATGCTCAAAACGATTTTGATGTCGCGCACCTATCGTCAGTCATCGCGCACCACGGCGGAGATGTTGCAAGTGGACCCGCTCAACGAGTGGTATGCCCGTGGCCCACGGTTCCGACTCAGTGCTGAGTCGATTCGCGATCAGGCACTCGCCATTTCAGGACTGCTGGTGCAACGCATCGGCGGGCCATCGGTGAAAATCTATCAGCCTGGCGACTTGTGGCGTGCCGTGAGCCATTATGGTTCGACCCCTGCGACCTCACAAACCTTCGTGCAGGATCATGGCGAGAAGCTCTATCGTCGATCTCTTTACACCTACTGGAAGCGCACCTTGCCGCCGACGAATTTGGCCACCTTCGATGCGCCAAATCGCGAGGTTTGCACGGTCGGTCGCTCGAACACCAACACGCCATTGCAGGCCTTGGTTTTGCTCAATGATCCGCAGTTTGTCGAAGCGGCTCGCCATTTTGCGATACGCATGCTGCAGTTGCAGGGCGACGACGCCACGCGACTGCGCTATGGCTTCCGCGCGGTGACGGCACGTGAGCCTTCGGACCAAGAAATGCCCCTGCTGACTCAGGCCTTGCAGCAAGAAATGGCAAAGTTTTCCGGTCAATCGGCGATGGCGCAATCGTACTTGAACACCGGCGAAAGTGGCATCGATCCCCGCTATCCCGTCGAGCAGCAAGCTGCTTGGTCGGCATTGGCACAAATTCTTTTTAACCTCAGCGAAACCATCACCCGCAACTAACATGTTCCAAGACTTTTTCACACGTCGCGCTTTTTTAGGCACATCATCCGCTGCCATGGGGCAATTGGCTCTTGCGTCTTTGCTTGGTCAAGAATCCGCATCTGCCGCGAGCCGTGAGCTGGTGCGCAATTTCGCGCCGAAGGCCAAGCGCGTCATTTGCTTGTTCCAATCGGGCGGTCCTTCGCACATTGACTTGTTCGATGGCAAGCCGTCGCTGCAGAAATATCATGGTCAAAACTTGCCCGATTCCGTGCGCGGCGGTCAGCGCGTGACGGGCATGACCTCGGGGCAATCCTCCTTTCCTGTGGTGCAGCCGATTGCCGGTGGCAAGCATTGCGGTCCTGGTCAAGTGTGGATCAGCGACATGTTGCCGTGGACGCAAAAAATCGCGAATGAAATTTGCGTGATTCGATCGATGCATACCGAAGCGATCAATCACGACCCCGCGATCACGCTGGCGAATACAGGCAGCATGCAGTTGGGCAATGCTTCTGCGGGTGCATGGATCAGCTATGGTCTCGGCACCGATAATTCCAACTTGCCCGCTTTCATGGTGTTGGTCTCGCAAGGCACGGGAAAAAATCCTGGTCAACCGATTTTCTCGCGCTTGTGGGGTAGTGGTTTCTTGCCCTCGCAACACCAAGGCGTGTTGCTGCGCGGCGGTGCGGAGCCTGTGCTGTATCTCGATAACCCCAAGGGGATTGCTCGCGATCACCGTCGCACGCAGCTCGATTCATTGGCGCAACTCAATCAGCAATACGGCGACCTCTCCGGCGATGCCGAAACGATGGCGCGCATTCAGCAATACGAGATGGCTTTTCGCATGCAGGCATCGGTGCCGGAATTGACCGATCTCTCGAATGAGTCGACCGAAACCTTTGAGCTCTACGGCAAGGAGTCGCGCAAGCCGGGAACTTATGCGGCGAACTGCTTGCTCGCGCGTCGACTCGCCGAACGGGGTGTTCGTTTCATCCAGCTATTCCATCGCGGTTGGGACCAACACGTTGCCATTACCAAGCAATTGCCGAATCAGTGTCGCGATACCGATCAGCCGAGTGCTGCATTGATTCTCGATTTGAAACGCAGGGGGCTACTCGACGACACACTCGTCATTTGGGGTGCGGAGTTTGGTCGAACCGTTTACTCCCAAGGCGATCCCAATTCGGCAGTGGCGGGTCGCGATCACCATGGTCGTTGTTTCTCCATCTGGCTCGCTGGTGGTGGCATCAAGCCGGGCTATGTGCATGGGGAAACCGATGACTTTGCCTGGAACATCACGCGCGATCCCGTGCATCTGCGCGACCTTCACGCGACGATGCTGCATCAGCTCGGACTGAATCACGATCGCTTTGTCTATCCCTATCGGGGCTTGGATCAGAAGCTGGTGGGCGTGGAGCCTGCTCACGTCGTCAAAGGCATTTTGGCGTGAAAATCTTGCTCGGATCGCTCTGGTGTTGTCTCGCCGTCTTGAGTCATGCTCAGGCGGATCCTAGCGTGTATCTCACTGATCTAACCAAAGAGCTCGATGTCGCGTGGCCGAAAAATCGCACCATCCGCGTAGTTTGTCACGGTCACAGTGTTCCCTCGGGCTACACCAAAACTCCCTTGGTGGAGCCATTTTCGGCTTACCCGCACTTGTTGCATCGCGCCTTGCACAAACAGCATCCGCATGCGGTGATCAACGTGATCGTTACGGCCAAAGGCGGTGAAAATTCTCGCGAGGGCGCCAAGCGATTCGCGCGCGATGTTCTGTCACTGCGACCCGATGTGGTGATGATTGATTACTCGTTGAATGATCGCAGCATCGGTCTCGCTGAGGCAGAGCGGCATTGGGAATCGATGATCCTCGCGGCACAAGCGGCAGGCTGTCGTGTGATGCTGCTCACACCCACGGGCGATTCGAGTGCCAAGATGCTCGATCCAAACGATGCTCTCAGTCAGCACGCAGCACAAGTGCGCAGCCTCGCAGAAAAACATCGTGTCGCCCTCGTCGATAGCTATGGGAAAAGAACTTGCGCCGCTGATGTCGCACGTCAATCACCCAAGTCGACAAGGGCACGAGTTGGTTTTGCACGAACTGCTGCGTTGGTTTCACAAGTCTGATCGCTAGAGATCAAAAAAAACGCCCTTCTCTGCGAAAGAGAAGAGCGTTGATGAGAAAAGATCAGATTGATCTTAGATGAACTCGTTAAGCAAGTTTTCCATCAGCTCTTGACGACCCGAACCAATGACTGGCTCGCCATTGCCGAGGGCGTAGGCGCTGAGGTCTTCGAGGGTGACTTGCTTTGCTTCGATCTTGGCACCGATGCCGCTGTCCCAGGAGGAGTAGCGCTTGGCGACAAACTCGGCGATGCGGCCGTCTTCGCGCATGCGAGCAGCTGCTTTGAGGCCGCGAGCAAAGGCGTCCATGCCGCCGATGTGAGCGTGGAACAGATCCGATGGCTCATGCGATTCACGACGACGTTTGGCATCGAAGTTCAAGCCGCCGGTGGTGAAGCCGCCCATTTCCAGAACCTTCTGCATGATGCCGGTGGTGAGGTAGAGGTCGGTGGGGAATTGGTCGGTGTCCCAGCCGATGAGTTCGTCACCTTGGTTGGCATCGATCGAGCCCAAAGCATCCGCTGCGAGTGCCACGGTCATTTCGTGCAACATAGTGTGGCCAGCCAAGGTGGCGTGGTTGGTTTCCAAGTTGAGTTTGAAATGGTCCTTGAGGCCGTATTCGCGCAAGAAATTCAAGCAGGCACGGAATCGGAGTCATACTGGTGCGTGGAAGGTTCACGTGGTTTTGGCTCGATGTAGAACTGACCTTTGAAGCCGATTTTTTTCGCGTAATCGACAGCCAAATGAAGCAGCGCAGCGAGGTGATCGAGCTCACGCTTCATGTCGGTATTGAGCAACGTGGAGTAGCCTTCACGACCACCCCAGAAAGTGTAGCCTTCGCCGCCGAGAGCGAGAGTGGCGTCCATCGCAGCTTTCACTTGAGCCGCGCCGTAGGCGAAAACATCAGCGCTTGGCGAGGTGCCGGCACCTTGCGCGTAGCGTGGGTGAGAGAACAAACAAGCCGTGCCCCAGAGAAGCTTCTTGTTGTGCGTTTGTTGCAGACCTTTGAGGTGAGCGGTGACTTTTTCCAACGCAGCGGTGGATTTCGCGAGGTCGTTGAGCTCGGGAGAAATGTCGCGATCGTGGAAGCAGTAGTAATCGATGTCCATCTTGTCGAGGAATTCGAAGAAGACATCGGCACGCTTGAGAGCCATGTCCACAGTGTCCGAGTTATCATCCCATGGGGTGACTGCAGTTGGACCACCGAATGGATCGGAGAGCCCATTGCGCATCACGTGCCAGTAGGCAGCGGCAAAGCGCATGTGATCGCGCATGGTTTTGCCCTCGATGAGTTCATCGGGATTGTAGTGCTTAAACGCAAATGGGTTTTTGGAACCAGGACCTTCGTATTGGACTTTCGGGATATCGGGAAAGAATGCCATGCGGACGAAGTACCGACGAGTGCGACAAATGACAAGAAGTTCTTGTGTCAGTTACGTGTATCGGCAACAAAAGGTGAAATATTGTCGCAAATGGTGATGAAACGTCAATTTTTCGTGAGTCACGGAGAAGAGAGCTTGCCAAGTGCAGAGAATGCATTACGCTCCGCGCGCAACTGTTGGCATGTGGTTTGCTGACAGGCATTCACTTTTTATCTTAAGATTCATGAATACACTGCGCACATTCACAACGGGCTGCGGCCGCGAAGGGAAATTTTATTCACTGCCCGCCTTGGCGGAACAAGGCTACTCTCAGTTGTCGCGTTTGCCGGTATCGATTCGTATCGTTCTCGAGAGCTTGTTGCGCAACCACGATGGACTGAAGGTCACGGACAAGGACATTGCCAATCTTGCGAATTATCAGCCGAAGAATCCTGGCGACTATGAAATTCCTTTTGTGGTAGCCCGCATTGTTTTGCAAGACTTCACAGGCGTGCCTTTGTTGGTCGACCTTGCGGCCATGCGTTCTGCCGTTGATCGCATGGGCAAGGATGCCAAGATCATCGAACCTTTGGTTCCTGTCGATCTCGTGGTCGACCACAGTGTGCAGGTCGACTACGCCGGGGCAGGGGATTCGCTGTCGCGCAACCTTGACCTCGAGTTCCATCGCAATCGCGAGCGCTATGAGTTCCTGAAATGGGGCGAGCAAGCTTTTGATACGTTCAAGGTCGTGCCTCCTGGCATCGGCATTGTGCACCAAGTGAACTTGGAATACTTGGCAAAATGTGTCTTGGAAAAAGATGGCGTGTTTTATCCCGATACCCTTGTCGGCACCGACTCGCACACGACCATGATCAATGGTCTCGGCGTGGTCGGTTGGGGCGTGGGCGGCATTGAGGCAGAAGCCGGCATGCTCGGTCAGCCGGTGACGTTCTTGGTGCCAGAAGTGGTGGGAGTTTACCTCAGCGGCGAATTGGCGGCAGGTGTGACGGCGACCGACCTTGTATTGCGTGTGACGGAAATGCTGCGCAAGACCAAAGTGGTCGGCAAGTTTGTTGAATTCTATGGTCCCGGCGCAAAAGCCTTGAGTCTGCCCGACCGTGCGACGATTGCCAACATGGCTCCCGAATACGGTGCGACCATGGGCTTTTTCGGCATCGATGAAATCACCACGGGCTATCTGCGTGGCACGGGGCGTAGCGAAGAGCTTTGCCAGACCGTGGAAAATTACTACAAGGCGCAAGGCCTGTGGGGCATTCCTACCGAGAAAGACGCGTTGGAATTCAGCCAAGTCGTCGAGCTCGACATCTCCACCGTCAAACCTGGTGTCGCGGGACCGAAGCGTCCGCAAGATCGAATCGACGTCGATGCTCTGAAAACGAAATGGGCTGAAATCCTCGCAGCACCTGCGCCCGATGGCTACGGCAAGTCCGAGTCGAAAACTGCTACTGTCACGGTCGACAGCAAAGGTGGCATCAGCGACACCATCACGCATGGTTCGGTTTTGATTGCGGCAATTACGAGTTGCACCAACACCTCGAATCCGAGCGTGATGTTTTGCTGGCGAAAAAAGCCAACGCGCTGGGGCTCACCGTCAAGCCATCGGTGAAAACTTCGCTTGGACCAGGATCGCGTGTGGTCACGGATTACCTCAACAAAACCGGCTTGCAGGACGAGCTCGACAAACTAGGTTTCCAAACAGTCGGCTACGGCTGCACTACCTGCATCGGCAACTCCGGTCCGCTCGATAAGGGCATCGAGGACGTGGTGAAAGCCGAGGACATCGTCGCCGCCTCGGTGCTTTCGGGCAACCGCAACTTTGAAGCTCGCGTTCATCAATCGATCAAAGCGAACTTCCTGATGTCGCCGCCTCTGGTT
>RDYF01000220.1 GCA_004293285.1 Verrucomicrobiota bacterium | reverse complement strand
ATTGGGCATGATTTGGGTAGATTGGGGGTGTGAGACGTTCTCGATGGTTGGCTCCTTGGAAGAATTCGTTGGTGAAACCTGCGGTTTACCACTGCGTGTCGCGTGTGGTGGATCGGCGATTCGTCTTCGGTGATGCGGAGCGGGAGCAGTTTCGCATCTACTTGCGGATGTATGAGAATTTTACCGGATGCCGGATTTTGTCGTATTGCATTATGTCGAATCATTTTCACCTCCTGCTAGAGGTGCCGCCGATGCCTGCGGGAGGGATCAGTGATGAGGAATTGCTCAAGCGATTGCGGGCGATCTATAGCAGTGGTGTAGTGGGTGTGGTAGAAGTATGCGGAGGAGATTCATCGGCGCTACACGTATCGGATGCATGATTTGAGCCAGTTTATGAAGACGGTGCTGCAACGCATGACGCGCTGGTATAACCTCTGCCATCGGCGCAAAGGAACTTTGTGGGAAGAGCGCTACAAGAGTGTGATCGTGGAAGATGGCACCGCATCACGGATGATGGCGGCCTACATTGACCTCAATCCGGTGCGTGCGGGGATGGTCAAAGACCCGGCGGAATACCGCTGGAGCAGTTATGGCGAAGCGGTTGGCGGTGGGGCAAAGGGTAATGGCAAGAAGGCGCGAGAGGGATTGGTGCGTGCGTGCATGGGGCACAAAGGCGTGGGATTTGAGGCCAGCGGTGATGGAAAAATCCCTGCGATCAGGGGAAAAGCCCGACCCGAATGCCGTTAAGCAAGAAGACAACGATACGGTTTATCCCGAGATGCGGCTGAGTGACATGCTGCGACGCCGGGTGCGATACTTTACCGATGGAGCAGTGATCGGAAGTCGAGCCTTTGTGAACGAAGCCTTTGCCAGTGCGAGAGAAAGATTTTCCGCGAAGCGCAAAGATGGAGCACGGGCGATGAAAGGAGCAGCGAAAGAGGCAAAGGGAGTGCTGTGGAGCATCAGGGATTTGCAGACGTGAGAGCGCAAGAGGCTGATACGGTGATGCTATCGATCAGCATTTTCCTACCTTTTGACGATGTTTTGGGGGAATAACACACCGAAAATGGGATGTGAATGACCAGCTGTAAACTTTCCCATCGCGCGCTAGGACAAATGAGTTGAACTGCGCAGAAACAAAATAGAGCCGTTCATTTCAGGCGAAATTTCCTTTTCCTCCATGGGAATGTTTGATAGGTGTTTTAGATGGTGATCGCGTAGTTGGGGTAAGAGTTTCTGTAGCAAAAAACACTGAAAACCAGCGATTTCCCGGGGTAGCAAAGTATTACGGCTACCGTTACTATGCCCCCCAAACAGGCCGCTGGATCAACCGAGATCCGATTGAGGAAAGAGGGGGAATCAACCTGTATGGGTTTGTGGGGAATGATGGGGTGAGCCAGTGGGACTACCTGGGTTGGGATAAATGTCCAGATGGCAAATGCTGCAAGGGTGACAAATGCGAGATTGATACGTGTAAGAAAGGCTCTCTTACCGTAAGACTTGGGAATGTTGATTTGAGAAAACAGCTTCTTAAGGCCCTCTTAGAAAGAACATATGGCGAGCCTGCGGGAACGCTACTGAATGGTCGGCCTGATGATTCCTGCTATAATCAAAATGCGGCATTCATGATAAATCTAAAAGTTCCTCATTGTTGGGAATGCGAACTAGAAGCTGGAGAAAAATTTTTTGGTGCCGATCACGTTTGGGTAAAGTGCAAAGCAAAAAACTGCCAAAATTTAGTAGTTGATACTTTGGTTTTAGATTATTGGAGTAATGCGAATAATGATTTATATAAAGATTATCCATACCCTAGTAAATTAACTTACACTCCACCAGCGAATATCGGATCTCGTCCAGCATGCACCAGATAGTTTATATGCAATTCCGACAAATTATAATTTTATTATATCTACTTTTAGTAGGTATGTCAATATCTAATTCTGTTAGTTGCAAATCGAAAAAAGGCAAGCATGTTCAAATGCTTGCTGAAGCTAAACAGATCCAAAAGTCGTTAATAAAATCAGGGGTAAAAACCAAAGAAGAACTGCAAAAAGAAATTGATCGAGTTGAAGTCGATAAAAAACCACGATGGAAAATTTCAACTAGAAAAAAAATTTTAGTAGAGAGTATAGAATCTTATCGAAGTTACAAAAATCCCAGCGAAAATAGAAAATACAGATATGAAATAAGTAATGAATTCGATATTATTCTTAAACCTGAATTGGTGAAATAAAAAGAGTTGTCGACTTCCCCGATTGCGCGACAGGGCATAAATAGAGTATGCAGGTTGTAGGGATCACTCCAAATACCACTATGAAAAAAAGTCGATTCACCGAGACACAGATCGTCTCGATTCTCAATACGGCGGATTGAGCGTCTCAGTGGAGCGGACCCACACTCGGATTATTCAAAAAATCAGTGCTTTCTGAACGTCTTGTTTTGCGGGTGTTATTGCTGGTTTTACTTTGATCAAATGGCGAAGACCTATGCGCTTGCTTCTCTTCGATTTTTTCTTTAGGGTGTCGTTCCTGTGAGTGAAATAGAATGCCCTCTTTGCACGATGACGGATGTGCTCCGTCATGCGGACCGTTATGAATGTGAGACTTGTGGGCATGAGTGGCTGCGGGAGGAGGAGATGGATGCTCCTGCGGGGGAACGCGTTGTCAAAG
>RDYF01000105.1 GCA_004293285.1 Verrucomicrobiota bacterium | reverse complement strand
GTCTTCATCGTATCGCCTCGTCCCAAGAAGTAATCTCTTTTCACTTTAACATACAGATTCTATGCCTCGCTCATTGAAAAAAGGTCCTTTCGTTGACCAAAAGCTCCTCGCCAAAATTGACGCCGTCGCCGCCACTGGTGAATACAAGGCGATCAAAACTTGGAGCCGTAAGTCCATGATCACCCCTGATTTCGTCGGTCACAACTTCGCCGTGCACAATGGCAAGACGTTCGTGCCGGTTTACGTCACGGAGAACATGGTCGGTCACAAACTCGGTGAGTTTGCCCCGACCCGTATCTTCAAAGCACACGGCGGTATCGGTAAGAAGTAATCTTCATCTCTCGCATTTTCATGTTGCCCGCACGCCACATCACGCTCCTCGCTCACGCCGCCCTCGGGTTCGGTGCGGGGACGGTTGTGGCTGCCGCTCAGGAAGTGCGCGAGGGAGCTACTTTGTCCGAGGCCGATTCCCTGCGCTTGGAAGTCGCGAAACTTCGCCGACAAAACGAAGTGCTGGCCGATACGGTCATCGAAGCCAAACGCAGCGAAGCCGAAGCCGCGCAGCAGCTTTCTCAAATCAAGCAGCGCCTCGAAGCTCTCGGCAAGAACTTGCTCGATGGAGGTGATGACCGCTTGGTCCAGGCCGCTGCCGAAATTCAGTTGCTCCAAGAACGCCTCGAAGCCACGGAAAAGGCTGCCATGTCTCTTGCTTCACAAACGCAAGAGTTCGTTCGCCTCGCCGTGGTGGTCGATCCCGATGCCCGACTTCGCCTTGAAACATCGATTCGCGCACTTGACGCCGCCCTCGGTCTGCGCCATAAACCGCGCCCCGACCTCAAAACTGGTTCGCTGCAACGCGCTCAAGTCGTGAGCATCGATGCAGAAAGTGGCTTGCTGGTCGTCAATATCGGCCAAAACCACCAATGCCGCATCGGTATGACCTACTCGATCCTGCGCGGTGAGCGCCCCTACGGCAAAGCCATCATTGCCGATGTTCGCAAGAATGTCGCTGGTGCCTTTGTGGAACAACTTGATCCTCCTAACGAAATTGTCCGCCTCGGCGACACCATCCTTCTCGAAACACAACCACAACGATAAGCCTCACGGCCCATCCCAAGATCCTACGACCATGGAAGTCAAAAGCACATCAAAATACGTTCGTCTCTCGCCGAAGAAAGCGCGCGACGTCGCCCGCGAAATTCAAGGCCTGCCCGCGAGCAGCGCCATGGATATCCTCAACTTTACGCCGAAAAAAGCGGCTCAGTTGATTGGCAAAACTCTCAAGACAGCCATGGCTGACGCTGAGCACAATTTCAAATTGGATGTCGATTCATTGACGGTCAAAGAAGCCACCATCGGCATCGGACCTGCTCTGAAGCGTTTCAAACCTCGCGCCAAAGGTTCCGCCGGTGCGATCCGTCGCCCCACAAGCCACATTTTCATCACCCTTACCGACGCCCCCGCTCCTGCGAAGAAGGCCAAAGCAGCGAAATCTGCTCCTGCCGGCGAATAAGCTCACTCACTTCTAACTTCATTCTATTATGGGACAAAAAGTCAATCCGATCGCCTTCCGCCTCGCCGTCAATAAAGACTGGCGCTCCAAGTGGTTCGCCACTGGCAAAGATTACGCCAACAAGCTTCATGAAGACCTCGCTGTGCGCGAATACGTGAAGAAGAATCTCCAGTTCGCCGCGATCGCTAAGGTGATCATCGAGCGCGCTTGGAACTCGGTTCGCGTGACCTTGCAATCCGCTCGCCCAGGTCTGATCATCGGTCGTAAAGGATCAGAAATCGAGCGCATGACCAATGAGATCTCGAAAATCTGCGGTGGCGCTCAAGTGAAGATCGACATCGTGGAAATCCGCAAGCCTGAGCTCGAGCCCCAACTGGTGGCCGAGAACATCGCTCAGCAGTTGGAGCGTCGTGTATCTTTCCGCCGCGCCATGAAGCGCTGCATCCAAACCGCCATGGAGTTCGGTGCTGAAGGCATCCGCGTCCGTTGTGCTGGTCGCTTGGGTGGTGCTGACATCGCTCGTGCTGAGTGGTATCGCGAAGGCAAAGTGCCTCTCCAAACGCTGCGCGTGCCGATCGAATACGGATTCGCCGAAGCTCGCACTCTTTACGGCATCATTGGTGTCAAGTGCTGGATCAACCGCAAGGAAGACGATGGTCGTCCAGGTGCCGGTGGCCCACCACGTGAGCGCCGCGAACGCCGCGACAACAACCGTGGCGGTGACCGTCGCGACAACAACCGCGGTGGCGATCGTCGCTAATCGCTTCTCTCAACTCAATTTATCAATCATTACCAATTTTAGGAGGACACTGTTATGCCTTTGATGCCCAAACGAACCAAGTTTCGCAAATCCTTCCGCGGCTCCCGCGCAGGAAATGCAACTTCCGGAACCACCGTTGCCTTTGGTGACTTCGGTCTGCAAGCTCTCGATCGCGGCTGGATGACCAACCGCCAAATCGAAGCCTGCCGTATCGCGATCAACCGTTTCTTGAAACGGAAAGGAAAAGTCTGGATCCGCGTATTCCCTCACAAGTCGATCACCGCTCGTCCACCCGAAACCCGGATGGGTAAAGGTAAGGGCTCGGTCGAGGCCTGGGTCGCCGTTCTTCGCCCCGGCAACATGTTGTTTGAGATCGCTGGCGTGCCAGAATCCCAAGCTCGCGAGGCCATGCGTCTCGCTTCTTACAAGCTCGGCATCCCGACCCGCTTTGTCGTTCGCAACCCACACGCATAATTCATCTACTTCACGTTTATGGCTACTACCAAATCCAAAGATCTCCGCGAGTTGTCGGTTGACGAAATCAACCGTCGCATCCGCGATCTCAAAGTCGAGGGCATTAACCTCAAGTTGCAAAAAGCAACAGGTGCCCTAGAAAATCCTGCTCGCATCCGCGCCATCCGTCGCGAACACGCGAAGCTGCTCACCATCCTCGCCGAGCGCAAAGCAAAGGCGTAATTCTATCACTCTGACACCTATTTTCTATGAGCGACTCCGCCTCCACACCTTCCGCCACCAAACGCAAGACCCGCGTCGGCCTCGTTGTTTCTGACAAGATGGACAAAACCATCGTCGTCGAATACGTCGCCCGCGTGCCGCACCCACGCTTCAACAAAATCATCAAGCAAACGAAGAAATTCTATGTGCACGATGAAAAAGGCGAAGCCAAAGTCGGCGACAAGGTCCGCATCGTGGAATCTCGTCCTACTTCGAAATTGAAGCGCTGGGCTCTTGACTCCATCCTCTCTCACTAATATCAACCGCCAGGTTTTTCACCTCTTACTTTTTACTGAATCATGCTCCAGATGGAATCTTCCGTAGTCGTCGCCGATAACACCGGCGCGAAAACCGCCAAAATGATTGGCGTCCTTGGCAAGCGCACGCGCTTTGCTCACGTAGGCGATGTGATCACAGCCCACATTCGCGACTCGATCCCTACCGCTTCGGTGAAAAAGGGTTCGGTGGTGAAAGCCGTTGTCGTTCGCACCAGCGCTCCGATCCGTCGTCCCGATGGCTCGGTGCTGCGCTTTGACACCAACGCCATCGTCATCATCGATAAGGACAACAATCCTCGCGGCACCCGCATCTTTGGCCCTGTGGCTCGTGAACTTCGTGAAAAATCGTTCATGAAGATTGTTTCGCTTGCACCGGAGGTCGTCTAACCTTACACACTCTCTTCCACTCTCCATGAGCAAGATCAAAACACACGTCAAAAAAGGCGACCAAGTCCAAATCATCACGGGCGGCGTTGCTATCAAAGGCAAAACTGGCACCGTTCTCGCAGTGAATGCGAAAAAGGGCACGGTCATCGTCGGCGGCACTCGCACTGTCGTCAAAGCCACTCGCAAATCGGAAGCAAATCCCGATGGCGGTTTGTTGGCCCAAGACGCGCCTGTCTCCATTTCCAACGTAAAGAAACTGGGCTAAGTGATGGGTCGTTGTCCGCAGCGACCGCACGCTTGACCCGCGCTTAAGCGCAAGCATCACAAAATGCGCTGACCCGCTAAACAAACATATGAGCACACCAAGACTACTACAACACTACCGTGAGAAAGCCATCCCGGCTCTCAAGGAAAAACTGGGTTACACCAACCCGAACGCCGTCCCTCGCCTCGAGAAAATCGTGGTGACTTCCTGCATGGGCAAAGCTGCTGACCGCAAGCTCGCCGTGGAGGATGCCGTGAATGAAATTGCCAAGATCACGGGCCAGAAGCCTTCGATCACTTTCTCTCGCAAGGCTGTTGCGAACTTCAAATTGCGCGCTGATGAGCCCCTCGGTGCTCGCGTGACGCTGCGCGGCACTCGCATGTGGGAGTTCCTTGATCGTTTCATCAACATCACCGCACCGAACATCCGCGACTTCCGCGGTATCCCTTACAAGTCGTTCGACGGCCGCGGCAATTACGCCATGGGCGTGCCTGATCAATCGATCTTCCCTGAAATCGAAATCGATCAAATCAAGCGCAATATCGGGTTCGACCTGATTTTTGTGACCTCCGCACCGACCGACAAAGAAGGCTTCGAATTGCTGAAAGCTCTGGGCATGCCCTTCCGCGAGAATAAGCGCGAATCCGAAAGCGAAACCCCTGAAGCCGCCCAAGCATAACCTATTACCGATTCCTATTATGGCAGTTCTCTCTGATCCTATTTCTGACTTCTTGACCCGCTTCAGCAATGCAAGCCGCGCGGGCAATGAGGTCTTCACCGCGCCTTACTCGCGCATCAAGGCTGACATCGCCAAAATCCTCCAAGAGGAAGGCTATGTCTGGAGCTATGAAGTTGATACTTCGGCTAGCTTCCCTACCTTGAAAGTTAAGTCCAAGTTCGTCGACGGTCGCCCAGTCCTCACCGGCCTGAAGCGCGTCTCGAAGCCTGGTCGCCGCAATTATGTTGGCTCCGATGAAATTCCACGCGTTATGTCCGGTCTCGGCATCGCCATTCTTTCGACTTCGAAAGGTGTGATGACGGGTGCTCGCGCCAAGCGTGAGAAGCTCGGCGGAGAACTTCTCGCCATCGTTTGGTAATCCTCTAACCCCATACCTCATAACACATTATGTCACGCGTAGGAGTTAAACCAATCAGCTTGCCAGAAAAAGTCACCGTGAAAAACGAAGGTGGCGTCATCACTGTCGAAGGTCCTAAGGGCAAACTTGCCTATACCCTTCCGAACGGTATTGAACTCAGCAATGAGAATAACAAATTGACCGTCACCCGCACGTCGGAGACGTCGCGTCAGCTCCGTGCCCTGCACGGCACCGCTCGCGCCATTGTCAATAATATGATCAACGGTGTCTCGAAGGGCTTTGTTAAGGACCTCGAAATCCAAGGCGTCGGTTTCCGCGCCGCTGTGAAAGGGAAGGAGCTCGACCTCTCTCTGGGTCGCTCGCATCCTCTTCTTCACCCCATCCCCGATGGTCTTACTGTTACGGTTACCGATAACACCAAGATCAAGGTGGAAGGCATCGACAAACAGATGGTCGGTCAATTTGCTGCCGAGGTTCGCGGATATTATCCGCCTGAACCTTACAAAGGCAAAGGTGTCCGTTATGTTGGCGAACACGTTCGTCGTAAGGAAGGCAAATCTGTCGGCAAATAATCGTCCGCATCGCCCATCGAACTTAACCATTTTTCTATTTCATGAGCACCATCAATCGCAAAGAAATCCGGCAGCGCGTTCACAAGCGCATCCGCCGCAAGGTCGCTGGCACTGCCAGTCGCCCACGCCTCGCTGTGCATTTCTCGAATCAACACGTTTACGCACAAATCATCGACGACGTCGCACGCCGCACTCTCGTTTCGGCATCGACTCTCGACAAGGAGACTGAGAAATCTCAGGCCAATGTCGAGTGTGCCCGTAGCATCGGAGCCTTGATCGCCGAGCGCGCCAAGGCCGCGAACATCAGCGCTGTGGTCTTTGACCGCGGTGGTCACATCTATCATGGCAAGGTGAAAGCTCTTGCTGAAGCCGCCCGGGAAGCCGGTCTCCAATTCTAATTCTCACGCATTTTATGGTAACAGATTCTGACACTCCCGTTTCTCCCGAAACTCCCGCAGCGGCTCCCAACGCTCTTGGCCCAGTGCCTAATTCCGGTGGCTTTGACCAACGCCGTGGCCAAGGTGGCTTTAACCGCGGTGGCCAAGGTGGCAATAACCGTGGCCCTCGCCGCGATGACCGTCGTCCTGAAGTGGATGATGGCATCTCGGAGAAAGTGGTTTTCATCAACCGTTGCGCGAAGGTCGTGAAAGGTGGTCGCCGTTTCAGCTTCTCCGCTCTCGTCGTCTGCGGCGATAAGGAAGGCAAAGTCGGCCTCGGTTTCGGCAAAGCGAAGGAAGTTTCCGACGCCATCAAAAAAGGTGGTCTGGCAGCTCGCAAGAACATGACCGCTGTGACGATTGTCAATGGCACGGTGCCTCACGAAGTCTATGCCGAATTCGGCGGCGGCAAGGTGCTCCTCAAGCCTGCATCTCCCGGAACGGGGATCATCGCCGGTGGCGGTGTCCGCGCGGTCTGCGAAGCAGCTGGTGTGAAGGACATTCTCGCCAAGTCGATGGGCTCTTCGAACCATGCAAACGTGGTGAAAGCCACGATCAAGGCTCTTTCTGGCCTGCGCACTCGCGAAACGATCCTCAGCTCCCGCGGCAAGAAAGTCGCCGCGAAAGCGATCTAACCTCATATTACCTGTAGGAAATGAAACTTCATACTCTATCTCCCAATCCCGGTTCGAAGCACCGCGTCAAGCGTCTCGGTTGCGGCGAAAGCTCCGGCCACGGCAAAACTTCCGGCAAAGGCAACAAAGGACAAAAGGCTCGCTCTGGCGGCACGGTCCGCGTGGGCTTTGAAGGTGGTCAGATGCCTCTGCATCGTCGTCTGCCGAAGCGTGGCTTTAACAACTACGACTACAAAACGAAGGTGTTCGGCGTGAACGTCGCGACTCTCGAAGAAAACTTCGACAATGGCGCGGTGATCAACGAAGCCACGTGAAGATCCTCGGCAACGGGGAGCTTACCAAGAGCCTGACCATTCAGCTCGCCCACGTGAGCGCAACGGCCCGTGAGAAAATCGAAAAAGCTGGTGGCTCGATCCAGCCTGCTTGATTGATTTTCCTCGCAGATTTGGCCGAATCTTTGATTCTTGCGAGGAAGTGCATGCGCGCTTCCTCGCTCTGTTTCCGTGCTAGACACCCCATTCTCTCTTTTCTATGATTTCTGCATTTGCAAATACTTGGCGGGTTCCTGAACTCCGCGATCGGATCCTTTTTACGTTGGCGATGATTATCATCGTGCGCTTGGGTGCCCACATCACTTTGCCTGGCGTGGATGCCAGCTTGATTGATGAATGGATGACTTCGATGGCCAAAGGCGACGGAGGCACGGGCAATCCGTTGACGGCGATGCTGACGGTCTTTTCCGGTGGCGCGCTGCAACAAGCAGGGATTTTTGCCTTGGGCATCATGCCGTACATTTCGGCATCGATCATGGTGCAGCTGCTGACGGCGGTGGTGCCGAAGTTGGCGAAGCTCGCTCGTGAGGACGGTGGACGCCAGAAGATCACGCAGTATA
This sequence comes from Verrucomicrobiota bacterium, assembly GCA_004293285.1. GTDB lineage: Bacteria > Verrucomicrobiota > Verrucomicrobiia > Verrucomicrobiales > Akkermansiaceae > UBA956. The sequence continues at coordinate 3,702 of RDYF01000105.1, read as the reverse complement.
CTCGTTACATCGCTCTGATCATTGCCTTGGTGCAGGGCTGGTTTTTGACTTCGACCCTGACGAATCCTGATCAGCTGCGCATGCTGATGAGTGGCATTGATCAGGTGATGAATGGTCGTTCGCTGGTGCCCGACCCTTCGTTTGCTTGGCAGGCTTTGGCGCTCATGACCATTGTTTCGGGCACGATGTTGCTGATGTGGATTGGCGACCAAATGACGGAGCGCGGCATTGGCAATGGTACTTCGATCATCATCATGGTGAACATCATTTCGGCTCTGCCAGGTGCCTTGGTGTTGGCTTGGAAAATGTTCACCACGGGTGTCGATGCGAATCCTTTCATCGCACTGAAGTTGGTCTTTATGCTGGCTTTCTTGGTGTTTGTGATCGCTGCGGTGATTTCGATCACTCAGGCGCAGCGCAAGATTACCGTGCAATACGCCAAGCGTGTGGTCGGCAAGAAGCAGTTTGGCGGTCAGACGCAGTATCTTCCTCTAAAAGTCAATTACTCGGGTGTGATGCCGATCATTTTCGTTTCGGCTGTGATCACTTTGCCAGGCATTTTGCTGCAAATGATTGGTAGCCAAGAGCCATGGGCGATCAAGCTGCAACAAGCAGTTGGGCAAGGCTGGCTGTATTACCTGTTGGGTGCCGTGGGCATTTTCTTCTTCTCGTATTTCTGGGTAGCGACGATGTTCCAACCTTCGCAGATCGCCGAAGATTTGAAGAAGAATGGCGGCTACATTCCGGGTGTTCGTCCTGGTAAGCCGACAGGGGAGTTTTTGGACTTCACCATGACGCGCCTGACTTTTGCTGGAGCCATTTTCTTGACGCTGATTTTTGTGCTTCCTTCGGGCGTTGGACTGCTGATGAGCATTGAGAAGAACTCTCCGATTCTGCAGTTTTTCGGTGGCACCTCGCTGTTGATTTTGGTCGGCGTGGTCCTCGATGTGATGCGTCAAGTGGAAACGCACTTGCTGCAACGCCACTACGATGGCTTCTTGCGTAAAGGTAAGCTGAAGGGTCGTTATGATCGCTTGCAGCCCGGCGGTTCTCCCGCATCGAGCTCGGTGCTGATCTTCCTCTGGGTGGTGATTGCGATCTTCACAGTCCTCGGTGCTGCCGCTTGGTATGTGAAAGGATAAACCCCAGCGATAGATGTTTTGATTGGCAAGCTGCGCTCACAAGCGTGGCTTGCTTTTTTTCCCCGTAATGAATTATGGCAAAAAGAAATAAGATTCGCCTCAAGCAAGGTCGCGAAATTGATTTGATGCGCACCGCCTGCCAAACCGCCTCGGCCATTTTGCAGGAGGTAGCGGCTTTCATCGTTCCTGGTAAGACGACACGACAGGTCGATGAATTCGCCGGACAGTTGATGAAGCTCCGCGGTATACTTGCTTGTCGATGAATGAAGAAGTCGTTCACGGCATCGGTAGCGACCGAGTGATTCAACCGGGTGACATCGTCAGTGTCGATGTCGGCATCGTGCAGAATGGCTGGATTGGCGACAACGCTCTCACGGTGGCGGTGGGCGAGGTGGCTCCGGAAACCCAACGTTTGCTGGCGGCGACGGAGCAGTCGCTTTATGAAGCGATTTCTCATGCGCGTGCTGGTTTGCGATTGGCGGAGCTGTGTGGCGCAGTCGAAGAATATGTCGCCCCGCTCGGATTCACCGTGGTGCGTGAATTTGTCGGTCACGGGGTCGGCCGCGATTTGCACGAAGAACCGCAAGTGCCGAACTACCGTCCGCAGGGCAAGACGCCGATCCTTGAACCAGGCATGACCTTGGCGATTGAACCGATGGTCAATGCCGGTGTCGCACGAGTGCGCATTCTCGATGACGGCTGGACGGTGGTGACGGAAGACGGCAAGCCATCGGCGCATTTTGAGCACACCGTGCTGATCACCGAAGGCGATCCGGAAATTCTCACCGATCGCCCTCGTTTGTGGTCGCCAGTCTAAGAATGGCTTACGGCTTTTTCTGACGAGCCGATGCCTTCAAACGCAGTGCGTTGAGAGCGATGAAGCCGGTGGCATCGTCTTGGTTGTAGGCTTCTTCTTGGCCGCCTTCCATCGTTGCCACCGCCTCGGAGTAAAGCGAGAAGGGCGAACGACGTCCAGCGTTCATGATGTTGCCTTTGTAAAGTTTCACCCGCACTTCGCCGCTGACGGTCTGTTGCGTCTGCGTGACGAGTGCTTGCAGAGCCTCGCGCTCGGGCGCAAACCAGAAGCCGTTGTAGACGAGTTGCGCGTACTTCGGAATCAGGGAATCGCGGATGGCCATCGACTCGCGGTCCATGGTCAAGGCTTCGAGATCGCGATGAGCCGCTAACAAAATCGTGCCGCCGGGGGTTTCGTAAACGCCGCGCGATTTCATGCCGACAAAACGGTTTTCGACGATATCGATGCGGCCTACGCCGTGAGCACCGCCGAGGAAATTGAGCACGCGCATGATGCCGTAGGGCGCGAAGAGCGTGTAGCCGTCGCGTTCGCCCGTCGCCTGCACATCGCCGAGTTCTGTCACGATGGCGGCGAGGCGATCGCAACGCAGACCGATGGCATTGCCTTTTTCAAAGAGAATTTCGACGTATTCCGCCTTGTCGGGAGCTTCTTCTGGAGAAGTCGAGAGCACATACATGTCGCGATCTGCGGGTGTGGTGGCATCGTACCAAGGGTCTTCGAGCATGCCGGCTTCGAAGGAGATGTGCAGCAAATTGCGGTCCATCGAGTAAGGCTTTTTCATCGACGCCTTCACGGGGATTTGGTGTGCTTCCGCATAGGCGATCATTTCGGCACGACCCGGAAATTCCTTGCGGAAAGCAGCGTTGCGCCATGGGGCGATGCACTTGAGGTGAGGTGCAAGAGCGGCCATGGAGAGCTCAAAACGCACTTGGTCATTGCCCTTACCGGTGGCACCGTGGGCAATGGCATCGGCTCCTTCGGCGATGGCACAATCGATGAGCCCCTTGGCGATGCAAGGACGGGCAATCGAGGTGCCGAGCAGATAACGGCCTTCATACAGCGCGCCTGCTTGGATCATGGGGAAAATGAAATCGCTCGCAAACTCCTCCTTGAGGTCGCCGATGTAGCACTTGCTAGCACCGGTATTCAGCGCCTTTTCTTCAAATAAGCGATGACCTCGGCTTGATACGTTTCCTTAATCCACTTCAGAATGACAGAGGTATCAAGACCACCGGAATATGCGACGACAATTTTCATGATATAAGATGAGGCAAAAAGCTGCGAGCAACCAATCACTTCTGTCGCTCTGATGCAAGGGTGAAAAAGGATTTCTGCTGGGAGCACGCGGTCGCTTTTTCTTACAATCCCTTTGTGACGAAATTCCTCTGCATTTGCGCTCGACATCAGCGCGGGACCGCCTAGCGTTCGTTGTCCTTTATTGACAAGATTATGAAATTACTTCCCTTTACCGGCACCTTGATGCTGGCTACGACCCTGCTGATCAGTGCTGAAGAAGCAGCGAAAAAAGCGGACGCTCCCGCTGCTGCTGAGTCTGCTGCCCCTGCGGCTCCTGCCGTTTCTCCTGAAACGATGAAAAAAAATAGCTCCTATGGCTTCGGCTTCCAAAATGGTCGTCAGTTTGCCCAACAAGTCGGTCGTTTTGGCATCGGTAGTGCCGACATCGACAACGCCGAGTTTGTCCGCGGTTTTGCTGCGGCGATGGCTGGCAAGGAGCTGGAAGTT
>RDYF01000219.1 GCA_004293285.1 Verrucomicrobiota bacterium | reverse complement strand
CCTGACAAATTGGTCGGCGATCAACTCTGCGCCTCGTCTTCGAATCGCAATTTCAAAGGTCGTCAGGGCAGCTCCACGGGTCGCACCGTGCTGATGTCGCCCGTCATGGTGGTCGCTGCGGCGGTCAAAGGTCACGTGGCCGATGCCCGTGAAGTCTTCGGTCTTTCTGCCTAACAACAATTTATCTGCTACGAATATGGCTTTAGAAAAAGTAACAAAAGTAAGCGGTCGCGGGGTGTTCGTGCCTGGTGCCGACATCGATACCGATCGCATCATTCCTGCGCGTTTTATGAAATGCGTGACCTTCGATGGTCTGACGAGCGTTTCCAAGGAGCAAACATCCTCATTGCTGGCATCAACTTTGGCTGCGGTTCCTCTCGCGAACACGCTCCCCAATCGCTGCGCAAGTATGGCTTCGATGCCGTTATTGCCGAGTCCTTTGCGGAGATTTTCAACGGCAACTGCACGACGCTCGCCATGCCCTGCGTGGTGGCATCGGCAGCTGATATCGCAACATTGCGTGCAGCGGTAGAAGCGGATCCTCAGGTGCAAATCACCATTGACCTCGATTCCCTCACCGTCAGCACCTCCGCGGGGCATTCGATTTCGGTGACCATGCCGGAGTCGGCACGCGATGCCTTGATGGCAGGCCGCTGGGACCCGATTCAAGAGTTGCTCGACAACGACAGCAAAATCGATGAGCGCGCGAAAGCGTTAGGCTACGTCGCGTAACCCGCTTCGTTTTTATGATTCCTCGCACCTACCAAGATCGTGTGATTGCGCCGTCGTTGTTGGCGGCGGACTTTGGTCGCATTCAGGAAGAAACCAGTCGCGCCATCCATGCGGGGGCCGACTGGATGCATCTGGATGTGATGGACGGTCACTTTGTCGACAACATTTCCTTTGGCCCTGCCGTGGTTCAGGCGGTGCATGAGAGCAATGACATTTTCTTGGATGTGCACTTAATGATTTCACGGCCCGATCATTACCTGCCGCGCTTTGTGGCGGCGGGGGCGGATTTGATTACGGTGCATGTCGAGGCCGACCACGATGTGGCCCAAACTCTGCGTCGGATTCGCGAGGCGGGTTGCCAAGCAGGTTTGGCGTTGAACCCAGCCACGCCGATGGAGTCGGTGCTGCCGTATCTGGATCAAATCGACTTGCTGCTTTGCATGACCGTAGTTCCAGGCTTCGGCGGTCAAGCCTTCATGGACGAAGTGCTGCCCAAAATTGCGTTAGCTGCTCAGTGGCGTCACGAGCGCGGGTTGAACTACCACATCGAAGTCGACGGCGGCATCGGTGCCGCGACGGCACCCAAAGCCCTTGCAGCAGGTGCCAATGTGCTCGTCGCTGGTTCCTCCACTTTTTCCGCGCATTTGATTCGCTGCGTTTGATTCGCTCGATCGCGGCATCTTGGATTGGATTTTCCGGTCCGATGGCGATGCGCAGAAAACGCAATAAGGCACGAGTTCCTGGCACGACAATCCAGCGAGGCCAGACTTTCATGGCGATCATGGCTTGGTAGCGCTGCGGTAAGGTCAGATAAGCCGCCTGATAGAGCAATCGATAGACCAATCGAGCCGTCGCCGGTAGGGGAGGTCGGTGCAGCCATTGCAAGACATCTCGAGTATCGGCATTCACCACGAGCTCCTCGTGAAATTGCGCGATCGCTTTTTCCATTTCAACTTCACTCTGGGGAGCGTTGTTCAAACCGAGCGGCTGAACGGACTTGGCCCACAAGCGAATGTATTCATCGGCACCCCCTGGAATGGGAGTGCTGGAATACGTTTGGTGACAGCGCAAAAACGATTCCATGAAAGCGATGTGAACCCACAGCAGCAAGTGCGGATCGGAAGCATCGTACTGCTTGGTTTGTCCCTGGGCATCGGCATAGGACCCCTTCACTTTACCGTGCATGCCCCGAACCCGCGCCGCTTCGCGCAGGATCGACTCTTGCGAGGCAAAAGTCGTCACCGTCAACCATTGGATGGTGCCAGCGAGTCGACCTAACGGATCGTTTTGATAGCGGGAATGATTTCTCAC
>RDYF01000217.1 GCA_004293285.1 Verrucomicrobiota bacterium | reverse complement strand
CACAGCGAACAGATACCGCTTCAGCACCAAACCCATAGACGAGCACATCGCCACCACTCCCCTCTACTATTACGGCTACCGTTACTACCACCCCCAAACAGGCCGATGGATCAACAGAGATCCGATTGAGGAAGAGGGTGGCTTGAATTTGTATGGGTTTGTGGGGAATGATGGGGTGAACAAAATTGACTATTTAGGGATGTTTTTGAAGTACGTGAAGTACGTATGGAACGGTCTCAAATGGATACTTGTGCTATCTGCAGACGACGGTTGTGTAGACGGAGATGTATACACTGGAGTAAGAGCAGCATTTTGTAGAATGAGATGCAAAGGCTGCAATCCTGACACCGGAATATCAACTACCTCCCCCGAAGAGCATTCGTTCAATCAAAGAGTAAAATGGAAGTGTGAAGACGGCTACTGGATAGTTCAAGAGAGATTAAATCTCAACCGTGATGAGAAATGCAAATGCACCAACCCATATGACCAACAAACAGATGATGGCGATTATGAACCAGACAAGCCTTAAAGGATTAGTCATTTTGGTTCTTTTATGTTTAACAATAACATGCACTAAATATAAATCTCCAAATTTGACTGCACTTGCATTAGACATTGACATTCCTACTAGATGCAAACTCGGTGATATTCTTAGTCCGAGATTACGCATCACGAACACATCGAAATTTAAGACTGGTGAATTTGAGATTGTTGTCACAGTAGACGGCGCAGATTATCAGAAGCAGAAAATCCGAAACGGACCGCCACCAGGGTGCTCGGATGAACTAATGCGTCCTAGCGGCTTTAAAGTAACTAAGCGCGGCCAGATCGTTTTTGAAGGATCAATCATACAGGAGGATAGCATAACTAAAGCAAAAATTAAGAAAGTGATCATTGTTGAATGAATTAGATCAACATAAATGGGGCCAGATTCGGTGATGAAATCCATGGATTGGTGCAGAAAAGTTCATGATTTTTTGGTAAGCGGCCAACAGAACCCTCGATTCATCGTGTGGGAATTTTGTTTATGATGCGCGATCGTGTCTGACATCAGCAAGTCTGGCATCCCTTCAGGATGCTGGATGCCGAGGCGTGTTTTTCGGTGGTATCGCCCGATGGGCTCGGCCACCGGCTACAATCTGCCATCCCTCTGGGATGAAGAAGTTTCGCGTTGGTGTTTTCTTAACGTATCGATGCGTGGCTGATTCATTACTATTTCGCTCACCTCAGGCAGCCAATCTTTCGAATGCACGTCGCCCATGTAAAACATTGCCCAACAGATTGTCTGTCTTTACGCGCGAATTTTTCCACAACTTCCCCCAATTCACATCACATCCCCCACTTTTCTCTCTACTGCCGATAGATTTTTTCGCAGCGAAAAACCGGCGCACCACCCCGGAAGCCCGACTGTCTTTTGAACCAGACCAACTCCCCCGTCGCCATTTGCACGAGCAAATCGAGACGCCCATCACGATGCAGATCCCACGGCGAAAATGCTTCGATCCGCCCCGGTGGACGGCCTTCTAAGATCACCTCCCGCGACTCCGCGTAGATGGGCTCGGAGTTGGTGTTGGTATTCTCCACATACCGCAAGCGACCATTCATCAGACACAGCAAATCCAAGTCATCATCCTCATCCCACCATGCAAAATGCGGTGATGACATCGCACCCTCCCACACTTCGCCTGCCACCTGCCAAGGAAATGGCTCACCAAAACGCCCCTCTCCCCGACCATGACAAATCCATGCTCGCTGCCCTTTCTCGCCCGACGTCAGCAAAAACCAATCGACTCGCCCATCGCCGTTGTCGTCATAGCTCACCCGCTGCTGCGCTTTGTCCCAGTGCGTCACCTCGGGCTTTTTCTCCACCAGCATCCACTTGCCCTGAGGAGTGATCTCATAACGCCCAGCATCGGCCCATAAGACCCAGCTCTTTGCCTCGCGACTCAGCGTCATACCCTCGGGCAACTCGGTCGATCGCTTTTCCCATCGCAGAACCTCCCGACTCTCTTGCTTCGCGCGCCGCACCAGAGAGCACTGCGTTGGCTTGCGAACATCGCTCACCCACCACTCATCGATCCCATCCGCATCGACATCTGCACCACAACGAGAACCCGAAAAAATATCTCATCGCTCGACCAACTCCGCGTATTCCCACAAACCTTGCTTGCCCCCCTCGCGGCCAAAACCCGATTCCTTCATACCACCAAAGGGTGAGGTCGGATCGAACTTGTAGTAGGTATTTCCCCAGACAACGCCCGCCTTGAGCTCGTGGGCCATTTTCGCCATCAGTGCCGCCTTATTGGTCCACACCCCAGCACTCAATCCGTAAACCGTATTGTTGGCTTTCTCAATCGCCTCAGCGGGCGTGCGAAAGGTCATCACACTCAAGACCGGACCAAAAATCTCTTCTCGTGCAATGCGATGACTCAAGCTCACTCCGGTAAAAATACTAGGCGCATAGTAAAAACCTTGTTCCGGCAACTCACAGGACGATTGATGAAGTTCCGCGCCTTCCGCGATTCCCGATTGCACGAGCTCGTCGATCTTCTGCCACTGCTCGGCGGAGTGAATCGCACCGATGTCGGTATTTTTGTCCATGGGATCTCCCACTCGTAAGCTGCGTAAGCGAATCTTGAGTTTCTTCAACACGGAATCAGCCACCGACTCCTGTACCAGCAATCGCGATCCCGCGCAGCAGACTTGACCTTGGTGGAAAAAGATTCCTTTGATGATGCCCTCGACCGCTTGATCGATGGCGGCATCTTCAAACACGATCTGCGCCGCCTTGCCGCCCAATTCCAGCGTGAGCTTTTTACCGCTACCAGCCAAGGCACGTTGAATTTCCTTGCCGACGGCCGTCGATCCGGTGAAAGCGATTTTTTTCGCGAGAGGATGCCGCACCAAAGCCGATCCTGTGTCCGCTGCACCAGTGACGACATTGACCACACCGGCGGGCAAACCTGCTTCTTGCAGGATGCTCACAAACTTGAGGCAAGTCAGCGATGCCGACTCCGCTGGTTTGATCACCACCGTATTGCCGCAGGCAAG
>RDYF01000216.1 GCA_004293285.1 Verrucomicrobiota bacterium | reverse complement strand
GCGACAATCGGATAGATGAACGTGACGAGAATCGAGATGACAGGCATGATGGTCACCATCAGATCGATGCCCGTCGCGATTTGACCGCTGACGGGAGGCAAGTCCGACATGGTCATCGCTTTGGTAACGGGGATAATGATGAAGATATTGACCAACAGATAAATGACTTTGAAGAAAATCGAAGTCCAAGCATAGAGATTCGATTGCTTGCGGCCCTTGTCGCGGTTCTTCAGCAAACTCAGCGCGGCGAGCAGCAGCATCACAGCGAGAATCAGCGTGAAAGCGGCGTGCATGATGTTGTAGGGCTTGAGCGACTCCATCATGTCGTTCATTTTCTGCAACTCAGCTGGGGCAGCATTTCCTCCCATCTGAGTCATGTCCATGATCTTGCCGAAAAACAGCGTGCTTAGGATGCCAAAAATGCCCGTGCAGAAGCCATACACGGCGAGCACGAGATGAATGATGGCAAAAACCTTGATCTGTCCCGGCGGGCGTATGAGCTCTGCGGCGATCTGTGGTGGTGGCTGAGGTAAGGTAAACGAAGGTTCTGAGGGGAACGACATGTGATCAAAAAACAAAATATCAGCATTTTGCCAAGAAAGAATTCTGCCCTCTAGGGAGATGCGCAGGATTTCGGGTCAATGACTGGGCGTGTGCGGCTCAAAAGTGAGCGCGCGCTCATGTTCTCGCGCCTTGGCGAGTCGCTTGGCTTCTAAAATCAGGTGCGCGTTCTGGTTGTCGCTCAAGCAATTCTTGAGAATGCCGATGAGTCGACGCTTGAGACTGCTTTCTTCAATGGGAATCATCAGTTCGATGCGTCGATCCAGATTGCGCGTCATCCAGTCGGCCGAGGCGATGAAAACAGCATTCTGCCCGCCTTGGTGAAAGGCGAAAATGCGTGCGTGTTCGAGATAGCGATCGATGAGGGAAACAACGCGAATGTTTTTCGAATACTTCTTATCGTTCGGCTTCAGACAGCACACGCCGCGGATGTTGAGAGAGATTTGCACTCCCGCTTGGGAAGCTTTGTAGAGCGCCTGGATGATCTCGGGATCTTGCAACGAGTTGACCTTTGCCATGATCCAAGCGGGCTCGCCGAGCTTGGCGCGGTCGGCCTCGGAAGCAATGAGCTCTAACAAGCGTGGCTTCATCTGGGTGGGCGCGGGCACTAAGTGACGGAAGCGCAGCAGTTTCGATCGACCCGTCAGTGCGTTAAAAAACAACGAAGCATCATGGCCGTAATCGGGTCGACAGGTGAGGAAGGAAATGTCGGTGTAAAGTTTCGCGGTCGACTCGTTGTAGTTGCCTGTCCCGAGGTGCACGTAGCGGCGCAGGGAACCTTCTTCGCGTCGCACGACGAGGCAAATTTTGGCATGTGTTTTCAAGCCTTTGACGCCGTAAACAATGGTGACACCTGCGTTTTGCAATTCATCGGCCCGCATCAGATTGCGTGCTTCATCGAATCGGGCTTTGAGTTCTACCAAGACCGTGACTTGTTTGCCATGTTGCGCGGCGCGGATCAGGGCATCGATGATGCGCGACTGCTTGGCGGTGCGATAGAGCACTTGCTTGATGGCAAGAACCTGGGGATCGCTGGCCGCTTCTTCGAGCAAGCGCAGAACGGGATCGAAAGATTGGTAGGGATGAAACAGGAGGATGTCCTTTTGGGCGATGGCCTCAAACATCGAGACTCCTGGCGCGATGTCTGGAGAGTGTTGTGGGGCCCATTCTTCATCGCGCAGATGATGGAAGCCCGGCAGAAAGGCGAGATCCATCAAGCTCGCAAGACCCACGGGTCCGCGGGGGATGGTGTAAATTTCTTGTCGGGTCGCACCTGTGGCACTGCGAATGATGGCGACGAGTTCGCGCGGGCAGGAAATGGGCACTTCAATGCGCACGGTATCGGCAAA
>RDYF01000215.1 GCA_004293285.1 Verrucomicrobiota bacterium | reverse complement strand
CGTTGCCATTGCCAACAATCTTTGTGCCAATATTATTGGTGTCAACGAAAATACTATTGAATGGTGTCCTAACGATGAACCGCCCGATCGTTTAGAAACCCTGGTTTGGTGGTGGGTTGTTCGTCCCGATTTAGGAGCCGCCATAGCCAAAGAAGCTCCTCAAGAACTCAAACAGATTATCAGTCAGTATATTTTGCAAAATTGACGAAAAGCTGCTAGCCGTTGCGGTTGCTAAAAAGAGCGATCGCCCTTACCTCAAAAAGTGCGATCGCCATTGTTTCCAAAAGCGCAATATCCCTTCTTTCTTACAAATACTCTACCATTCCGACCATATCTTCTGGTGTATAAATTTCATACAGCAAAATCAACATTTCTATTACTTGTCCGATCGAACGACTCCCTTGTTTAAAATAAGCCACACCAGGATGATCCTTACTCATACCAGCCATAACTAGAAAGTCTCGATCCTGAGTGACAAGCACTCGCTGCTGCTGTTGAATAAACAACCACTGCTGCTCATCCATCTTAGTCCTTAATCCTGCTTCTACCGTTGTCGTCACATCAATGCTATAGAGACGTAACGCCCTAGCAATGTCACGATCTATATGCTCATCTAAATGAAACCTAAGTCGCAGATTCACCTTTTAATTCCTTGATTTTTGCTTGTAACCTACCTGGATTTTGACGCATAAATTCATCCACAAAAGCATCATCTTCTGCCATTTCTCTGTCAATTGCTTGGCGATGATCGTAATAATAAGCCATAGCGTCATAAACGGCGGCTACAAGCAGATCGTACTTAGTGGCAATTTCTAAAAGAGAATAACCCATTTTTAGGTGCATCACCATCACGTCTTGTACGGCGATTCTCGTTCCAGCAAGCCGGGGTTTCCCGCCTCGTATTCCCAGTGTCATTTCAATGTGTTCTACGCTTACTGTTGTTGTCATGATTTTTGAGTAGGTATGATTTAAAAATACTACTATTATAGCCAAAATATAGATTTTTACAAGCTCGATCGTTTGGAATTTTCAATAATAGCGATCGCCATTTCCCCTATCCGCGTGTATCTGCTGTTCAAAAGCCCGATCGCCCTTACGACCAAAAGTGCGATCGCCCTTAGATCGCCCTTACCAGAGAATTATCAGAGCTTTCGCAGGTACAATTTAATCAGCAGCCTCCAAATCATTTAAAAATGCTGGCGCGAGTGGTGAATTGTCCGTCCCGGTTTAGAAGCGCGCTGTTAAAATAGAAACATCATTCCCTCCCAACCCATCAATACATCAAAATCTATGAAAATAGAAGACTATCCACTTGCTAAAGAATTAATATTCGATACCGAAGGTAACATCAGTCAAGTCATTCTCAACTATACCGACTATCAGTATCTCCTAGAGGCGATCGAAGATAGAGGACTTCTCCAGGCTATGCGCCAAGTAAAAAATGAAAAGCCATTAACTTTACAAGAAGCACTTGCCGAACTCGATCGAGAATGAAAGTAGAATATTTGCCCAGTTTTTTAAAGGATTTAAAAGCTCTTAAAAGTGCGCCTGTCTTTGAGCAAGTCAAAGCGATCGTTTTTGTGGAAATTCCCAATGTTACTGATTTACAGACAATTATTAACTTGAAAAAATTAAAAGGCGATGATAATGCCTATCGGCTTCGGATTGGCGACTATCGAATAGGTTTTTATTTTGATGGCGAGACTATTACTTTTGTGAGGGTTCTCCACCGGAAAGATATTTATCGCTACTTTCCGCCATAAA
>RDYF01000104.1 GCA_004293285.1 Verrucomicrobiota bacterium | reverse complement strand
ACCTGCCTGAGCCAAGAAGCGCAACAAGACATCAGCGTTGCACAGTTTGCCGAGACCGTAACCCAAACCTTCCGCCAAATCGCGGGGGTGGGGTAGTGGGCTTGTTCGCAAGGGAACAGGAGCGCTGTTCAAGGGCAGATCAAAGGGACATGGGGGAAATACGATCGGTAACGACTTGGGTCGCGTGTCAGCAAATGGCATCCTACTACTTGTGCGTGGGCACCGATAAAAAAGTCGGCCAGTGGAGCGGACTTTGTTCCTCCTCTTTGGCGATAGAGTTGAAACGATTTCGCGGCCCAAAAAAGCGCCTCTTTTGGTAGATCCACGTATTGCAAACCCAACATCGCCACGATGGAATCGACGGCATCGATTGTTTCAGCTTGATAGCAGAGTTCGGCGTAAATGAGCGGATTGATCCACAAGCGACCTTGATACTGGCACATCTGATCCCGAGACCAATCTAGCCAATGGGGATCGGCCCCAGTCACGTCGAGGATGATGTTGGTATCCACCAAAACGGCATCAGTCATCGCAGCGTAGTTCTTTCATGATCTCGTTCGTGCTTTTCCCCTCCGTGCGATCTTTCCAGATTCCGGTGACCGCGAGCAGACGCTCTCGCATTTCTTCCGTTGTGCGGGGAGCTTGGATTTTTTCGCCATTCACCGAACGAGTGAGAATCTCCCGAGCTTCTGCCTCCATCGATCGGCCGTGACTTGCAGCTTGGATCCGCAGCAATTGTTTCACGCTGGGGGAGAGATTTCGTATGGTGATGGTTGCGCTCATGGTCAAAATGTAAGCAGTGCTAGCATTGCTGTCAATGATGGATCTCAGATGGCAGTGCATCAGGTTTGGTTTGATGACGAGATATGGCTCCCTTGTAGGGTGTGGGGATTTCTTCTGATCGAAGTAAATGAAAAACGCCCCATGCTGGTGGGCATGGGGCGTGGGGTTCATGTTGTTGATTTTTCTCGCTTAGTAGAGTGGGCCGTAGGTGGGCCGTAGGTTTCGCAGGCGCGGAAGTCGGCGGCCTCGGGGGCTTGGGTGCCGAAGGCGTTCCAGGAACTGGGGCGGAAGATTTGCTCTTCGCTGACGTTGTGCATGTAGACGGGGATGCGCAGCATGGAAGCGAGCGAAATCAGGTCGGCACCGATGTGGCCGTAGCTGATCGAGCCGTGGTTGGCTCCCCAGTTGTTCATGACCGTGTAGGTATCGCGGAAGGCACCTTGGCCGGTGAGGCGCGGGGCAAACCACGTGGTGGGCCAGGTGGGGTTCGTGCGCTCATCGAGGATGTTGTGCACATTCTCGGGGAGGTCGATGCTCCAGCCCTCGGCGATTTGCAGCGCGGGGCCGAGGCCGGCGACGAGGTTGAGTCGGCACATCGTCACGGGCATGCCGCCTTTGGTGAGATAGCGTGTCGACCAGCCGCCACCGGGGAAATACTCGGTGATCGATGGGTGCCAGGTGGTGGCATCGAGGCAGGCCTTGACTTCCTCCTCGGAGATTTCCCAGAAGGGTTTCATCACCGGTTTGCCATCGCGGGTTTGTTGGCCTGTGCCATCCAACGCGGCGGGACCAGAGTTGATGAGGTGCAGGATGCCGTCCTTCGCCACGCCTTCCAGTTCATAGCCCGTCACGCGCTTCACGGCATCGGGCGACCAATAGGTGCGGACATCGGCAAAAATTTGCGCGGTGTTGGTGAGCAAGTGACCAAAGAGCATCGACACGCCATTGAGGCAGTCATTTTCCGTAGCGACCATGAACGGCGTGCGACGGCCATTCCAGTCGAACGAAGTCGTGAGGATGGCTTCGAGGAAATCGCCATTCGGGCGGTAGTCGGTCCACTGGCGTTGACCTTGGAAGCCCGCGCAGATGGCGTTGTGGCCTTGGCCTTCTTCGGCATAACCTTTGGCGGTGAGGCGAGGGTTACCGATCATCAGGTCGCGGGCGATGAGAGCCATTTTCACGGAAATTTCCCACTCGTGATCGAGTTGCGTGCGGCTGCGGGTGGTTTCTGGGGTGTTGTAATCCTTGCCCTCGTGGCAGTGATCGCGGACCCAAGCGAGGGCACGCTCGTATTCCTCGGTGTCGTAGATTTCGTGGTCGATGCGACGGAGGAACTCGGTCATATCGATCGTTTCCACGCGCATGCCGAGGTATTTTTCAAAGAAAGCTTGGTCGACGATCGAGCCGGCGATGCCCATCGACACGCCGCCCATGGCGAGGTACGATTGACCGCGCATCGAAGCGACGGCGAGACCGGCGCGGCAGAAGCGGAGGATTTTTTCTTGGACATCGGCAGGGATCGAGGTATCGCCAGCGTCCTGGACATCGCGACCGTAGATGCCAAAAGCAGGAAGGCCCTTTTGGGTGTGACCGGCGAGAACAGCGGCGAGGTAAACGGCGCCGGGACGCTCCGTGCCATTAAAGCCCCAGACGGCTTTGGGGATCGCAGGGTCCATGTCCATGGTTTCCGAGCCATAGCACCAGCAGGGAGTGACCGTGAGCGAGACGCCGACGCCTTCCTTACGGAACTTTTCCGCGCAGGCGGCCGCTTCTGCGACACCGCCGATGCAAGTGTCCGAGATCACATGGTTTGCGCTTCGAGCGACTCGCGAACGCCGCCGAGGCGGCCATCGATGGTGGGACGAATCCCGATTTTTGGGTGTGAATTCATAGGGTGGAAATGGGTGCGCCCGACCATGAAGAGAGTCGGGCGAGAGTCAAGCACGTGGGACGACTTACAGTTTTTTCTGAATCATCGCCTTCGCGCGGAGCGTTTTGATCCAGCGCTCATAGCGTTCGGCGGATTTTTGTCGGGCGACGCGTTGCTCGATCTGTTCCCGGACCTCGGCGAGGGGTGGGATGGGTCCGTAGGTTTTTTTCAAAACCTTCACAATCGTCAGGCCACGGGGATCCATCAATGGGCCGATAATCGTGCCTTCGGGAGGGTCCATCATCAGTGCCGCGAACTCGGGCGAGAGATCGGTGCGTGCAACATCTTCTTGGAGTCCGCCTTGATCGGCAAAAGCATCGCGCGAGTGCTGCTTGGCTAGCTCCTTAAAATCGGCGCCTTCCTTGAGCTTTTTGACAATCGACTCAGCAAGCGCCAACTGGTCATCGGGCGTCGCATTGGGTGATTTCGCATCGACGGCGGGAATGTAAATTTTCAGGAAAGTCATGCGATCGCCTGTGGTATCGCGGAGTTTGAGCTTCATCTCATCGTATTCCTTTTGGACTTCGAAGGGCAGGGGTGGGGCAGCATCACTGAACTTCGAGGCGCGCATGCCTTGGACAATCATTTGTCGTTCGATCATGCGTCGATACGTTTCCATGGTCATGGCAGAGCGGGCGAGTTCTTGGCGGAACTTGCCGAGATCGCCATTGCTGCGTTCGCGGACTTGGCGTTGAATTTCCTCATTGATCGAGGCTGGGCGGATTTTACCGCCTTGGGTTTTG
This sequence comes from Verrucomicrobiota bacterium, assembly GCA_004293285.1. Classification (GTDB taxonomy): domain Bacteria; phylum Verrucomicrobiota; class Verrucomicrobiia; order Verrucomicrobiales; family Akkermansiaceae; genus UBA956. The sequence goes on along the minus strand of RDYF01000104.1, from coordinate 11,494 downwards.
AATTCGCTCATGACCAATTCGCGGTCGATGAAGTCATCGACAATCTTATCGTACGATTCCTTCACGCGTTTTTCAAACTCCGGGCCGCGACGGGGGAACTGTGCGGAGAGTTCGGCGACAATGGGAGAGAGGGCGAAAGCGATTTCCTTTTTGGTGATGACAAAGCCATTGACCGTGGCGGCAATACCATTGATTTCCAAAGCCTTGGGCTGTGCTGGTGCGGGAGCGGGCTTAGGGGTAGGAGTGGGGAGCGGGTCCACGCCAGCTGTTTCAAGGGCAGAGGCGAAAGAAAAGGCAAAAAAGCTGCAAATAGCGAGGTGCTTCATAAAAGTCGGGAACATCGGACAAGCGAGAAAAATCACTCAACGCGCTTCGAGGCGAGAGTGACGAGTTTTGCCGATTTGGCAAGGATGGAAGATACCGTAGCGCGGGCGATGGGTTTTTTGTGTTCCTCATCGAGGATCATTTCATTGCGCAGGCCGGAGAGAATTTCGCGCATTTCCGTGAAATTTTCGCGTTCTGAGATGCGGGGGTGGAGAGTGCCGATGATTTCCGTGTAGTAATCGGCAATGTCCTCACGCATCAGCTCCTTGGCACGCGCTTGGGTGAATTGTTGGTCGACGGCAGTGGCAGCGACATGGAGCGCGCGCAGCCAGCCTCCGAGGGAGATGAGGTGGGCGAGGTCAGTATCACGCAGGGCGACCAGTTCCCGTTCCACATCTTTTTGCGTGGCGGCGAGTTCGATTTTCAGTTGATCCGGCTTGTTATTTTTCGCGCTTTCCAGCAGCGAAGCGACGTGTCGAGACACGCGCTCCCCAGCTCCTAGGGCCTTGCCATAGCGCGAGAGCTCCTTAGCGAGGGGTTCGACCTTGGTCAGGTCATTGGCTTGCACGATGAGGAAGCCATCGGCGATGAGGAAGCCAATCTCGATCGCGAGGTCGGCGCGATCAAGAGGCATGCGCTCGGGGATTTTTCGTTCCACGGCATGGACGGGTAGTGGGGCGAGAAGTTGCAGCGACTCAAAGACCTTCGCGATCGATGGGGCGGTAAAATCATTGACTGCCATTTCCTCGCGGGCGTGTTCGTCATCGAGCAAGTCTTCCGGCATCTCGGGTGCGGTCGAAGCCTCCTCAGGAGCATCGGGAGTGGGAGACTCGACAATTTCATCGGCAGCTTGCACGTGGGCTCCGAGCAAGAGCAAGGACAGCAGAGAGACGAGGTGCAGTTTCATGCGCTGAGAATGGCAGATTCAGAGATCCAGTAAAGGACAAAGCCGAGAGATTACGGTTTCTTGCCGGGAGTCGAAAGTTGTTGGATGGCAGCGCGCAGAGCGGGGGTGTCCTCTCGTCCGTGCGAGAGAATTTTCCCCTCACGGCTGATCAAGACAAAAGCCGGAAGATCCGTGACGCGGAGCTGCGAGGCGAGGCTGTCCTTGCTGCGATCGACCAATTGAATCGCATCGGTGGGAAGATCGAGTCCTTTCAGCAGCTCACGGGCTTCGTTGATCATTTCCGTGCGACCATCGATAAGAACCGAGGCAAAAGCGACTTTGGTGTTGTTCAACTCCTTGCGCAGAGAAGTGAATTCATTCATCGCGGTTTCACAATCCGGACTCCAAGGCGACCAAAATTGCAGCAAAATGGCCGATTGAGCGCCGATGATTTTTTCCAGCGAAAGCGATTCCGTCGGCGAATCTTGGAGCAATGATTGCAAAGGGACATTCAGAGCGAGCTTCGTCTGCTTGATGTGTTCGCTGAGGCGCAGGTTCTGAATGTAGGGAGTAAAAGCGCTGGCCTGTGTCGGGCTGAGCCACAGAGCCTCTGTGATGTGCTTTTTGAAATCTTCGCGTTTGCCCTCGCGGAGAGCTTTCAGAGCCTTGGCGAATTCGATGACAGCAAGAAAATCTTCGCGTGTGGCGAAAATTTCTGAGTGATCGAGAGTGAAATGTGGTTCGAGCTTGAGCCACTGAGGCAGCAGAGCGATGATGCCCTCGTCATTTTTGTTTTCGACCAGAAACAGGAATCGCGCTTCGAGGATGGTTTGCTCGGGGATGCCGAGTTTGCGCGCAGCGGCCTCCGCCTCCGCAAGCTCCTTCGGGCCAGGGGGGATTTGGAACAGGGCATCCATCGCCGCTTCTCGCGGAGGCAGAGCAAGCTCGGGCGGGGCGGCATCTTGCGCCCGCATTTCCAACAGAAGCAATAGCGAAAAGCATGTGAGGAAGAAGGGGCGCATGAAAAATCAAGGGGCAGGGATGATCATTTTTTTGCCCAAAATGACGGTATCGTTGGTCATTTGGTTGGCGGCTTTGATGGCATCGATCGAAACGCCATATTGCTTGCTCAGCTTCCACAAGCTATCGCCGGGAGCGACGTAGTGTTCCGTGATCTTGCCGGAAGGAGCGGCAGGGACATCGGGTGCGGCGAGATTGGGGTCAATCTCAGCCGGAACGGCCGTGTTTTCCTCATAGGCGGCAGCCCCGTAAGTGGGATCTGCGGGGTTCGGATTGACGGCAGCGGCGTAGTCATCGACGGGTGGGGTATCGTAGTCGGCACCGCTATTGCCGCAGGATGTGAAAATCAGAGCGTATGCGCCAAGCAAAAAGAAAGAGAGAGATTTCATAAGTGTGTGTGCTCTTTTCATACGTGAAGGAGCGTCGTGGCGCGATCATTTTTTTCATTTTGCGTCGATTGCGCTGGGAGATTTCGCGAGCGCTTAGGTTTTGCTGAGCTGAGAGGATTTGCCAAAGTCGCGGGATCGATGTATGAATGGACATTCATGCGTGCAATGTTTCATCTTCGCAAGCTCCGACGACCCATGCGATTGTTGATGGTCTTGGTGGGAATGGCAGTCCTTGGGGCATGGTGGCTGAATCGACGAGGGGAAACAGCGCCATCACAAGAGCAGATCCCGACCCAGCAGTCGCGTGTCGCGGAATCGGCCGCAGCATCTGCGCCACGCTATCGTCTATCACCGCTGGCAGAAGCGCCAAAGTGGTCGGAGCTGGATGCTTGGCAAAATGCCTTCACGCGACAGGAATTCGAGGGAGATCTCACGCGCTATTTCACATGCAGTGAGCGATGGCGGGATTTTTTCGAGTTTTCCGACGATCACGTGATGATTGTCGAGAGCGTGCTCGAGCCGAATCGGAAGTATCGACTGAATTTCGCCAAGCCCGGGGAAGAGAAAAAAGTCGAGCGCAAGGGGCTTTCGCGAGTCGATAGGGTGCAGCAAGATCCTGCGCAGTGCTTGCGCGGACTGCATATCGCGATCGATGCCGGGCATTTGGGCGGCGAGTGGGCGCAGATGGAAGAGCGTTGGTTTACAATCGGAAACGGCAAGCCCGTCACTGAGGGCGACATGACGCTGTATGTGGCGCGACTGCTCAAGCCCATGCTCGAAGCCCATGGTGCTCAAGTTTCCTTGGTGCGAGAGCGAACACAGCCCATCACCCAAGATCGTCCAGCGGGGTTATTGTCGCAAGTGAGAGCGCAGCAGCCCGCGCTCGCAACGCCGATGGATCAATGGAAGGCGGCAGAAAGTCTGTTCTATCGGACCTCCGAAATCCGAGCTCGTGCTACCTATGTGAATCAAAATCTTAAGCCCGACTTAGTGCTCTGCTTGCACTTCAATGCCGTCGCTTGGGGTGATCCGGCGAATCCGCAATTAGTCGACGAAAACCATCTGCACATATTGCTCCATGGAGCCTACACCGATGACGAGTTATCGTATGACGACCAGCGCTACGAAATGACTCGCAAAATTCTGCAAAAGACCATCCACGAAGAAGCGGCAGTGGCTGCGGTAAGAGCCGAATTCGACACGCGCGCGCAACGTCGGCGGTCATCCGTATCTGTGGGCAAGAAATCTGTTAGCCAATCGTTTGTATGATTGTCCGGTGATTTTTTTCGAGCCCTACGTGATGAACAGTCGAGAAGTCTACGAGCGCATTCAAGCCGGCGACTACCCAGGGGAGGCAGAAGTTGCGGGAAAAATGCGCAAGTCGATCTATCGCGAATATGCCGATGCCTTAGTCGAAGGATTGTTGCAATACTCCAAGTCTCGCTAATCAGATCAGAACGATCGATTAGAGAAAGAGAGGCTTGATGTGTCGATCGAGTAAGTTGATGGTAACGTTTTTGGCGATGATTTCTCGATGAGCTTTCAGGGCGTCGGTATAGCGCTCGCCCATTTGTGCGGCGATCTTGAATCCGACGTGCAGCAGTTGGCGGAAGTGAGGATTGTACTGCGGGCAACTGGGGATGTGTCGAAGGGCATTGACATAGTCCTCGCTGCTCCAAGAAGCGACGGCTTCGGCGCTGGGGAGTTGGCTGACATCGATGTCGATAACGGTAGCGTAGGGTTGGCACAGTGCTTCGCGGTAATCGAGGGCTTTGAGATAAATTTCCTTCGCCAATGCGAGTGCATCGCCACCGGCTTCGGCGAGGCCGATGAGTTCTTCGAGCCAATTCGTGCCGGCGGTTTTGATGTGGAGTCCAGCTCCCGTGCGCTGAAGAGCACGGCGGATGGCGGGGTAGATGGAGAACTTGTCCGAGCCCGAGTGGACACTGAGTTTGAGTTCTGCAGGAAGTTGATAGGCTTGGATTGCATGAGCGATGACGGCAAGGTCATCATTGAATTCTTTTTCGAACTGTGCGACATCGCCGACGTAATCGACGCCTTTGTTGAAGCGTCCGGTGAACTTCGGTGCGATGGTCTGCACCGGCACACCGGCATCACTGAGAGCGGCGAGGATGACCAAGAGTTCAGCGGGAGTTTGGGGTCGGTCTGTTTCATCCATTGAAACCTCCGTGACAAAATCGGAAGTTTTATGCTGCAACAAATGCTGATAGATGGCACCGGCTTTTTGCGTGGCGAGCAAAAACTTTTGAGCAATCTGCGTGAGATCTTCGCGTGTGATCGTGAAAGGTTCCTCGATGCCCGCGATCGTAATCGTGCCGATCAGTTCGGGATGCGCTGCGACAAATGCGTTGATGGCATCGGAGCTGGCGGCTTGCCCGATGTCATCGGCGACATCTAACGTGAAAAAATCGCAGGGAGCGATGAAGCGATCGACGGTGGTAAGATTGATGTGATCGGCATCGAGCAAGTATTCCTTCTTCCATCCGAGATTGGCCACAGCGAGATCTGCGGCGTCTCTGGTGCCGCTGGGTTCTGATCCGATGATGGTGTGTTCGCGATTGGATTTATTCCAAACCGGCACAATCTCAGCGCCGAGTTCGGCTGCGGTGATGAATGCTTGCAATTGAGCTTCGGCCTGATGCGCAAAGCGATCGCCGACTCCGAATGTGAATTTAGGACAAGGTTTCATGTGATGTTTAGTGGTAGGTGATCAGTGATCAGTGATTTTTATTGAACTTCGATCAGTGCTTTGATTGTGCCGAGGTTGGGGTCGGTGAATTGGGCGAATTTTTCTGGGACTTCTTCGAAGGAAATGCGGTGCGTGATCCAGAGGTCGGTGTTGATTTTTCCTTGGCGGATGAGGTCGATGATTTTGGGGAAATCTTCGGGCAGTGCATTGCGTGATGCCAGCAGCGTCAGCTCGCGACGATGGAAGACGGGTGCGTGAGGAAAGGTGAGGTCGGATGTGGTAATGCCGACATAGACCACACGTCCGTGAAAAGCGGCGAAGGAAAAGCAGGTCGACATCGATTTCGGCGAGCCAGTGGCATCGATGATGGCATCGGCCAGTTGACCATCCGTCATTTTTTCCAGTGCTTCCAGATGAGAGCCGTCGGCCTGGGCGAGAATGCCGTGGGTGACGCCGAGGTTTTTTGCACAGAAATCGAGTCGACCCTGTACCATGTCCATGACAACGACTTTGACCTCGGGCATGAGTTTGAGAAATTCCAAGCAAGCGAGCCCGATGGGACCGGCACCGATGACCAGCACCGTTTCGCCGGGTTGGGGATTCGCACGTTGCACGGCGTGATAGCCGATCGCGAGAGTCTCGACCAAGGCGAGTTGATCGTAACTAAGGTCATTGCCGGGGTGGAGTTTGCGGGCTGGGACAATGAAAGTTCCCTGACGCAGACCGCCACTATTGTGGACGCCGACAACTTGCACGCTAGGGCAGCAATTCGAGAAGCCTTTTTGCGATGGCACGGAATTCGGGTCGTTCACATACGGTTCCAACGAGCATTTGTCGCCAGGTCGAATGTTTGTGACATTAGAACCGACGGCAATTACTTCGAGCCCGAGTTCATGACCGGGCGTGCGAGGATAGGCAAAAAAAGGAAACTTGCCGAGATAGCAGGAAAGGTCGGTGCCACAGATGCCCATGCGGTGCGTGCGCACCACGGCTTCGTCGGGACCAGGATTCATGGCATTGGGCAGATCGACGACATTGATCTGCTGAGGGGCGGTAAATTCAATCGCGTTGGGCATGATAGGTCGAAATTGGTTTCGGCGAAAACATAGTGATGGTATCGATGCTTGTCGAGAAGTTATCATACAGATTGAGAAAATCTTTTTTCGGCTGAGGCTTGTCATTTTCGGGATCATGAGCGAAAAAATGGCGTGGCAGGAATTTCAGAATTACCGGATCGAATTCATCCGATGATCGTCAAAGAGCTGCACCAGAGCATGCGGCGTGCGAGTTTCGTCTATCCTTTTTTGATCATGCAAGTTCTCGCGATCGCAGCGATGGCGATGGAATTTGCGACAGACCAGGCGACAAAGACAGATTTTGTGGGGGTAATGAACCTCGCGATGCTTTTCGAGAACGGGCCGTTTTGGAATGTTGTTGGAGGGATGTGCGGGGTGATCATGCCCTTGGCGGGGCTGATGTTGATGGGGCAGGAAGTCGAGGAAGGGAATCACGAGTTGTTGCTGTTGACCAAGCTCAATCGTTGGTCTGTGGTGCGCGGAAAATTTTTGGTACTGTGGTCGATCTCGACGCTGAGTTTCGTTTCCTTAATGCCTTACGTGGTGGTGAGATACTTTCGAGGTGGTGTTGAATTTTTGCAAGAACTGGCCTGTTCCTTGACTGTGATCGGGCTTGCGGCGGTGATCAGTTCCGGTGCGATCGGAGCTTCTTCTTTTCGGCATTCGGCCGCACGGCTGTTAGTCTTCGTTGTTTTTCTCGGATCGGCTCTGGTGTCGGGCTTAGCAGTTCTGGCGTCGAGCGCGCTGGCGACTCAGCACTGGTCGCCCGCATGGACGGGAGTGATCTATCATATCAATGCGTTTTTCTTTTTCGCATGTTTCGTAATTTTTGGGATGGCATTAGCAAGGACGCGCTTGCGTTTGATTTTGCATTTTTACGAGCCTCACCCGCGCAATGGAGTCATTGGCCTTTTGGTGGTGACGCCATTTGTCGCCGGTATGGCGTCTCTGCTAACCATGGGGTATGCGGGGGGCTTAGGGCTTTTGGGGATGGCATTTGCAGCGTATTGTGCAGACAACACTCCACGCGGAAAACCGATCGCACGGAGTGAGTATTGATCTGGAGGAAAAGAGATATGTGCCGAGTTGCTTCCTTGCGTGACTGCGGAAATTTCGTGAAGTTCTCGACAAATCATCATCCATGGCGTTTTTCCATAGGTAAAATGTTACCATGCGAGGACTGACCCCTAAGTTTTTTCTTTTCATCTTTGGGGAATGGCTTAGGTTGGCGGTTGACGAATGGACGAGAGCATCCTTGAGCGCTTCAATGAATTTGTGAAACGGCGGTCCCTGCGGAGAACATCGCAGCGCGACTCGATCGTTAGCACGATTTTTGAAAAGGATGAGCATTTTACGGCGGAAGAGTTGTTCGAGCGGATTCGTCGAACGGACTCTCGGGCATCTCGTGCCACGGTGTATCGCACGATCAGTCTCTTGGTGGAGGCCGGCTTGTTGCGTGAAATTGATCTGGGCACTGAGGAAAAAACCTACGATCCCAACTTCGTTGATAAGCCCTCGCACAACCACTTGGTGTGTGTCGATTGTGGCAAAGTGGTAGAATTTGAAGATGCGCACATGGATCTACTCAATGATTGCATGACGCGTCGATTGGGCTATCGTCCGATCCGCCAGTCGATCCACATCGAAGCAGGTTGTGAGCAGTTGCGCTTAAAGGGCATGTGTCCGAACCTGCTCGCGACTCGTCTCTCTGGCAAACGCATCAAAAAACGGTAGAATTTCATGAATCGCATTACCCGCACCTTTGAACAACTTCAGCAGCAAGGAAAAAAAGCATTCGTCGCTTATGTCGCGGCGGGTGATCCTGATTACGATCGTTCGTTAGCAATCCTTCGAGGTTTGGCGGATGCGGGGGCGGACATCTTGGAGCTCGGGCTGCCTTTTTCTGATCCTTTGGCCGACGGAATCGTCAATCAAATGGCTGCGGAGCGCGCTTTGAAATCGGGCATGACGACGCGTCGGGTGTTGGATTTGATTCGCGATTTCCGCAAGACGCACGATACGCCGCTGGTATTATTTACGTATCTCAATCCGATTTTCGCTTATGGTTTTGAAAGCTTTCAGGCCGATGCAGTGGCGGCGGGTGCGGATGGCATCTTGCTGCTCGACTTGCCCCCCGATGAGGCGGTGCAAAGCGAAGGCTTTGGTAGCAATGGGGATTTGTTGCAGATCCGTCTGATTGCGCCCAATACGCCCTCGGAACGTGCCAAAATGCTCGCGTCGCAAGCCCAGGGTTTCATTTATGCGTTGTCGCGAACGGGCGTGACGGGAGCGCACGGCGCGCCTTCTGCTCACATCGGTGAATTGGTGTCGGCGCTGAAGCAGCATGCCACGGTGCCGGTTTGTGTGGGCTTTGGCATTTCCAATGCCCAGCAAGCGCGAGAAGTCGCGCAGCATGCGGATGGCGTGATTGTCGGTTCGGCTTTAGTGAAGCAAGTAGAACTGCACGCGCAAGAAGCTCGTCCGGTCGATGCGGTGGTGGCTTTTGCCAAAGAGTTGATCGATGCCGTGCATACGGCTTGAGTCTGTCGGCATTCGACAAAACAAAAAAGCGACACCCGGGAAGGTGTCGCTTTTTTTAGGAGAGGAAACGGCAATTACGACTTCCAGTTGAGAGCGCCTTTTTTCAATGCATAGACATAGGCAAGAGCCAGAATGCCCGCGAAGCCGGCGATGCTGAGAAGGGGCACGGTGGAGACCTGAATCATGTCCCGAAACTGCACGGCCCAAGGATACATAAACACGACCTCGATATCAAAAATGACGAAGAGCATGGCCACGAGATAAAATTTCACCGAGAAACGTGGGGCACCGTCACCAATCGGCAACATGCCGCACTCGTAAGCGCTATCCTTCATCGCATTGCTACGGGCGGATTTGCCAAAAACGACACTGAGCGACAAGACCACCACAGCAAAGCCAATGGCGATCAGCATTTGGAACAAGACGGGCAAGTAGTCGGAAAGCATGACGCAGAGAATTTGTCCGCGAAACAGGGATTCGTCAAGATCAGAGCGTGAAAACTGCGCAAAACTCGCTTCAAACGTGCTCGCTGCGATCCAATTCAGCGAATACCATCAGGCCGTTGCTGGTTTGCAGCTTGCTGATCACGTAGATGTTTTGCGTGGTTCCCATGAGCTCCGCGGCGTGATTGACCACGATCATCGTGCCATCAGTGAGATAGCCGACAGCTTGATGCTCGTCCTTGCCCGGCCTCACCAGGGCGAGTCGGATTTTTTCGCCAACAATGATGTTCGGTTTGAGGGCCTCGGTCAGTTCTTGCAGGTTTAGTACCATCACTCCTTGGAGTCGGGCGACCTTGGCCAAGGTTTCATCGGTGGTGAGCAAACGGGCATCGAGCAAGCGCGCGACTTCGATCATGCGCGTGTGATACGGAGCTTCTTGGGTGGTTTTCCCCGATTCGTGAATGACCAACTGCGTGGCGGGATCGGCATGCATTTGATCCAGCACCTCGACCCCGCGCTGTCCTCGTTGGCGCTGGGTGGCGGAGGGCGACGAAGTCATGTTTTGAATTTCCTGCAAGACAAAGCTCGGAACCGTGAGTCGACCGCCGAGGAAGCCCGCGCGGGCGATGTTGATGACCCGACTGTCCATCACGGCTTCGGCATCCAGAACAATAGGTCGACCTTGCGAGCCTTCTTGGCGAAAGCGCACAAAGGGGATGATGAACGAAAAGTCATCGCGATTGCTGCGCAGAGAAATCGCCGAACCGAGAAAGCCAAGGCTGGCGTAGAGACCAACATTGATGGCGAGGCGCACGGCATCGGCGCGTTCTTGCATGACGAGGCGTCGTTCGACACTGTGTTCATCCTGTCCAGTGGGCGCATTTTCACGCAACATGTTCGCCGCAAGTTCGGCGATATCGACGCGGGTGATGAGCCAAGCGCAGAAAAGGCCGACGCCGAGACCGAATGTGGCGGTGGAAAAACCGCGCAGCGTGAAGCCCTTGAGCGTGCTTTCGATGAGAATGAAAAATCCTGCCACGGCAAGACCAGCCAGCACTCCGACCCAGAGGGGGACAACATCCGAGAAAGTCAGAGAAACAGCAACCGCGAGAAGTTCACAAATCAGCAGATAGGTGAGTCGGGCGACAGTGACAGAGGCAGGTGTACTCATTAAAGAGAAAAAATGGCGCAGAAGGATATGGTCGACGGGGAGGGGTGGCGAGTGGGATCAATGCTGATCCGCTGTGGCTTTGACATCTTGCAGCGCTTGAATGAAGTCGCTCAAAATTTCGGCTGGCACCATGATGGTATCGCGATTGCCGCCCACGTCTTCGGTAATTTTCACGACCATGCCGCGCGCATTTTCCTTTAGATCAATGTAGAACGTTTTGCGATCTGCGATGATTTTTTCTGTATGTAGTAAGCCGTTGTCCACAATTTCCTCCTTGGTAGTTCGGTGTTTGATCATAGGCGATCAGCGATGTGCGTCAATGAAAAAGCACATCGATTCCGCCGAGGCGATTAGGCTCGGTGCCAGACTGCCGCATAAGCGCCGTCGCTATTTTCCACGCCGGGAACGATTTGTTTTTTCGGGATGGTCCTCGGAGATCTTGCGCACGAGCAAAGCATTTTCCTCGGGCTCGATGGAGCAGGTCGAATAGACCAAGCGACCACCGGGTTTGAGGCAGGGGAGGGCGTTTTCGACGATTTTTCGCTGAATCACTGGCAGGTCCGATAGATCCTTCGGGTGGATGCGCCAGCGGGCGTCGACACGCCGACGCAGCACGCCGGTATTTGATTTGAGCAGGGGACATCGAGCAAAATGGCGTCGAACTTGCCCAACCAAGCGTCTGGCGCGGGTTCGAGCCAATCGTGTTGCGAAATCTCGGCGCAGGTGATGTGCAGATTTTGCAAATTTTCGCGCAAGCGAGGAAGCCTCTTTTCATTCGAATCCGTGGCGACCAAAGTGCCTTGGTTTTTCATCGCGGCGGCAATCATCGCGGCCTTGCCTCCAGGGGCGGCGCAGGCATCAAGAACGCATTCGCCCGGCTGTGGTGCGAGCATTTCCACACTGTGTCGGGTGGCAGGGTCCTGCATGTAAATCA
>RDYF01000086.1 GCA_004293285.1 Verrucomicrobiota bacterium | reverse complement strand
CTCATAGTTCAAACTCACGCCGATGGGTTTTGAGTAGCGCCAACTGGCGGCATGGCTTTTGATCTTTTGTTTGATGCTGGGAGTGAGTTTGTCCTTGTGAAGGAAATAGCAATGCATCAACGCGTGCAGATTGAAAGGGTCGGGGCGACCTTTGATCGTAGCGTCGACCATTTTTTCGATTTGCTGCAAGGTGCCGGGAGTGTCCATACCGAGTTGGAGACGTGCGGCGTAAAAAGGCATCGCTTCCTTCGGGAAATTGGCATTTCGAGGTTTCGCTTCGGCGAAATAGGCGACCAATTGTTGGCAGCGTTCTTCGTATGTTTTGCCATTCAGCCGGCTTTTGTCTTGGGCGTGGAGAGGGCAGAAAAACAACAGGGTGATCAAAGCGAGCCATGAAAGGCGCTGGGGCGGATGGGGTTTTGACATGCGAGCATTACGGTTGTCCCAGACGATACATTTCAGCGATCTCGGTAGGCGAGGCAATGCGGGATTGTATCAGGAGGTGATCCAAGCGTCCGACAAAATGACGCTTGCGATGATTTGTTGGTTGGTGCAAGACCCAGGCATTATCGCTCGTTTTGCCATCGGCGCCCCAATTGCCAAATTCCATGGGGCCGAACACGACGGGAAGGTGATCGTGAAAAGAGCCGCGACCGACAATCACTCCATCGCGATAATGCACGACCTCACCAGTTTTTGAGCGATAGGTGGTGACCAAGTGCAGCCAGCGTCCGAGGTCGAGGCTGCTGAGTCCCGAGCTACTGATGGGGCCATTCCAATGAGCGCGATCAATGCGCGGAAACTGGTCGCGGATCTGGGTGAGTCGCAGCTCGCCGCCGCGTTCGATATTCCAGTGCACACAGCCGCGTTGGTAGCGACTGGGCAGAAGTAGGGCATTGTAATCATTCGGTAGGCTATCAACGCGCAACCATGCACTCATGGTGATTTCTTCAAAAGAACCGGGCAGCGTGAAACGGAGTCGGTCGCCCCGCGTGCGAAACTCTAGCCCGCTTTTGCCCATCCAGCGTCCTGTCGACCAAGCGGCACCGACCAGCGATGCGTTCGTGCCGGGTTTAGCTTTTGCAGCGTGATTTTTCACCGAGCGGCTCCATTCTTGTTCTTGATCAAAGGTATACAACAACTCGGTGCTAGGGTGAGAGGCAAGTTGTTGATTGAACGCTTGCCATTGCTGTCGTCGGCTCTCGATTTCTGCGGAAGCGGCTAGTGATGCCGCCTTCCCACTGGGAAATTCCGAACGTCGCACGGGGACTTTTTCAAACTTCGTATCGCGCCATTGCAGTGCTTGATCGGCCAGCAACAGCTGGGCATTGCGACGTTGGTCATCGGTGAAGAGCTCGACCGAGCCATCGAAGCAATGGACTTCCGTTTCCTGACCTTGGCCAACCTTGAGACCAAACGACGTGCCGAGGTCCTTGACGAGCAGTTTCGGAGATTCCAGCAAAAAGCCATGCGCGGGTTCGGGCACATAGGCGCTGGCGGTGCCGGACTCGAGAAATGCTGAATTTTCGCTATCCAGTCGCAGTGCGGCGGGCCCCGTGACGAGGAGTCGTGCGCCACTCAGAAACTCGATATGCAAAGTGCCGGAATCGATCTTCAACCAGCCCGGAGTAAGCGGCGTGCCAGTGGCCTTCGCTGTTTTCTGCCATTTCACCTGTGTGGCGGCTTTGAGAATGGCGACAGGATCGGCTGTCACAATCGGCGTAGAAAGCGGTCCATCGATGGCGAGCGGCGGCTCTTTGCGCATCAGCGAAAACGGTGCGAGCGGCAGGAGCCAAGCGGCAAGCACCAGAACCGCAGCGAGTGCGAGCAGAGGTCGGACATTCCACCTGCGGCGTGGTGGCGAAAAGAGTGGCGTGGTCGCATTCGCCTCCGCCAGAGCGATTTCGCGCAACTGACTTTCCAAAGTAGTTTGCTGGATCAGGAACTGCCTCGCTGCGGGGCTGCGACGCAGTAGATCATTGAGTGCATCAATCTCTTGCGGCTCGATCTTGCCTTCGAGATACGACCACAGAAGCATGGTTTCCTCCGAGTTCATGATAGGCTTTCTTGGGAAAGATTTTTTTCCATGCACTCTTGCAAGTCGACGCGGATTCGGCGCAAGAGTTGGTATAGGCTATTTTCACTGCGATTGATTTCAGCGGCGATATCGCGCATCGACTTCTCGGGCGAGTAGCAAGCCAGCACCAAGTCGCGACGCTGCGGCGGCAGTTTGGCGAGGCAGTGTTCGAGTGCATTCATTTGTCGGCGGCGCAGCGGCATTTCCTCTTCCGCTTCATCGGCCAAGCGCGCAACGACATCGGGATCGAGCACCAATCGATCGCGGGCTTTGCTGCGGCGATAGCTCATCACTTCATAGCGGGCAATCACGCAAGCCCAGCGTGCAAAGGCATCGTGGTCTTCGAGTTGTGAAAATTTCCGCCAAGCCACCAGGGCGACGTCTGGCATGACTTGATCGACGTCTTGGTAGGAGGGCAGCAAATTTCGCAGATACGATCGTATCAGCGGTTCATTTTGCGAGAGCAACTGCACAAAAACCTCATCGGGAGTGGATGGTTGAGAATTCATCGACACAAAAATACGGCCACTCGGTGAAAAATCTGACGTTCTTCCTGCTACGCGACCGCACTCGGCAATTGTGGGATCGATGCCAACAGGCGTTTGGTGTAATCGTGTTGCGGGTGATGGAAAACCGTTTCAGCCTCGCCGTATTCTACGATTTTTCCCTGATACATCACCGCGATGCGATCGGCGATGTAGCGAACGACGCCGAGGTCGTGGGAAATGAAAATCATGGTCAACTGCAGTTGCTCTCGCAGCGAGCGGAGCAGATTGAGGATTTGCGATTGAATCGAGACATCCAAGGCAGAAACTGGTTCATCGGCGATGATCAGCTTCGGTTCCGGAGCGAGAGCGCGCGCGATGGCGATGCGCTGGCGTTGGCCGCCGGAAAATTCATGTGGATATTTTTTCATCACCGCGGGATCGAGCCCGACCGTTTCCATTAGTGCGATGATTTTTTCATAAGTGGCTTCCTTGGTCAGTTGCGGATGTCTCTGGCGCAAGGCTTCCTCGAGTGTCGAAAAAATCGTCATGCGCGGATTGAGCGATGCGTAGGGGTCTTGGAATACCATCTGAAAATCGAGTCGCCGCCGCCGCACTTGATCATGGCTGAGCTGGGTGAGAGATTCGCCATCGAGAATCACTTCGCCCGCGGTGGCGGGAATGAGCTGCATGATCGTGCGCGATAGGGTCGATTTACCGCAACCTGATTCGCCGACCAGTCCGAGGATTTCGCCTTTTTCGATGCTGAGAGAAACGTCATCGACCGCGCGGATGATGTTTTTTTTCGGCGAAAAAAACGAGCCGGACGATTGCGTGAAGTGAGTTTGGAGGTGTCGGAGTTCGAGGTAGGACATGACAAATCATTCGGTCGTGCTGCGATTGTAGGCATCGAGAGCCTGGCGGAATTCGAGAGGAAAATCTTGGGTGCTCGAGCCCGAGGCCTTCGGCACGCGCCGCTCTTCGGCAAAAGCGGAGTTCGCAGCGCCTTGGTTGGCTGAGTTTGGGGTACCCGAATCACCTTTTTGGCCATCGCCGCCTTGATTGCCGGGTTTTTTGCCCGACTTCTTCTCATCGCCTTCGCTGCCCTCTCCCATCATGCGCTTGAGCATTTCCATCATGCCTTGTGCTCCCTGGCCTTGGCCCTGCGATTGCTGCTGCTTTTGCTTCGCGGCTTGAAAGATTTTTTCGATGACTTCCGTCTGCGCGGCAATGGTCGCGCCGCCCGTGTCGGCTTCAGCGAGTTTTTCACTGGCTTCATCCATCATGTTTTCGACCTCATCGAGCAGCTCAATGACTTTCGGGATGGTTTGTTCGATGCGCAGCTGTTGCACATCGCCAGCAAGTTCATCTTGTTGCTCCGAGGCTTTTTCCGAGCCTTCTCGGTGCTCTGCCATTTTGGCGTCGCGAGATGTTTCCTCCGCTGCGTTCACCGGGCAAGCCAGCAGCGCCGAGGCAAGAAGTACGATAGTCGAATGCGGAAAAATCATGGCGAGAGTTGGGCCGATCGTTTCAGTTCCTCCAGCGCGCGTGTGGCATTGCGCAGGTCTTGTTCCTTTTGAATCATCTTCATGACGCGCAGCATGAACTCAAAGTCCTCGTCTTCCGGATTGCCGCCGCCCCCTTCTCCGCCGCCGCCCCCGTCGCCAGAGTCTTTTGAATCGTCGAGCATTTTTGCCCACGATTTCAGTTGGTCCGACCAGTAGCTCGCGGTTTGAATCGAGCGGAAGGTTTGATTGTTCTTGAGGAGATCGCGCATGCCCTCCAGCGATCCATCGATGTTCGCACCAGCGCTGGAATCGCGCATGGCATCGAGAATTTTCTGATAGACCGGTTGATTCGTGCGGGTGAAAAAATGTCCGAGATCTTCTTGGATCCAACGGATGTCCGAGGCGTTTGAGCTGAGGCGTTGTTCGAGCTTAGTGAGTTGCGAGAGAATGCGCGGATCGACCACCAAATGCGAGAGTCCGGCGGCTTCTTCCGACGATTCGATCAGCGACGCAGAAATGGCATCGAGCTCGCTGGCGGCTTTTTTGAGTCGATTGACAAAAGTCGACGCCTCCATGTTTTGATTAGCGTCGCGCGACTGCTCCAGCGTTTGCTGCATTTTTTCCAGCACCTTTTTTTGTTCGGCGAGGGCTTTTTTCAGCTCCTGCTTCGCTTGTTCGGGGGTGTTGTTCGGTTGGTGCGATTCGCCGAGATTTTTTTCGACCTTAGGCATGTCCTCGCGTGAAAGCTCGCCGAGCGACTTCATGGCTTCGGCCATTTGCTTCATGGTTTGCTTGTCAATTTCGCCATTGCGGGTGGCGCCTTGCAGCAATTGTTCCATGCGTTTTTCCAACTGCTCCAGTCGTTGGGCATTTTCTTGTTCGGCCTTTTGCTGCGCTTCGAGTCGTTTGCGATTCTCTTCACGCTGCAGTTCTTCTGGGTTCAATCGATCGATGCGTTGGTTTTCCTCAAAGGCATTTTGCTCACGACGTGTCGCATCTTCTAGTTCGCCTACCACTCGATCAAATTGATTCTTGAGCATTTGCGCATGCTCATCACGTGTTAAGATGAAGAGCGTGATGGGTTCCGAAAAAGTCGGAGGTCGGTCTGGCAAAAAATCATTCGTCACTGAGCGCACGAGCAATTTCTGTGGGCCCATGCCGAGAGTCGCGGGGCAGAAGGGGATCGACTTCGCCAGCTTCTGTGCGTTGGGAGAGCCGGGCTGCAGCACCATCTTGCCATTGACGGGGGAGCTGCTGGAGCTTTTGAGCGAGCTTTCGCCTTGCCACTCGAGAGTAAGCTCGCGAAGGCCGAAATCGTCCTCGGCAGAGGCTTCGAGGTCGATCGTTTCCTCAGGCAGCATCACGTGTTGTCGTTCCGTGCCCTGGAGATAGGCGGATGGTGCTTGGTCGGCGACCACATCGAGTCGCAGTTTCCACGGACGCTTGCCCTGCAAGCCATGGACATCGGTCCAAGCGAAAGAAACGTCGAACGACTGACTGCCAATGGGGACGCTCGGGCTGCTGGCGCGTTGTTGATCGATCTTCATCGCGCCCGAAAACCCTGCCGCGGGGATGGCGTCGTCGGCGACTTCCTTAGGGTTCAAGTAGCGGACAGGGCCAAAACGAGCTTCTTTCAGCGGTCGGTCTGCCGTCAGAGTCCATTGCCATTCCGACCCCTCAACGGCGCTGACAACGCCCATGGTGAGGTCGATGTTTTGATTTTGGCGTTGCAAGTAAGAGGGGTAACGCAGCTCCGCCGTCGCTTGTTGAATCGTCGGTCGATGGGTTGGGATGAGCTCGATTTGCTGTTGCGCATCGCCAATGCGCAGAGTGAGAGAGGTTTTCTGCGTCAGGGCGGGGAGAACAAAATCATAGCCACCATCCGATATTGAAGCGACGAAGGGCTTGCGCTGTCCCATGCGCACTTCGCCTTGTGCGGGTCGCCAGGTGGTGTCGGTCGCGAGCTTGGCGCGCAGTGTCGTCGCTTCGCCATGAGCGATGATCCATTGCGCAGGGAGCGGCTCGATTTTCGTGAAAGTAAAACGCTCGGTCTCATCCAGTGGCAATGCCCAGCGTCGCAGCGAGTTCCAACTGGCTTGTGGTGAATACCAAAAGGCACAGCAGGCTGTGACGATCAGCAGCGCGGCGAAAAGAAGGGCTTTTCTGATCCAACTGCGTGGTTGGGCGGCGGCGAGATCGCGCTGTTGTGCTTCTTGTGCTACGGCTTCCATGGCCGCGATGCGCAGACGTGGCGAAAGCGATTCCGCTTGTTCGTGCTGATCGCGCAATTCCAAAATGCCCAGCAGGCGGTCGCCGAGGTCGGGATGCTGGCGTGAGATCAATCGGGCGAGGTCATTTTCATGCCGATGTCCCCACACCCATCGACGCAGCCACCAGGGGGCAAAAAGCCCGCTCAGTGAGGCTCCGAGTATCAGAATGAGCAAGCGCAATCCCGCCGTGGTGGGCGTCAAACGATCGAGAACAAAGACGACGAGAAAAGAAAAAATCAGACCAATCAAAGAGGCGAGCGCGGCCTCGCTCATTTTTGTTCTCCAGAGCTTGCGACGGTACTGAGCCAGAAGCTTTTTGAGGCTTTCTGGAATGTCCGTTTCGTGCGGCTTGACAGGCGGGAACGACATGGTTGGCTGTTGTGGGAAATACCCTAGTGCATCCGTTCTAATATGCGAGTGCATAATTTGGCATCTGTCGCATTTCGGTAAGTCTTGTGAGTTGACGGAAAAGGCGGTAAGAAGTCATAATGGGGCATGCCCCAACTCCTAAGGAACCCCTCTGTCGCGGTCATCGGTTCGCTGTTGACAGCTTTCACTTCATTGACGGCCTCTGCGCTGGACTTGTATGTCTCAACGTCGGGGAAAACAGGTGCGTCCGGTAGCCGATCCCAACCTTTGGCACAGTTGTCTGAGGCGCGCGATCAAGCGCGTCGGGTCGCTGGCAAAGAAGCTGTTGTCATTCATGTTGCCCCCGGCACCTACTACTTGCCCGAACCCTTGCGACTCGAGGCGCGCGACTCCGGAAGTAAGTCGTTTCCGGTGATCTATCGTGCCGAGCAAGAAGGAAAAGCGGTGCTCAGTGGTGGTCAATTGTTGTCGCTGAAATGGCAATCGATCGGCAATGGGCGCTTTCGTGCCTCCGTGCCCGATGTGGGCCAGATCGATCAACTTTTTGTCAATGGCGAGCGTCAGCGCATGGCGCGTTATCCCAACTACGATGCCAACAAAAAAACGGCAGCG
>RDYF01000085.1 GCA_004293285.1 Verrucomicrobiota bacterium | reverse complement strand
TGGATAGAGCGTCTGACTACGGATCAGAAGGTTTGGGGTTCAAATCCCTACGGGTGCGCCACTTCGAATGAGGTTAAGTGGTCTTCGCTTCCCCGCACAAACGGTCAAAAAATGTTGACTGTCTCAAAGTCGAAAAAGCGACACAACACGGACAGCTCGAGTGTTCAACAACGATCTGATCTTTGTGTGATAGGGTTAAGAAAAATGAGCTTTGCTTGCTTTTTTCTTACCAAAGATCTCGCCGAAGGGGGGGGATTCTGGTTTCGGCTCCGGAAAAATTTTACTGTAAAGTTCCGCAAGGCCTTTCGTGGGAGATTTTGGTTTCCTGCGATGGGAAGGACACGCTCGATGGCGTGAAGTGGAGAACGATTTGCCATTGCCGAGCTCGGCGGCGAAAACTGGCATCTTGAAGGTAGGCGAAACCTTTGAGAGCCTGCGAGCGGAGGCGTGTGGGATCTCGTGAAGCTTCGCTGATCCAGTGATGAGTGAGCAGTGTGCGGGGCGACTGCGTAATGTTGAGCCACGCGATGGATGTCTTGGTCCTTTTTCTTATGTCGTATGTTGGAAAATCCGAAATTTTCTTTCGATTTTCTGCACCTTTAGACTGACTCGGCTAGGAGAGGAGTCGCCTTCATCACGTTTTTTCTGCATCGAACGATGATTTCATCAGTGCACTGGGCGCACCACGATGCCATTTCCTGGCTTGGGAGAGTGGCGAATTAGCCCCAGCCGATGGAGCTCAGCAGAAGGCAGACGAGGGAAGTGACGACAAGGGGCATCAGGCGGTGAAACAGGGATGGTTGGAGATGTTGTGGTTTCATGGGGAGGTGATATGGTTGGGAAAAGCAGTGATGGCACAGGAGTCATCTTATCTCTAGCAGGAACCGTGCCGAAACGATTTTGATGCTAGGAATATCAGAAAACGATGACACTCTAGCGCCCGACATCGGCAGCGGAAGAAGTGCCGTGAAACGGTTTTGTCAGAGAGTCGGGAAATGGGGCACGAGCCTTTTCGCTTTTTCGGAGCTGGCTTTATGGCATACTCAGGGCTTGATTTGTATGACATGAAGCGTCATGTTGTAGAGGTATGTCGCTGGAAGAACGTCATGGGGCTAAGAAATTTCGTCGGAAGATCACGGGGTATGCGGCTTGTTTGCTGCCATTTGAGGCCGATGGCTCGATGGCGCAGGGTGCTTTTCGTCAGGCGGTCGAACGCACGACGGCAGCGGGGCTGGGCTGTGCGGTGAATATGGACACGGGCTATGCCAATTATCTCACAGCCGATGAGAGAACTCAGGTTTTGCGCTGGACCAGTGAGGTGATCGGGGGGCGGCGTGATTTCGTGGCGGGTGCTTTTGTGGAGGGCAAAGAGGGCGACTTGGTAGCTTTGTATCGTCGGGAAATGGATGAGATTGTGTCCTTTGGGGGCACGCCGATTTTGTTTCAGACGACGCGGTTTCACGATTGGTCGGCGCAACAAATCGTCGATCTCTATGCCGCCGTGTGTGAGGGCTATGAGGCAGTGTTCGGCTTTGAACTGGGCCGGATGTTTGCGCCGAACGGCATGATTTTTGACGAAGCGACCGTGCGCGGTCTGATGCAGATTCCGGCGTTGAAGGGGATGAAGCATTCTTCCTTAGATCGATCGCAGGAGCTGCGCCGACTGCAAATTCGCGATGAAGTGCGTCCTGATTTCAAGGTGTTTACGGGCAATGATCTGGGCATTGACATGACGGAATATGGTTCGGATTACCTGTTAGGTTTGGCGGCATTTTGCCCAGAGAAATTTGCCGAACGCGATGCGTATTGGGAACAAGGTGATGAGCGATATGCTGTGCTGAATGATGCGCTGCAATACTTGGGTAATGTCGGTTTCCGAGCAGCCGTGCCCGCCTACAAGCATAGCTGCGCGGTGTTTCAGCATTTGTTAGGTCGGATTCCTACGTCCGAGCCGCATTCGCTTTGCCCGCGTCGACCCGATTGGGAAGCGGGCATCATGAAAGACTGTGCCTTGCGTTTGGGGTACAACGTGGCCTAAGATGGGAATCGTCCACTTTTTTTGCACATGGACCTCGAGCACGTCGCGATACACACTTTTACCACCAAGCCGTGGAACATCGATCAATGCATTGATGGCTACGCACGGCATGGTTTTGGCGGAATTTCTCTCTGGCGTGAGACCGTAGCGGGGGAGGACTTAGGGCGCGTGAGAAAGAAAATTGCCGATGCCGGTCTGCAAGGAATATCGCTAGTGCGCGGGGGATTTTTTACCGGGAAAAGCGCCGAAGAGAGAGCTCGCGCGGTGGAAGAGAACCGTCGTGCGATCGACGAGGCCGTAGCCCTGGGCTTGCCCATGGTCGTGCTCGTCTGCGGGGCGACACCTGGGCAGATTCCTTCCGACAACTTTTTGCAGATCGAGCAAGGCCTAGAGCAGATTTTGCCCTACGCCGAGGCTGCGGGCGTGCGTTTGACCGTAGAGCCGCTGCATCCGATGTATGCGGGTGATCGCTCAGCGGTGTGCAGCATGCGCGACGCGAACGACCTAGTCGAACGATTGCACCATCCGCTCCTCGGTGTGGCCTTAGACGTCTATCACGTGTGGTGGGAGCTCGATCTCTTCGAGCAGATCGAGCGATGCGCCGACGAGCAAAAGCTGTGGGCCTTTCACGTGTGCGACTTCAAGCCAGCGATGAGTCACGTGCTCTTGGACCGAGGACTGCCCGGCGAGGGCGTGTGCAACGTCGGGATCATCGACCAATGGGTGCGCGATGCGGGCTTCGATGGCATGACCGAGGTCGAGATTTTTTCCGAGCGCTACTGGGCGGAAGATCAGGACGAGTTTTTGAAAAAAATTGCGGCGAGCGTGAGTTCGCTGCGCAACCCCTACTTAGAATCAGAGCAATGAAGACACGAAACATCGGAATCATTATGAACGGCGTCACTGGGCGCATGGGAACCAACCAGCATTTGGTTCGTTCGATCCTCGCCATCCGCGACCAAGGCGGGTTGGTTTGCGGTGATCAGCGCATCGTCCCCGACCCCATTTTGACGGGTCGGAATGCCGACAAGCTGCAGCAATTGGCCGCCAAGTATGGTGTGGAAAAATGGTCCACCGATCTCGATCACGTGTTGGCTGATCCTTACTACGAGATCTTTTTCGATGCCAGTGGCACGCCGCATCGCATTCCCTTCCTCGAAAAAGCCATTGCGGCGGGCAAGCACGTTTACTGTGAAAAGCCAACAGCTGTGCAGGCTTCCGAGGCCTATCGGATTGCCGAAGTGGCCGAGCGTGCTGGGGTGAAAAATGGCACGGTGCAAGACAAGCTTTGGTTGCCTGGCATTCGCAAGTTTCAATTGCTCAAAGAGCAGGGCTTCTTTGGCGAAATCTTGTCCGTGCGCGGCGAATTTGGTTACTGGGTTTTCACCGGTGAAAGCCATGAGCAACCCGCGCAACGTCCGAGCTGGAACTATCGCAATGAAGATGGGGGCGGTATGATCGTCGACATGCACTGTCACTGGCGTTACGTCATCGACAACCTCTTCGGCAATGTCACTCGCGTTTTCTGCAAAGCAGCGACCCACATTCCTCAGCGTCGGAATGAGCAAGGAGAGCTGTTTCCGTGCACGGCAGATGACTCGGCGTATGCGATGTTCGAGACCGATAGCGGAATCATTTGCCAGTTCAACAGTAGTTGGGCCGTGCGGGTGCGTCGCGATGATCTTTTGACCATGCAAGTCGATGGCACCAAAGGGTCAGCCATCGTCGGCCTTCGCAAGTGCTGGGTGCAGCACGAGAGCATGACGCCGCGTCCGGTGTGGAATCCCGACATCGATAGTCCGCTGAACTTCTATGATCAGTGGTCGGAAGTGCCCGATCAAGGTGTTTACGAAAACGCCTTCAAGATCCAATGGGAGCTATTTCTCAAGCACGTTGTGGCCGATGAGCCATTTCGTTGGACCTTGCGCGAGGGGGCAAAAGGGGTGCAATTGGCCGAGTTGAGTTGGGAGTCGCACAGCAAGGGTTGCTGGGTCGATGTGCCCTAAGCGGTCAGCGATTTTCTTGAATCCGACGATAGCGTCGCGGTGCGAAACCACGTTCCAGCAAGTATTGAGTGGGGACGTGGTGCGCTGAGACTTTCCAAGCGGGAAAAGAGCCGGCTTCATAGGCGAGGACGGCATTCAGTTCGCGATGCCAAGCGGCGAAAAGCAGCACGTGTTGGTCATTGAGGAGGATGTCGCCCGGCAGCAATTCTTCCCAGCCGATGCGCTCGCTGAGGGCGGGGAGCTCTGCGGTGGAATACGAGCGGGGGAGTCGCCAACAACGCGAAACGAAGCCCGAGCAGTCGATGCCCGCCGCGTCCCAGCTGACCGCGGCATCGCCGAGTCGACGTTTCTCAGGTGTCGCGACATCGCCCGCTGCGGCACCACGCTCGATTTTTTCGACAAAACTTGCGGGGGTATCGAATCCGCCCCACTGGTAAGGCATGGCCGATTGCTTGGTGTCAGGCTGCCACCAACCGCCTTGGCGCAGGTGCTGGGCCAGTGTGGTATCGGGCGTATGGACCAGACAGCCTTGTCGGTCCGCTCCATGCAGGATGTTTGCCGCGCGGGGTTTCCAGTTTAGATCGCAGTAGGCCTGGGCAATGGCGATCGTTTGCGCGCGCGATACCTGAGGTGCGGGGCCCGGAATTTGCGGCACGCGTGGGGACAAAGTGCCGCATTGGCAGAGCAGAGCGACACAGGGGAGGAGGGCGAGAATTTTCATGGTGCCGCTACTTCCTCGCGCAGGTGCCGCAGCAAGCCCGCGCAGGCATCTTCCACCAGATCGATCACCTGCACAAAGCCCTCGGCGCCGCCGTAGTAGGGATCGGGTACGTGGTCGATTTCATGCTGGGTGCAGAAATCGGTGAGTCGACGGATTTTATGGCGATAGAGGTTTTGTGGATCGAGCTTGTAGACATCGCGCTCATTTTCCTCGTCCATCACAAGGATCCAATCGAACTCGCGCAAGTCACTGGCGCGGATGGGTCGGGATGTGCCAAAAATGCGATAGCCCCTGGCGGCGAGATGAGCGCGCATGCGGGCATCGGCCGGATTGCCTTGGTGGTAGCCGATGGTGCCAGCGGAGTCGTGATCGATGCTCCCTTGCATTCCGGCCTTTTCCACCAGATGAGCAAAGACCATTTCCGCAGCGGGGGATCGGCAAATGTTTCCCATGCAGACAAAAAGCACGCGAGGAGTGACGGTCGGCATAGCAGGATGATGCCTTTTTTTCGCATTTTCTCAAGCAACTTTTGCCGTTGGCGGTGTTAACTCTAAGACGCACTGACTCACACATGAACCCGAAATACCTTTATCCGGCCCTCACCCTCGTTCTTGGATCCACCGCTGGCTTCATCGCTGGCAAAAGCGGCGCGAGTGCTCCCGCAGAAGCACAGGAAGAACAAACAGCGCTGGCTCGGAGCAGTCGATCCACCGCCGAAGTTAGTGCTGCGAGCAAGCGTGGCCCGGGCAGTGGACGTCCGCGTTCGATGGAAGAGATCAATGCCATTCCCGGGCAACTGCAGCGGATGCAGGCCTTGCTCGAATTCTACGCCGGGCTGACCCCAGAGGAGATGGAAGCCGAGGCGAAAAAGCTCGAATCGATGAACATGCCCGAGCGAATGATGGCTTCGTATGTGCTTTTCGCCAAGTGGGCAGAGACGGACCCGGTGAGTGCAATGGCCTATTCCGATCGCATGGGCTTCACGGGGATGTTTGTGCGTCCGACCATTATGCAGAGCTGGGCCAGTGTCGATCCGGTGGCGGCCTCGAAGTATTACTCGGAAAATCCGGGTCAATTTGCGATGATGGGCATGTTCGGCGGTCGGGGAGGCGGGCCGATGGGCGGCGGTGCGGCATCGATCATCGCGGGCGAGTGGGCGCGGCAAAATCCCGATGACGCCATGGCTTGGGCCAAGACGCTGGGTGGTGGCGAGAAGGGTAATGCCGTCAATTCGATCATTTCTCAGGTGGCACTGAATGATCCGCAGAAAGCCATGGCGCTGGCCGCTCAACTGGAAGGCGGGGAAAAATCCCGAGCCAATCGTCAAATCGCCGAAGTGCTCGGCGCGAAGAGCTGGGAAGAAGCGCAGCAATTTGTGGCAAGCCTGCCCGCAGACCAGCAAGACGATGCCCGGCGTCGGGCTTTTGAAGGGCTCGCCAATGCCAATCCGTCTGAAGCAGCGCGTCAGCTTTCGACGATTGCCGATGAGCAGCAGCGTCTGCGTGCCACGGCCACGGTGGCCGAGCGCATGTCTCGGGAAAACCCGCAACAAGCCTTTGAATTGGTTGTTTCCTCCGGTAGCGAAATGGCCGATGATGCGATGCGCAACGTGATGATGAACTACTCGCGCCAGGATAGCGTCGGCGCGATGAATGCGATTCAGCAACTGCCGCAGGGTTCGGCGCGCGACACTGCCATTGGCACCTTCGTTTTTGCCAATAGCAGCAATGATCATGCACAAACTATGGCCTTGGCTGAGAGCATCAGCGACGAGCGCGATCGCGCGCGGGCGATTGGGATTTCCGCAGCCAAGTGGATGGCGACCGATGCCGAGGCGGCAAAAGCGGCCGTTCAGCAGTCGACAGCCTTGAGCGACGAAATGAAAACGCGCATCATCGAAGGCGGTCAAAACTGGCGAGGCTGGGGTCGTGGCGGTCGCGGTGGACGATGATTTACGTTCAGAGACAGCATTGACAGGACCAGGTTCAAGCGCCAGATTTTGGCACGAATCATGAGACAGGGGTTACGCGAAAATCATGGTATTGCGCGGATCGAGCTCGTCGCGGTAGGGAGCTTTGGTTGGCAAGTGCGCTTGCAATTCCGTGGGCAAAAAGTATCGCGCTTTTTTGCGGATCGGACCCATGGTGGCGCCGAGGCCGCGCTGATGGTAGCGCGTGCTTGGCGCGATGCGCAATGGCAATCTTGGCAAGTGACGACCATGCCACGGGTTTGCGAAACCTCCTCGCGCAATGCCTCAGGAGTCGTAGGAGTTTCTCGCGTAGTGGTCAAAGCCAGCAACGGAGTGGAATATCACTTTTGGCAAGCAACCTGGTGCCCCGCGCCCGGACAACGGCAATCGGTCAAATTTTCGATCAAAAAGCACGGCAATGAGATCGCCTATCGTCTCGCGATCGAAGCGCGGCGCAGTGGCATCGATAACTCACGTTGAAAGTCCGCGACACACAGCTAAAGTAGGGCCGGTGGGGATTGAACCCACGACCAACCCCGACTATGTCGGGGCTGCTCTAACACGCTGTTGTGGCATGCAGATATGATTGACGAGAAGTGCAGATATGATTGACGAGAAGTAGGGCCGGTGGGGATTGAACCCACGACCAACCCCGACTATGTCGGGGCTGCTCTAACACGCTGTTGTGGCATGCAGGTATGATTGACGAGAAGTAGGGCCGGTGGGGATTGAACCCACGACCAAAGGATTATGAGTCCCCTGCTCTAACCGCTGAGCTACAGCCCCTAGTAAACTGCGCAAATCAGATATGTTATTGCGCGCGAGGAAAACTTATGCGGCTAGGTTGAGGGAAGGCAAGGAAATTCGAACCCACGACCAACCCCGGCTGCGTCGGTTTTTTATTCTTGTAGATAGGCCATCGCCTTTTGCGGGTTTTTCCAGCGCTTTAATCTCCGTTCTTCTGTCAATGCTTCTGCGATCGTTGGGAATTCTCGACTGGCAACTAACACAAGTGGTAGTCCGAGACGTTTGGTGGAATGAACCATTCCCGTATTGTGACGAGCGACCCGTGCCGTAAGGTCTTCCGTGGCATGAATGTAGTAGCGGCCTTTAGTTCCTTGCAGCATGTAGACTCAAGCCATGAGACGAGAGGGGGAGAAGGAGTGTTAAAATTTCAGAGCAAGAATGGATTCATTTGAGTCTATCATGGAGCTCGAAGATGTGTGGTTGAGCTACAGCCCCTCGCAAATCACGCGACATTATCGATTTTTCGCACTGGGAAATCCTACTCATCAGTCATAATTCCGCGCAAGCAAAATCGGCTGATCAAATGGTCATCGTGTTGCTTCATAATTGAGACACCATTGCGGCTTTGTTTTTGGTGGTTGGTTTGGTTGCCCCTGCGGGCGCTTTGGAGCGTAGCGGAGGAGCGCCCGCAGGGGCAAGCGATTCCTCTTCCACCTTCGCACAGAGCATCTCGCAGTGGCTCCAGAACTCGTTTTCGAGTCGGCGGATTTCCTTTCTCATGCCAAATGGATTGAGTTCCGGCAGTTGCTTTTCGAGTTTGTGCTTTTCTTCTTTTTGCAGGTCGCCGCTGTCGATGAAGCGTTGCGCGGGAGGCGCCCAATCTTTTCATGACGCCGGATCTGGCGACTCCCCTCCCGCCGCTTGCTTTCTTGTTTGATGGTAACGCAGAAGAGGTTGCGCTCCCTCCCGTGATCTCGAGAAACTCGTCAAGCAGCTTACCTCGCTCCTTGCGTCCCGTCAGCTGCGCATACCTTGCGCGCATCTTCTTTGTGGATTCTTCGGTGCTTTGTTCACTCATACTAATGGCTAGCCCATGGTGTCTCTATTTATGAGGCAACGGCACTCTCTCAATCACTCTTGGAAATATTTATGGTGTCCGCTTCAATGAGGCAACACGTCTTGAATCTGTCCACGATTCAGCCCCCGTAGTTCAAGGTCTTTCGATCGAAGAACTGTGGTTCCTTGGAAGATTGCTTCCAGACGCTCTGGCCAAGAGGTTTTCACGTAACGTCGGAACTTATTCACAACTTCCGACGTTTTGCGAGAAATATCATGCTGTGTTGCCTCTGTTCAACCGCCTCGTCCTGCACAGATGTTCTGGATTCCTGAACATCTGTGCAGATCCGCGATCGGAAAAAGTTTTCGGCACACTCGCATTACGCCTCCCACTGCTGCTACAATCATGGGCGTGGCCCGGTGCACGAAACGCTGAAGCGCTTCCGGAGTAACACCCGCCGCCATGAAGGCAAACATCCTTCATGGCGGCTTTATCCCTGCTGCAACGGGGAGAATTCCCGATAACAAACGAATAGGGGATA
>RDYF01000084.1 GCA_004293285.1 Verrucomicrobiota bacterium | reverse complement strand
CATCTGCTTCTCTGGTCATTCAGAAAATTCTGAAATTCTGTCAACTTGGCCTCCCCGTGTGGAGATCGACGATTCACCTTTGCCGGCCTCATCGAGCATGGTTTCTGTAGCCTGTCAGTCAGTGCTGAGTGATATGATTTTTTTGCCAGCGCTTCGGTCACTCGATCATGCCTATGCCATTGACAGAAGTCGCGCTGTAGCTCAGCGTTTGCGGCGCATGAAAGGGAAACGCATTGGTTTTGTCGGAGTAGGTCGCATGGGCGCGAATATGGCGCGACGTCTGAATGATCTCGGCTATGAGGTCTCGGTGGTTTATGATCAACATGCACCGCTGGCCGCCTCTCTCGCGGAGGAAATTTCTTGCACAGCGGCATCGACCCTCGCGCAGGTGACGACGTCTGCCGATGTGATTCTCACGGTGGTGACTGACGATGCGGCGATGCGAAACATTTTTGCCGCATCAGGCGATAGCTTGCTGGTCGGTGCGGCGGGGCGTTTGTTTATCAATTGCGCAACGATCAGCCCGCAAGTGCATCAAGAGGTCGCCGCAGCCTGCGAGGCCGTGGGCGCGAGCGCGTTGGAGGCCTGCATGGCATCGAGCATCACCCAAGCGCGCGAGGGCACGCTTTATCTGATGATTGGCGGTCGAGAGTCCGATTATGAAGCGGCCTTGCCGCTGCTGCATGATCTATCGACCGCACTGCGCTATGTCGGACCAACGGGGCAAGCGGCTCAGGTCAAGGCTTTGGTGAACATGGTGATGAACATCAACACCGCAGGCCTTGCCGAAGGTCTGGGACTAGGCGCGGCTCTTGGGCTGGATTTGACGATGCTGAAGGAAATTTTCTCGCAAACGGGTGCCAACTCCCGCGTGCTGGTGACCGATGGCGATGACATGATCGCCCGCGAGCACGACTGCTTTTTCAGCGCTGCTCACGCCGCGAAGGACAGCGGGATCGCGAATGCTCTCGCCGCCGAAGTGGGCGTGAATGTTCCTTTGTCGATCGCTACGGCGGCACAATATCAAACGATGGTGGCACACGGTCTGGGCGAGCTGGATAAATCCGGCATTGCCGAACTCACTTTCCCCGGAAGATTTCCCGCGTAATCTTTATGAAACTGCCCATTTTTAATGCACAAAATGAGAAGCTCGATGTGAGCTTTCACGAAGGTTCCCGAGAAAACGTGTTGATCGTGCTGGGTCACGGTGTCACGGGCAACAAGGATCGACCTTTGCTCGTCGCCGTGGCCGAAGGCCTTGCGGCACGTGGATGGCCCTGCCTGCGGATTTCTTACAGTGGCAATGGCGATTCCGAAGGTCGGTTTGTCGATGCGACCATCACCAAAGAAATCGCCGATCTCCAATCGGTGCTCGATGCCATTCCCGAAACCACGCGTGTGGTGTATTGCGGTCACAGCATGGGAGGCGCAGTAGGAGTGCTCACGGCGGTGCGCGATGAACGCATTCGTGTCCTCGTCACGCTGGCAGGCATGGTGTTTACCAAAGAATTTGTCGAACGCGAGTTTGGCGACATCGTGCCCGACCAAGGCGTCATGTGGGACGAGCCCACCTGCCCGCTATCACAAGCGTATGTCGACGACCTAAAAGGCCACGTCTCCACCGTCGACGCTGCTGCCGCGATGGAAGTGCCCTGGTTGCTCATCCACGGCACCGAAGACGACGTCATCTTCCCCCGCGACAGCGAAGCCGCCTACGCCGCCGCACCAGAGCCGAAAAAACTCCTCACCATCCCCGGCGCCGACCATTCCTTTGACGAAACCAGCTACCCAAAAATCATCGAAGAAATCGATGCGTGGTTGGGTGAACATTTGGGGTGATGAGGGCACATGTGCTGTGATTTTCACCAGTCATCTGAGAAAATTCTTTATCTGCGATTTCGAGACTTCATTGATGATGCTGCACCTCTACTGTGATGCAGGCGTTAGGCATTATTGTCTCCCTATACAATTGCGGGCAAAGTTATTTTGATAATGCTGCTTTTTCTTTGGTGATCAATTCAAACATTTTTCCGATATAGGTTGCTGACTCATCCTTCTGAAGTAGAACATGAACTTTAGCAAAGTCTTCTTCCGTCTTCAGTTTGTCCCACCAGTGGATCTGCTTGAAAGAGGTGGTTGATATGATGAATGAGTCGAGGACGAGATCCGGATTCTCGGGCTTTAGACGGACTTCCAGCTCCTTGATCTTTTCAGCAAAGGCGATTTTGGGATCATCGAAGCCCTGGGTGTGAAGAAGTCCTTTGGGATCGACGAAGACAACATACTGGGTTTTGCCAACGATGAGCCAGAGAATGAAGTCAGGGTAGAAATTGCCTGCCTCGAAGAAACCAATGCCCTTTTTGCTACGGTTTCGAAGCAGGTAGAGTTCCTTGCCCTTGAAGAAATCAGGGTGAGCGTTGTGATGGTTTTTCAGATCGTGGACAAATTGCCACTCACCGAGATTCAGCGAAACAGGACTGACCTCGACGACGGTATTCCCATCGATGTGAATCAGCGGAGAGTAGAGGTGATTTTCCCATCGCATCGCGAACACCTTGGCAAACGCAAATTTTTTAAAGGTAGGGCTTCCGACTTGATGTGATAGATCCTTGAGTTGTTCGATCAATGCTTCCTCCTCTCGCTGCACTCGGAACGTGTATTCCTCCACAAAGTTGGGATCGTCAGGGCCGAGTTCGAAAACAGTGGCGTGTTCACTTTCCCATGCCTGCTTCCGGTATTTATAGATCCGTTCGCAATAGCCCATTAGTAGAGCCTCGGCAACTTGCTGCCAGGTCCGCACTCGGTCGAAACGCGAAGGTTCCAACTCCTCCTGCGGGATATGCAGGGTATACCAGTGGGAATCGGAGAGCAGGTGGTCGATCTGTTCGCGATCGATGCGCAAATTCGAGTATCCGCGCTCGGTCTTGAATTGCTGAAGACGCAAATAAATGGCCTCACGGTCAATGAAGGCTAGGTGATGCGCGCTTAGAGTCCCCTCGTCTCGCTTGCCTTGGAGCGCGGCTGTGGTCTGGCCGGTGGCTTTGAGCGCCTCGATGCGAGGATACCAATCAACTTTCACCGGAAAGCGCTTGAAATAATCTTTTTCTGGAACGAGGCGCGGGCGCGGAGCATCGCGCTTGTAGTTCAAATTTTCCGGGACGCGGACAATCTTGAGTTTTTTTGATGGCAAATCTGAGAGGGTCGGCAGCGATGGCACGATAATATCTTCCCACTCGGAATCCGTCTGGATGCCCTCGGTTTCAAGATATTCGCGGAATTGATCCATGTAGTCCGCGCGGACACCGAAGACAGAGAGGGTTTCGACGAGAGGCAGGAACCGGCGTTGCGCATCGGTGGCGCGCTGCATGATCTCAAGATTGATCCGTTTGAGGGCCTCCGAGCGTTTTAATGTCATGTCCCATCCCTTGAGACGCACGCCGCGGCCGAAGAGCTGGATTACGTCCGATCCTTCACTACGCCCCATGTTCATCAAACCGATGGAGGATACTCGCCAACTGTTCCAGCCCTCTGTGAATTTCTTTGAGCCTAGCAACAAATGAACCTTGGAATTCACATTGGAGAGATTGTGGAAAAGTGAATCGCCGAACTCTTGATCTGAGGTGACCAAAAGTTCGGTGTGTTCAGAGCACAGGTCGTGGAGTTTCTTTTCGTCGCCTACGTTAATGACGCCGAAAGGTTCGGATATTCCAAGTCTCAGACTCAACTCGCCTTGCGAACCCTTGAGGTTAACGACGTGGATTTTACCTCCGCTCGCCGAATTGAATACACGCCGCAGAATATCTTCGAATGCAGCGGCTCCATCCAGATTGAGCTTCTTGAGATAAGGAAATGCGTCGGCGAACAAAGACCTATCCTGCCGGTCCATCATGTCATCTCTGCCTTCGAGCACGAGATCTAGTCGGCGGATCGACTCAGACCTGTTCTTGGTAAACTCCGCGAAGAACATCAGCACGCTCACAATGTCGGAAATTTCACCCGCATTGACCTTGGCTCCAAAGAACACCCACAGCGGACGCTCGACATTGAAAGCGGCGAACTCTTCCCGATGTTCCTCCCAGGCACGCAATTGCTGGTAAAATGCCAACAAAGCGGCGGTCAGGTAAAGCTGGCGCTGCCCGTCGTCCTTCTGCTCCTTAAGGTTTAGAATCCGGTAGTGCTTGCCGTAGCCGTCCTTGTGGAAAAATCGGTAACTGTAATCGAACAGGATCCAGCGAGCATAGTTCTGCTCCATCGCCTTGTCTTTGGCCGCCTTCACGGATTGGCCGAAGGTGGCCGAATATTCGAAACTAAAACCATCCCGGCATAGAGCCTCACGGCGACGCATCCATTCTTCACCGGATGATCCACGGTGTCCTTCATCAACTAACACTAGGTTGTTGCCCTCGAAACAGTCCACTGCCACGGTTTTCTCCTTCGAGTCGTCGGCGAGTTTGTTGACGTCGATGATCTCTACGGTCTGCCCGGAAAACAAAGCGCCGACTCCACTGCCATCCTTATCGAAAAGCTCGGCATCGATCCCTGAATCACCGAATTCCTTGAGATGCTGGATGCTCAGTCCCTCCTTGGGCGTGAGCAAGATGATCTTGTTCAACTCATTCCGTCGTCCGGCTTTTTCCAGGTGGTCGAGATATTGCAGAATGTTGACGTGCATTTGCAGCGTCTTGCCACTGCCGGTGGCCTGCCAGAAACAAAGCTTCTTGAGATCACCAGCCGTGTAGGGCTCGATCTTGTCGGATTCATTGACTTGCTCCGTATTGAACGATTGCACCTGAGCGTTCAGCGCGATGAGAAGTTCGGACGGACGGTTGAAATACCAGTGCAGGTAAATCTCGGTGAAAAGTAGAGCCACGTATTGGTAGTATTTCCAGCGGATTGGCTGCTTGCGGCGACCGTTAATGCGGAGCGTGTGGCGGACGATGTTCTGATCGAAAGCACGCAGCATGGCATTCGACAGTTGTGGCCTCTCTACCGTGTAGCGGGTGAGCAGGTGGTGGAACTCGGTTACGTTTTCTGTGTCCCAAGATTCCGCATCCGGATGGCGAAATTCTTCGTCGCAAAGGTCGTAGATATCCTCCGCCTGCAATAGAGATAAGATCCATTGCTGAAGGACCAACTTCTTGTCGAAAGGAAGCGGCGGGCTGGTGGTGCGGCGGCGGGCAGGCATGGAAGTTAATGATTCGGTTCCCCGTATCCATCAGAGCCGTGATCTTGGCTAATGGCGTGGAAAATTTTGAGTTTTAGCGCCTCGTCTTCTTCATCGCCATGGAGAAGGGCGTTGATGATCTCGGACAAAAGATCCTTGCTGATGTGACCGTGAGCAAGGTGCTGGCTGATATTCTCCATGGAACGGAGAAAGACGGACACATAAAATGTATATCCGTTAAGTTGCAGAAAAAGCGCTCCCAAAGCGATAGCGATCCGCTTGTTGCCGTCTCGGAAACAATGGTTACGGTTGGTGGCAAAAACCAGATGAGTGAGCTTACTTGCCAGATCCGGATACCAATCATCGTTCTGAATCTGTTCCAGCGCGCCGGTTAGAGGACCATCATCAAGAAGCCCGTGCGCACCACCACCGCTGACCTCGATGGTTCGTAAGTGAACGGCAACTGCCTGCTCCAGGGTGATGTAAATGAAAGCTGCCATGTTTTAGCCACGTTCCTTGAGTCTTTTGAAAACGTCCTTGGCCTCTTCAAGACGCTCGGAGAATTCCATACTTTTTTCCCCGATGAAGCGCTCGAATTCCGATGGGCTGAGTGCCGAGACGTAGTCGGTGAGTTGCACATGGAGGGCATCTCGGAACGCAAGATCCCGACTTGCCATTTTCACCCGCGCTCTCTCGATGAGCGGCTTGAATAGCGGTTGTGCCTCAAATTTTCTAAACAAGGCATCCACTTCCTCCACCCATAATTTTCTCCCTTTGCTGGCGCAGGCTTTTTGCAGCACTTCTGCGAAGCCGCATTCGTACGAGGAAATCAGATCCAAGATCTCTGAGTAGAAAGTTTTTCGAACTTCCTCCTTAGCCTCCAACCGTAGGATTTTGCGGTATTCCTTCGCCTCTTCTTTAAAAATACTGACGTAAATCCTGTCCGTATAGACAGCATACTTGAAATTCCCCATCGCAACGCAGTCCCGGAGCGCATCCGTGAACTGTTTGCGGTAATTCTCCTCAATAAAGGCGGCGTGGATGAAATCCTCGTCCCGCTGGTTGATGTACTTCGTGCCGCCTCCGGTCCGGGCGTTAATGGTGTCGATGACGATGTCGAGGATCATCTGCCGGACCAATCCTGCGCGGTGGCTCTCCGTCATGAGCATGGCCAAGTTGAGGAATGCCCGGAAATCGAAAATCCCAAGTTGCGGAGCTTTTTTGATGTTCCCGAAATCTGTTTCGGGAACATCCGCCGCCTGAATCGCTAACTTAAGCTCCTTCAAGCGTTTGCCGCTCAAAACCGCATACCCGTTTCTTTCCAATTCAGGGCCGAAATTCTCCAAATAATTCTCCACCGTCCGGACAGTGACTTCGAAAAAAGTGGCCACCTGTTCCTTGAGGACAACCGTCCGTCCTTTGAAGGGGATTCCGTGGATCCCTGTAGC
This sequence comes from Verrucomicrobiota bacterium, assembly GCA_004293285.1. Classification (GTDB taxonomy): domain Bacteria; phylum Verrucomicrobiota; class Verrucomicrobiia; order Verrucomicrobiales; family Akkermansiaceae; genus UBA956. Next base: position 5,940 of record RDYF01000084.1, on the reverse strand, counting down.
CCTCTCGATCTCCCTGAGGGCATAGGGATTGTTCAGAATGTTCTGGCGGTCGATTTCCGACGTGGTCAGGTCTTTCTTCTCGGACATGGCAGGAATGAGGTTTGGTTTGGAGATCCGCGAATTACTCGCAGCCCTCCCACATGAGTTTGGGGAATTCTTCGTCGGTGAGGCGGACTTTCCAGGTTTGGTCTTCGCGGCGGAGGTTTTCTAAATGGTGGTCGCCGTTGACGTAGATGAGGTCGAACTCGCCGTCGAGGACGCTGATTTTCTGCTTCTTGCACCAGTCGTTGAGGGCATCGGCATCGACTTCGGTGGTGTTGCGCCAGAGGACGAGGACTTTGTCGCCCTCGGGGTTGGTGCCTTCCACCCATTGCACGCCGCCGCCGTGGCCTTGGGCGAGGACGGTGAGGCCGAGCAGCCAGTTGAAGGTTTCGACCAAATCGACCTTGGTGGTCTTGGTCTCGCCGGCGGTGCCAGTGGCGATTTCCATGGTGTAGTTCCACGGATCGGTGAAGGCGGAGACGTTGAGCAGGCTCTGGCTGCCGCCGGCTTCCAGATCGAGCATGTAGCCGAGGCGGTAATCCTCGCGGGCTTCCGGGGTCATGTTGAGCGTGTCCTCGTAGCTTTCGAGGCGGAGGATCTTGAAGCAGTGGGAAACGCCGGTGTTGCGGCTCTGCGGTTTGCCGTCCTTCCAATCGCTGGAGTAGATGACTTTCTTCAAACGTGGCACCAGCACGGTGTCGAAGTGCTCGCCCATCTCGATGAGGATGTATTTGCGGTCGCCGCCATCTTCGCGATTGAGTTTGATGACGGCGTGGCCAGTGGTGCCGGAACCGGCGAAGAAGTCGAGGATGGTGCCCTCCTTATTTGAACCGATAGTGATGATGCGGGATAAAAGTTTTGTTGGTTTCGCAGTTACGAAAGCACCATCCCTTCCAAAAAGATCGATGGTTTCTTTCAAGCCTGCTTGTGAATGTCCCGACTCTTGATGATCCCACCAAGTCCATGGAACCATGCCATCCATCTCAGCTAGAAAACGTTTTACCGCAGGTTGACCATCTCCATTAGCTCCAAAATACATGAGATTATCTTTGAGGAGCTTCTCATAGGTCTCCTTTTTTACTCCCCAACAGCGACCTTCTGGAGGGGTGACAACGCGACCTGAAGGAAGTGTAATTGGATACATCTGGTTCGGGCGGAATCCTTGGGCAGTAAAATTGTCAGACTTCCACGGCCCTCTCGGATCATCGTCTCGATTTGAGAACTGATTTTTTTGAAAATCGGTTAGGGGAAGTTTGTTGCGGACTTGCTTGAAGCCCTCCGGTGATTGGGAGAAAACTAGAATATGCTCGTGCGCATCACTTATCGATGTCCGAACATCTGGAGCGTAACGTTTTTGCCAGACAATATTTGCAACAAAACCCTTTATGCCAAAACGCTGCTCCAATAAATAGCGTAGATGATGGACTTCATTGTCATCGATAGAACAAAAGAATGCCGCTTCTTGAACGAGAAGATTTGGCACAAGTCGAAATGCCTGTTGGATCATTGAGTTCCAAGAAGAACTTTGAAATCCATCTCGATAAATAAAACCGTCGCCACCTGTGTTGTAAGGAGGATCGGTGTAACTTAGTGAAACTTTTGATGACAGACATCTGTGTGCAAATGCCAACGCTGTAGAATTTTCAGATTTTATGGTTATGCTTACGTCGCCAGAGAACTGCTTTGCTAGTTTCGCAATCGTCTCTTCATTTAGAAATCTAGAATCTACCGTTAAACCATTATTCTCCCTCAAAAAACCAACTGTTAACGGGACCGAATACCCCGTCCTGCCCAAATCTTCTTTGATTTCATCAATCGCAAACAGCCTCACCCATTCTTCCCGCTGTGCATCGCACGCGGCGATTTCCGGGTAGAGTTCCTCCGGGATGCGGTCGAGGGTGACGACGTAGTCGCAGGCGGTGACGAACTTCTTCTTGAGCCAGAGTTTTTTCTGGAAGTCTTCGAGTTGGGCGAGGAAGCGGATGACCTTGTCCGCGATGGTGCGGAGGGCCTTGAGCTTGGCGCGGATTTCGTTCCAGGTTGCCTCCGGGGCTTCATCAAGGTCGTCAAGGTGGAGGACTTCGTTTTTGATGTAGAAGTCCAGCTCACGGCGGAGGAAACCGCCGAGATCCTTGTGGACAAAGTAGTCGAAGGTGTTGCGCCCGGTGTATTCGGTCAGATGCTTGGCGAGAATGGTGCGCCCGCCCTTCTGGCTGCCGGTGTAGGTGGGGTCCTTGGCGGCGAGGTCGGTGAAGGCACCCTTGGCGTGCTCAGTCAAAATGGCCTTAGCCGCCGCTTCATTGAGCGCGGCCTGCTTTTCCGCTTTGCCGAGGGGCAGGTAGGCGAAGCTAAGGACGAGATGGTCTTTCGAGTCGCTATCCACCACGCCCTGAAACACGAAGCGCCTTTCCTGACCGGCGACGGCCTTGGCGTTATCCTTTTCGATGTCCGCCTCGACGAAGGAGTAGTCGCGCAGGGTTTCACTCGACTTGATGTAATACTGGTCGGCATTCGCCCAGTGGAGTTTCACCTCCTCGCCCTCGTAGGGAATGGCGTAGGTGTCCTTTTTGTAGCGGCGCAGGGAAATGAAGTCGCCGTCCTGGTAGTAGCGGGAGAAGAAGGTGGCGAGGTGGGAGAAAATCTCGTGGGAAAGCGCGGTGGGATCGGAGGTGCCGGTGGCGATTTTCCCACGGAGTTCGCGGATTTTCGGCACGGCGGCCACGGCGTCATCGTCCAGCCCCATCGCCCTGAGGTCGGCCTCTGCCTTCGCCAGTTCCGCCCTGGCCTCGCCCGCGCCGGAATCCATGGCCTCGGCCAGAATTCGATCCACTTGGCCTTCCAGGGAGTCCAAAAACTCCGAAATTTCGACGCGCCGGGCGTTGAGAATGCGGTAAATGCCGAAATCCAGCTCGGCAGCGTGGAAGGCCGACATGCGTGCTCAGTTAAATATGATGAAGGAAAGTTCGTCAAGGCGTTCTGGTGAAAACCAAGCCGCACCAATGGAAGCCATTCGAGGTATTGGTGTAACACAGTCATGTTATCCTAGTTGCGTGGCTTTCCAGCCAATTTCCGTGCGCCCCTTCAGGGCGTTGGTGTTTTTTGGTGGGCGTTGATCCAGGGTGCCTGCGGCACCCTTCGCTATCACCGTTGGCCCGGTTGGGGTCTTTTGAAGATGATGGCCAGGCGCATGACGACAGAAGTATCCAAAGCTGTGCGAATGTTAGCTGGGTTCATTCCATTGGGAGTTGATGGATTTTCTTATCGCTTCGGCACTATGGTCGGTGACGTGGCCGGGCACGAGGTGTGTGAGGGGCGGTTGGAAATGATTCCAATCCGTGGATGAAGCGGTCTCAGCCTTGAACTCACGATAAAGATCGTCAGGATTTTCAATGGTGGCTTTCATGGATACTGTTTACTGTTTTGCTGGCGAGAAATCAAAGCGAATCTTGCTGATCATGGGATGGGGGAGAGGGCTAAGTTGAATTTTTCCCAGCTATCACTCCTCTCACTTCACCCATGGTAGTTTTGAGGGATGGCGGGGGACGCCGGTGAGGGAGGTGTCGAGCTGGAGCTTTTGTTGCATGGCGGCTCCCAGCAGGCTCGAAATCACGACATATCCCAATGAGCCAAAGAAGAACGCAATGGCACCCAGGCTGAGAGCTATGGAGATGTTCCTCATGGGCGATATTTCTTGGACGAACGTATAGCGCGTGCACCCCGACCAGCGGCGGCGCACGTCGATCACGGGGTTGAGGTTGAGATCAGGTGGAAACATGGAAACAGGGCGGCTGGTAGGGGTTGTCACGGCGCGGCTTGTTCGCTTCTTCATATTCTTGGTAGCGGTGGAGGCGACGAAAGCGAGACAATGCGATCAACGGTCCATCGCTCAGAGCTATTGTATCCCGATAGCCCTAACCGTTCGGCGATCTTGTGCAACGTGCCTTCATAAAGTCCGACACTCTCGTCAGACAGATCACCGAACACCTCGGTCTCCCAAGCGAATGGCTCCCCAGTGTTCGCGTAGAGCACACCGTCGGCAGCGGAAACGTGGCGAATCAAAAGACCCCGTTCGAATACTGCAAAAACCATCCCCATACAGTTCCCCTGCCCGAAAGTCATCACGACTGTTGTCTCGAAGTGCTCTGACATCCTCCTGCATGATTCAGCGGCTTCTTCCGAAAGGTCTCCGAACCCATTGGGCGTGACGAGCATCCATTCACAATCATCTCTGTCCTTGAATGAATACTCGCCATTGAGGCGAGCTAGACTGCGCGCCCCATTTGTCTCTGCGCGAATGATCGACTCAATCGCAGAATCCGAGACAGCGGGATTCTTCCTAATGTGGGTAAATGACCAAGTAGACATTTTCTAGCGAACGATGAGGCCTGGCACCCGCTACCGGGAGCGCCCCTCCGCTTCAGGTTGAGGTTTGTCGCTACCCTCCGACTTCGACTCAGGGCGGGTAGCGGGTTGCCCAGTGCCGTCTTGTTCGCCTTCTTGTATTTCCTCGGGCAGGTCGACAGCATCGGCGGCACCAGTAGGGGGGTCTTCCTTCGACGCAACGCATTCAGAATACTTGGCGAGCCAATTCGCGATGATCCTCCCGAAAATGCGGAATGTATTCTCCACGTCTGTTGGGCATGTGTGTCCGCATCGAGTTACAAATAGCAGAACCCCGTTTGAAAGCGTAGTCTCGCAAACCAATGGAATCGGTGAAGCGACAATCGAAAGTTGGACCCCATAGGGTGAGAAAGAATCACAAACAAACACGTTGTCGTTGTAGCAGCGTTGCACTGCCTTCTGGATGTCAAGGAGGGATCCTTTTGCTGTGTGATCCCACAAGAGGTCAGAACTCAACATGCTGCCTATCTTATGATCGTCCCTGAAGATCATGAACTCATCGACCCAGCCTTTAGGTGCTGGCGATCTGTATGATGCCAAGCAGGCAACTGAAAACTGAGATTCATTGCAATCGAAAACGTATTGAGGGCGTGATATAAGCGGATCGATTACTTGAGCTAGCCCACTGGATGCAGCTTGGGAGCATAGCGCTTGCTCCGCCTCGGAAGTGATGGCGCAGGTCTGAGCATTGAGAGCGGTAATGGAATGGGTAATAAACTCGGATATAATATCTCTGCGAGCTAGCTGCTTCTTAGAATCTTCGAGGAGCTGCTTAGCCTTAAGTTCTTCAACGATTGCCGAAGGAAAGAGGCGCTGAGTAGAAAACTTGACGATAAGTAAGACAAGGTAGGCGATTCCTAACGCCCACAACGGCCCCGTGTAGGTAGCACCGCTGAAATGTGCCCCAAGCAATGCACCAAATGTGACACCAATAGCAGTCTCGAAAATTACGAAGATCCAAGAGATTTGGGCAACGTAACTCTTCAAGCGGTCTAATAATGGGTTGATGCCAGTCATTGCAGGATTTTATTGGCGAACAGTTTTTATTAGTTCAGGTGGACAGGATATGATACCTGCAGTAATTGGCAATTTCCTTTTTTGCTGCTGTCGAAATGATTGGTTTTCAATGACTTGTTGGGTTGATGAGGTTTTCTTTGCATTTTGGATGGATTGATATTTTAGATTCCTTAATCTAACAGTTATTTTTTGGGGGGCTTGTTGTTTTTCTGGCTATCGAATCTGAAAAGACTAGGGAGAATTTTTTTCCTGCAATTATTGGTGTTCATGTGAAAATTTTTCCTGTTTGCCACGAAATCACCGACGGTGCAGCGAGCGAAGTTGCGATTCGATTAGAGAGAGGACATAAAAAGAGCAGAGAGGTTGTAGGGATCACTCCAAACACCACTATGAAAAAAAGTCGATTCACCGAGACACAGATCGTCTCGATTCTCAATCATTCCTAAACCTTCCACACCGTTTCATAAAATCTTGAATTTG
>RDYF01000032.1 GCA_004293285.1 Verrucomicrobiota bacterium | reverse complement strand
CATGATCACCGGGGGTAATCCTCGCATGGCAACATTGTCGATCTAACAAAATTATTGTAATTCATTGATTTTTCAGCGTTTTTTGAGGTTTTGTCACGGGGTGATGTAAATCAACCATCAAGAGATGCTCTCACGCCCCCGCTTTGCGATACTGGGGGGAATGATCGGGGCAACGCATGTGTTTTGTCTTCCTTGCGCTCTTTCAGGGCGCGATTTGTTTTTTGGGTGGGCGATTGACCCATGACTTCATCATGGGCTGGTATGAGTCGTCCCTTTGGGACGGGGAAAGTCGGAAGGTCGGGATGCGGAGATTTTTTTGTTCGGGCGGATGGGTGTTGTTTTCGTTTCGCTGGGTCATGAGGAGACGGACGGAACCGCGTTGCGGTTCGGGGTTTTGGGGCTTTGGACCCAGGGTTGGTCTTCTAGCGTTCTTCCAACACTGGGCTGGAGGGCGAAACGCCTTTGGCGTTTTTTCGTGGGCATGGATTGGGTAAGATTGTGTTGTGTTTGTGAAGCGTTTTTGGGTCTTCCGTTGTTAGGTCAGGCCGTTGGCCCTCGCATTTTTGGGTTGGCCCGTTTCCCAGGACGTTGCCCTGGGCTTTCGTAGCGCGCACCTTTGGTGCTTGGGGGCGACGGTGAGCCAGCATTTTGAATTTTGGATTTTGAAAAAAATCCGTTCCATCCCTATCATCCATCGCTTCTATTTTCGATTCGCGGGGGCTGGATGTTGTGGGAGTAGAATCTGCGGCTCACGCAGTGCGCACCTTTGGTGCTTGGGAGATCCGTCTACGAATGTGTCATCGGCTGCTATCAGTGATCGCGCTACTGAAGTGGCGACCCTGCTAGGATTCGATGAAATTATAACATCAGCATTTCCATAGCTCGACTCTATGGTTCTAAGGAGCGTTGCAGATTTGTGAGGCTTTTTGCTGCATCGACGTCGCATGGCAAAAGCCCACAAAAAAGCGCCCGTGGAATAAACCACGGGCGCTGAAGAATGAAGCGGATTTTACTTCATCGGGTGCTCCTTGAGCAATTCATCGACCATGAAGAAACTCTTGCGATCTTTGGTGGCTTCGCGGACCTTCTTCACTTGCTCGGGCTGGACGGCGCTGGCTTTGTTGCCATAGGCATTGCGGACGTATGTCAACACTGCCGCGACTTCTTCGTCGTTCAGCATGCCGCCAAACGGCGTCATCGGCACATTGCCATCGTATTTTTTGCCATGCAATTCAAAGGGGCCCATCAAACCGTGCAGTGTCAGCTTGATCAAGCGATCGGTGTCCTCCGTCACCCACGGGCTTTTGGCTAGTGGCGGGAAGGCAGGTGGCAGACCATTGCCATCTTTTTGGTGACAGGTGGCGCAATGAGCATCGCGATGATACACTTCATGACCGGCGAAGAATTGCTTTTTCTCGGCATCGGTCAGATGGCCGGGCGCAGGAGGCAGAGGATTTTCCTCGACCACGGCTTCGGCAACACCCGCGAGTCGGTCCGTAGTGGTTTTCAAGGCACCGTCAATCCAGCCATCGACGGGCTTGGTGGCCGCTGCGGCAGCGATCTTTTTGCCCGCCGCATTGTCGAGCCATGAAGCAGCCACAATCGCTTCGAGTCGAACACGACCTTCTGGATCCGTGGCAGCTTTTTCGAGCATTTCGGCATGATTGGGGATGACATGATAGTTGTAGCGAATCACCCGAACAGCCGCTGCACGTGCGCGGAAGTCCTTCGACTCCGATACCTGCTTCAAGAGATCGAGATCCACTTTGTTCAAGCCCCAGGTCACGTAGAGTGCTTCTAGGACATGGTGTTCATAGTTCGGATCATTGCGATCGAGCTTGGCGACCCATGCTTTCAGGGCAGGAATCACTTGAGCGGCAGGACGTGCGCGCAACTCACGTCGTGTGCGATAGCGCGCGCGGTCTTCATGCAGTTTCAAATTCTCCAGCAAAGTGGCGATGGGAGCCTTGTGAATGACAGGAGGCTTGACCAACGGACGTGAGGGATAGGTAATGCGATAGACGCGGCCGTGCACGTGGTCGCGCAAGGGGTCACGGGCATTGTGCTGCATGTGGCCAATCAAGACATTATGCCAGTCGATCACATACAGCGAGCCATCGGGAGCGAACTCGAGATCCACAGGACGGAAATTGCCATCGGACGACTGCAAAAGATTGTGACGCGCGGCGGTCTTGTAGCCCGTGCCATCGTCTTGGATGCTGTGTTGCTTGATGCCGAGAAAGCCAATGTTATTGCAGAGCAGTAAGTCACCCTGCACTTCATCAGGGAAATGGCGAGAAGAGACAATTTCCAAACCAGAGGTAGGGCGAACGTGTTGACCTTGTGGGATCAAATCAGCCGTAAGCGGCGTTTGACGGCCATACTTCGGTTTGACCGACGAAGGCATCATCCAGTTCATCGTAGGACCGGAAGTATGCAGGAAGAAATCTTGGCCCCAGCGATCAAAGGCAATGCCCCATGGGTTGGGAATGCTGACTTGCGCTGTGCGCTCCAGCATACCGCGCTGCGGACTGTAGCGCCAGAAACCACCGTCAATGCCGCGGACAGCGCCGTAAGGCGTTTCCACATTCGAGTGCAGGAAAATGCCCTCCCCCATCAAAAACGCTCCTGAGGGATCAGCGCAGTAAGCACTGATGGCGTGGTGCGTGTCGTGACTATCGAATCCGCCCAACACGATTTCACGCACATCGGCCTTGTCATCGCCATTCGTATCGCGAAGAAGCACCAAATTGGGTTCTTCGGAAATGTAGACTCCTTCGGGAGCAAACTCCAGACCAATGGGCAGGTGCAATTTGTCCGCAAAGACAATTTCCTTGTCCGCCTTGCCGTCGTTATTGGTATCTTCGTAAATCAGAATTTTATCGTTCGGCAAAGCATCGCCGGGACGGTAGTGCGGATAAGTGGGCATCGTCGCCACCCACAGGCGGCCTTTGTTGTCGAAAGACAACTGCATTGGATTCGCCAAGTTGGGAAACTCCTTTTCCGACGCAAAAAGTTCGATTTTGTAGCCTTCTGGCACGGTGAGTTTGGCAAGAGCATCTTTGCCGTAGAGGTAATCGACCGAGCCATTGCTATTGCTCGCGCGGTAGTTGGTGGGCACGGCAGGAAGCGGATGAGTTTTCGAGTCATCGACCGAAAGCTTCGTCGTTTTACCATTGGCCACACGATAGATCAATTCATCGCGCAAAGCCGCCATTTCACGAGTTTTCTTGACCTCGTCTTGGTAGTTTTGTGGGCCGAAAGGATTGTAGCGACGTCCGTGGGTATGAACACCGTTCAGAATGTGATAGTCGTTGTTCCAGAACCAATCTTTTTGTTTTACGGCACCATGGACCAATTTCGGATCGGCCTTCGAAGCGCGTTTGCTTTTCCCGTAAAGGCCATCGGCCAAAATGGCGGCGAGCTGCTGGTAACCTTCATCGGTCGGCAAGAAACCATTGCTCGTGAAGGGCTTTTTGGCAGAGGCATAGTGCTCTTTGGTCGGAGTGAAAAGATCAATGAAAGTCAGATTGAACTTTTTCGCCACACGCTGCATGGCCGCGCTGTAGAGAGCAAGGTTGGCATTTTCTTTTTCGCCATTGGGCAAGTCACGCGTCTTGCTGTGATCCTCATACGCAATCGGCGATACCAGCACCAAGCGCGGGGCGGAAGTGCTATTGTAGGCCTTGCTCATGGTATGAAGCACGAAGGCTTCGAGCTCGGCTTCGTAGTTGGCGACGCGATCGGCAGCCACTGATCGGGATTCGGGAAAAATCCATTACCGGTGTGGGGCTTGAACTCGGGTCGGAACTTATCAGCACCAGGGAAAGCCCACTGGGAATTGCGAGAAGGATGCGGGCGGAAGCCAGGAGTGTCACCGGGGCGCGCCATGTTGCGTACGAAAAGTTGCTGCTGCGGGAAACGCAGGTGCAGCTCGGTTTCGAAGCGGCTGTAATAAGTGTCGCGTTCCGCCAGTCCATTGCCGATGAAGACCAGGCGCTCGCCTTTTTTCGGAGCAGACACTTTTTGTGAAGCCATCGCTCCTGCGGCAGGCGGATCTTGTTCCGGTGCATGACTTGCATTGGGAACCGTTTTCTTAGGGCCAGTGTGAGCCGTTGTGGAGGCACTCTTGCCCAGCGCAAAGTCGGAAGGCTTCAAGTTGCGGGTTTTGAAAAAATTGCCGTCTTGAATGAAGCCATACTCGGAGGGCTTGAAGGGATCCACAAAGTCAACGTCGGCATTCGCAGGAATCTTGCGACCCGTCAGATGGTGCACCACATTGACAAACAACCGACGCAGGTTTTCATCGGCAAAATCAGTGGCAGCGCCCATGGTCGTGCAAAAAGCCTTGCCCTTTGACGTGCCATTCGGTGCGGTGTATTCACGCAACCAAGCGATGGGCATCATTGGATTATTCTTGGGGCCATCGATGTTTTTCGACAAAGGATTGAGCGATTCCGTCACCGCGCCACGCAGCAGCACGGTGGCCGCTTTTTGGTCGAGATTAGCAACGCCGTAAACATCGGTCGTACCAAAAATTTCGCCGACTCCCGAGAGCACGGCATGCTTGGCATGTTCCGACTCCACGACACTGCGTGTGCCTTGTTTTTTGTGATCGCCATGATGGCTAACCCACTGTTCGCCAAGAATGTTGAGGCCAAACTTCGACCACTCAAAATTGCCTGTTTTCGCAGAACCAGTGAATGCATGCGTCGCCGTGCGGAATCCCATGACGGGCTTCCCCGCGTTCAAGAATGCAGCGATGTTGGCCAACTGGTCATCGGGAAGTTGACGAAAGCGCGTACCAATGATCATCAAATCCGCCGACTTCAAAGCTTCCGTGCCGGGAATGTTTTTCTGGAAATTGGAGTCGATATATCCGCCATCAGGATTGATGGAAAAAAGTACGACACAATCGTATCCATACTTTTGACTAAGGATCTTCGCCAGCATGGGGCAAGATTCTTCACTGCGATATTCTTCGTCCCCTGAGATCAGGACAACACGTTTGCCATTTGCGGTTCCGGGTTTCGCGGGCAGCGAAAGCCAGTCTTGCGCATTTGTGATTCCGAGGCTAACTGCTGCGATCGCACAGCTAGCGAGCCAATGGTGGAGTTTGCGGATTTGCTTCATAGAGTGGTTAAGGGTTTACTGCCGCAAAGAAGCAAATATTACAAAAACTTGCAATCATTTGTGGGATTTCTCGAAAGGAATTCGCGACTTCGTCTTTTTCATCAGCTGATCGCCCCCCCCATTTAATCGCGTGGTCGAAAAATAATTTCGTTAGAAACCACTCCAATGTCGCTGCATAGCACTTCTGACCTTTGAGACCTCAACAACAAAAAAACCCTCAAACCGTTGAGGCTTAAGGGTTTTTATTGGCTCCGGTTCTAGGATTCGAACCTAGGACCTAATGGTTAACAGCCATCCGCTCTACCGCTGAGCTAAACCGGAGTTGGTTGCCTTACTGTCTGCCGTAAGGCGCGGGCGAAGTTGTCGATTTTTTTACCGCAAGGCAAGAAAAAACTTCAACGATCGGGGCGGCCAGATTCGAACTGACGACTTCCTGCTCCCAAAGCAGGCGCTCTACCAGGCTGAGCTACGCCCCGAACGGGGCGGCGAAATTGCCTCATCACGACAAAATTGACAAGACAATTTTTTCTCAATCATCAAATTTCTTTTCCACCCTCTTTGCTATCGCTCGGGGAACGATTGATTCTAAGCGCTTTTCGACTCATCCATTGCGAAGGAAACTTCTTCGGCAATGAGCTTGATTCCCTCTCGAACGACTTCCTCCGACATCGTAAATGTCATGCGCAAGCACTCATCGCGATGCTTCCAATCGTCGCCTTCGTCCAAACCAAAGAAAAAATAATGTCCCGAGATGATCAGAACTCCACGCTTTTTGAGTCGTTCATACAACAGCTTCGAAGTAATTGGCAATCCAGGAAACCACAGCCATAGGAACAAAGCCCCTTCACTACGATGCACGTAGTATTCAAAACGATTGCCGAAAGTTTCGAGCACACAATCGATCGCAAAACGAGATTTCTCCAAATAAAAGGGCTTTATGACTTCGCGTGACATGCGCAGAATTTCCCCTGATTCGATCATAGGCTTGACGATGGCTTGGCCGAGATTGGGATTGGCGAGACCAACAATGGCCGACATATTCGCCACAGCCGCAGCAATTTCCGGCGATGCGATGACAATTCCCGTGCGAGTTCCGGGCAAACCCAACTTCGAAAGGCTGAGGGTCAAGATCATCTGTTCATTCCAAACCGGTTGCACATCGGTAAAAATGATATTGGGAAATGGCGCGCCGTAGGCATTGTCGACAATCAACGGGATATTGTGTGTCGATGCCAACATCGACAATCGAGTCATTTCTTCATCGGTCAAAACATTGCCCGTAGGATTGGTTGGACGCGAAACACAAATGGCTGCGATGTCTTCGGTAATCTGTAAGGCATCGAAATCTACCCGATACTTGAATTCATGAGGGCCGGTCACTTCCACACGTGGCCGATAGGCACGGAATAAATCACCGCGAACTGACTGATTGGCGTAACCGATGTACTCAGGGACCAAGGGCAGCAGAATTTTCTTTTGTCGACCATCAGGCATGACTCCAGCCAAGAGGTGGAACAGAAAGAAAAAAGCCGTTTGCCCGCCAGCAGTGATGGCTAGGTTTTCCGCACTGATCTGCCAGCCCAACTCGCGGCGAAGCAGGGCAGCAAGTGCCGACAAAAACTCAGGATTTCCGCGCGGCGGATCATAGAGACTGACTGCTCGAATCAGCTCCTCGCTGTTCTTTTGCATTTCCTCAAGACGCTCGCGCCACCGTTGATCGATCGACGGAATGATCGCGGGCTGACCACCTCCCAGCATTTTGACCCGATCCCCGCCCGTAACCAGAGCATGCCCCAAGTCGTCCATTAACTCCGAAATCCCGCTCACCCCGCCCAAGCGAAGGCCCATTTCCGAAAACTCCCATGGAGATACCTTACTCATTCGCGGACCCAACCTAGGTCTGTTGCTTCCTTTTGCCAAGTAGCAAGTAAACGAAGTGTCGCGAGTTGGTGTCAGTAAGTGACGAATTGCGCACTCAAAAAATCCACGCATCTCTGCGAATTTAAGTTGCGATTCTTCCCCTGCCTGATTTACGCTCGCGCCCGCTTCCGAGCAAACTTGCCATCCCGTTTCTGTCATGATTGAAAATCTTCGCAAATACCCAGGCGTCATCATCGCCGCACTCGTCGCAGTTTTTATCGGCTTCCTGTTGATGGATACCGAACGCTTTTTCCGCCAATCCGGCGCTGGAAGCATCCAAATCGATGGCGTCACTTACGACTACAACGAGTTTCAACGCATCGGTCCAAGCTCTCTCAAGCTGGCACAGCAGCTTTCCTCTTATCAGTCGATGGACCTTTACCGCTTTGTCATGGCACTGAGCGACCCCAAAGCAAATTCACCCGAAGCCGCTGAACGGAGCTTTTTTAGCAACCGACTTTTCCTCAGACAAGCAGCACAAGAATTCGGCATCCACCCCGGTGATGAGGAAGTTCAAACATTCCTCCGCGAGCGCTCCGTTTTTGCGGACAGTGATCCAACGAACCCAAGCTCGAAAAAGTTCAATCAAGAGAGCTACCAGAATTTTGTCATGAACAGCCTCGGTAAGAGTGGCATGACGGAAGCGGATCTGATCTCGCTCGTGCGCGACATGCTTGCCATGGAAAAAATCCAGGGCGTGCTGGGCCTGGCGAGCGAAGTCAAAGCTGCGGACATCAAAGCCAATTTTCAAGCCATGTCGCAGAAGATTTCTCTCAGCTACATCACTCTTCCCCTCGCCGACTACACCAAATCGATGAATCCGTCAGAGGAGGAATTGAAGAGCTTCTGGGAGCTGCGCAAAGAAAAATACCGCACCGATGTTCGACGCAAGTTTTCCTACATCATCGCCTCCCCGACTTATCCAAAAGGTGCCGAAAAAGCGCCTCAAGCCCCCAAACCTGCGAAGGAAGGAGAGCCAGCTCCGGAGATGTCGGACGCCGACAAAAAAATCCTCGAACAACGACGCAAAGCCGAGCTCGATGTCGCAGCCAAAATGGACGATTTGCTGGCGGACATTGAAGAAAACAAAGGGAGTGAACTGGAAAAACTCGCACAGAAGTATGGCTGGAGCATCACCAAGACAGACGCTTTCACCAACGCAACCATCCCAGACGCCCTATTGAAGCTCACGCCTCGCAAGACGACGAAAACCATCCAAGAGTTGTTGTTTGACTTGAAGACCACGTCTGATCCCATTTCGCATTTCACTTCCAGCTTTCCGGTCGGCGAGGCCGATTGGTTGATTGCTCGTCTCGACTCCGAGGAAGCATCTCGCGAAAAATCTTTTGCTGAAGCAAAGGAGCAAGTCAAAGCTGAATGGATCGATGAAAAAGGTCGTGCCGCGCTCCAAGCAGCAGCTGCAGAAACCAAAAAGAAAATCGAAGAGGCAATGAAAGCCCAAACTCCGTTCGCCAAGGCTGCCTCTGAGCTGAAGCGAAAAGTGCAGTCTCTCAACAATCTAAAAAACGGCGAAACCCCGACAGGGCAAAGCGAAGCACCATCCCTTTTCGCAGCGGCTCAATATGTCAATCCAGGATCACTCACGGAACTGGTCACTGGTAAAGACGCTACCTACGTCGCACTTGTCGAAAAACGCGAGGTGGAGAAGGATCCTAGCTTCGATGCCATGCTATCTACCGGTCTCAGTCGCTACCAAGATCAAATGAATCTTACCGCTTTCCAAGCATGGCTTGCAGAGCGCCGTGTGGCATCCACGATCACCGAGTAAACTCATATGGAGCCATGGGACGAACGATTCGATGAAGCCAACGGTCATCTCGCCATCGGCGAGCTGACCGAAGCTGCTCAGTTGTATCGTGAATGCGTGGCTCTCAAGCCCGATTTCTTTGATGCCTGGCATGCGCTGGGCATGACTTTGATGAAGCTCGGCCAGCTCAAAGAAGCGATTGGCTGTGGCTTGCAAGCGACAACTCTCAAGCCCAACGATCTCTTGGCATGGACAGCGCTTTCGCAAATGTATGTGAAAGACGGTCAGATCGCTGAGGCGGAAGCGGCAAAAGGCAATGCTCGCATCTTATCTCTCGGCGGTAAGGTATTGCGCGATTAGACCAAGATGACTGATTTGGCTGTAAGGGGAACAGCAATCATTAGCCGCGAAGTGCGATGAGCAAGGAGTGATTCATTCTACAAAGAGATCAAACCAAGCAGCGTGTATCGTGTCCCATGATCCTGAGATTGCCTAATCAGGGATCAACATCATCCAACAAGCACAACAGAAGAGAATGCGGATGCGTGCATCATGAAGCAATGACGGCGTATCGCTGGCTGCATAATTCCACCACTCATCACGTGATGTTGGAATGAAATCGCTGCAAGTTATGGTAAAATAGAAAAAATTGCCCGAAAGAAAACTTTCGGGCAATTTGACAAGGAATTAAAAATTCCAAACAAGGTCCACAGTGAGTCGACTATCCATCAAATTTTTATTCCGATCTGTCAATGGCACTTCATAGACAATACCAGCTTGAACATTTTCTTTTAGGCATGAACGAAACCCTGCTGCCATCGTCACGATGTCGGCGTTGTCTTTCGCATTCGATGCACCCCAATTGAGCAAATCGCCGCCTTCGAAAGCAATCACACTGGGCAAAGCGCCACCAATTTGATCGTTGAATCGATTGCTGCCATCCCCTTCATCAACGACGTGATACCAGTTGCATTCTAACAAAGGAATGAAGTACTGACATACTTGATAGCTGACATGGGAGCTGACAAAAGAAGTCACGGCATTTGCATCGCCATCAAAAGGCAAATGCAGACCGGCTCCCGATGAGAATTGCCAGCCTTGTGCGACCTTCAGCGAGGAAAGGATGAGATTTACAGCACCGTCTCCCTCTCCTTCGGTCACACTGTCACTACCGGTTGGCACCTCGACAGTAGCGGTTCCACTCAGAGCAAAACCATTTTCCGGTTGGAAGATCATGGCATACTTCAAACCTGCCGCCAGATTGGCAAATCCACTTTCGTCGCTCAGTGTCGTATCTGGATCGAAATTCACATATCCATCTTTCGTTGCGACGACCGAAAGCCGATCATGCAACGCGTATTCGAACTGTACAGCATACACTTGGAAATCACCACCCAAGGGAGCAGATCCCCCCCCTACAGTGGCGACCCGACTGGGCATTTGCTGATTCATAAAAATGGCATGAACATTGGTTCTTGGCAAAGCGAGGTCAAATAAAGTCGGATTGCTGACAGGACGAATGGCCGAGGCAAAAACATCTTTCGACTCGCACTCATTGTTCATCGTTAGGGGGGAAACGCTGCCAGCAAAAACCGTTGCAGTCATTGCGGCACTCATCGTTAGAAACGTTCTCGTTGATTTCATGGTAGTATCTTTGTTGCGCTTCGAACTTGCGTCGAAGTTCAACGACAGCATGCTCCACCATGCAATTTCGCTCTACCGCGATCCTGTTATTCATTGTGCATATTTTGCTACAGTGAATACCCGAAATTCTAACGAATGAAAAAGCTAAGATTTTCCAACTCAGAAGCGAGATCGACCCGATTGACGACGATGTCCTTAGGCACCTCCAAAACGGCGGGTGAAAAGTTCAATATTCCTTGCACCCCCGCCCGCACGAGTCGGTTGGTTACCCCTTGCGCAAATTCCGCAGGAACGCACAAGATGGCTAAACGCACGGGATTTTTCTGCAAAAAGTCATCCAACTCATCATCCGAATAGAGCGGGATTTCGAGACCTCTTTTGCGGGCGGATTCGATGTCGCTATCAAAAGCGGCAACCACCTCAAAGCCTTCCTTCTGGAATCCTTGATAGCGCAACAAGGCCGAACCAAGATTGCCAGCCCCCACGAGAATGACTGGTTGCAGTTTTTCCTGTCGGAGCACTTCTCGCAAGGCGCTCATCAAAGTCTCGACAGGATATCCCAAACCACGTGTGCCCCATTGTCCAAGATACGTGATGTCCTTGCGCAGCTGCGAAGAATTGACACCCGCTGCTTTCGCAAGGGTGCCAGAACTCACTGTTTCGAGCCCATTCTCCGCCAACCGCTGAAGACAGCGGTAATAAGTGGAAAGGCGATAAATCACCTTCTTAGGAATAGCACTCTTTTCCGACATAGCGCGTCAATGGAGAGCAATGATTAAGCCCCAGGAAGCTCGATAAAGCCTTCGAGCTTACGAATGCGTGTGGGGTGACGCATCTTGCGCAAGGCCTTGGCTTCAATCTGACGAATGCGCTCGCGCGTCACTTGGAACTGACGTCCTACTTCTTCTAAGGTGCGAGAATATCCGTCTTTCAAACCAAAGCGCTGCTCCAGCACTTCGCGCTCACGCTCGGTCAAGCTGTCCAGCACGTCCTTGATCTTATCTTTCAACATCGAAAAGCCCGCTTCTTCCATCGGGTTGTCGGCAGACTTATCTTCAATGAAGTCGCCAAACGAAGTATCATCGCTATCACCCACCGGTGCTTGCAGCGAAATCGGTTGCTGTGCCATTTTCAACACCGCACGAACACGCTCAACAGGCAAATGGATTTCCTCAGCGATTTCCTCAGGGGAAGGCTCGCGACCATACTCTTGCACCAACTGCTTCTGCACACGCATGAGCTTGTTGATGGTTTCAATCATGTGAACCGGAATTCGGATCGTGCGTGCTTGGTCGGCAATCGAACGCGTAATCGCCTGACGAATCCACCACGTCGCGTAGGTCGAAAATTTATAACCACGACGGTATTCAAATTTTTCGACAGCCTTCATCAAGCCCATGTTACCTTCCTGAATGAGATCGAGGAAAGAAAGTCCACGGTTGGTGTATTTTTTGGCGATAGAAATGACCAAGCGCAAATTCGCTTCCACCATTTCCGTTTTGGCTTTCAATGCCGTTTTCATCCAATGACGCAACTGAGCGTGCGCCTGATCAAAGGTTTCGGTCGTCTGCCAGGCATGCTGCTGCAATTCACGCAACACATTCTGCGCCGCTTTGTCTTCAGGATTCGATTGAATTTTGCGCGTATAACGCCAGAATTTTTGCTGGTAGTCCTCTACTTTCTCACAGAAATCTTCGATGACTTTCTGTTTGAAATAAAACTTGGTGTAATGACGATTCAAGTTGGCGAGATTCTTCGCAAATTCCTCCTGCAATTTTTTCAAGCTGCGCGGGTTTTTGGAAGAAATTTGACGGAACAAATCGTCGGTATCGGCGTGCAAGGTCTTGAGTTGTTCGCAAAGTCGCGGAAGACCTTTCATGTAACGCTCGCGGCTCTCGATTTTTTTGTCGAGAATCACACGGTCAAAACGCTCTTTTCCTTTGATCAGCTTGTCAGCCAGATCGAGGTAATCGAGATGCATGAAACCAAACACATGCAAATGACGCGCCACCTCAATTTCGGCATCTTCAATGCGCTTGCTGATCTCCACCTCTTGCTCACGGGTCAGGAGAGGCACTTGCCCCATTTGCTTGAGATACATCCGAACAGGGTCGTCTAGGATGTCGAGCTTCTGCTCACCTTTGTTGTCATCTTCGTCAAGCTCGCTGTCGTCACTACGACGATCCTTAAAGCGATCCACCTCGGAGGCGTCGATGATGTCGAATTCCATCGAACGCAGCTGTTCCATGATGGCTTCCACGTCATTGGGATCGACAATGTTGTTCGGCAAAATTTCGTTGATGTCGTCGTAAGTCAGGTATTCCTGCTCTTTCGCCAGCTTGATCAACTCACGGATTTTCTCCTGAATTTCTGGCGTGTGAATGCGCGGCTTGTCCTTGCCGCCTTTCTTCGTGGCCTTTTTCGGTTCGACCACTTCCACCGCCGCTTCGGGCTTGGTTTTCTTGGCAGCAGCCGCAGTCGGGGCCGTCGCGGAAGTCTTGCTCGCAGGCTTGACTGCAACTTTGTTAAGAGATTTTTCCGCCGAGGCCACAACCCCTTTCTTCGGAGCCTCCGCTTTGTCGGCAGCTTTCACTGTAGGCTTTTTGGCCGCGACTTTTTCTTCTCCTGTCCCCTTCTTCTGAGGCTCTGCTTTTTTCGCAACGGCAGGCTTCGCAACGACAGGCTTCGCCTTCGACGCCGCACTTTTTTCCACAGGGGCAGATTTTGCACTAGTCTTTGAGGGAGATTTGACGGCTTGGGGCGTTGCTTTCTTAGTGGCCATAGGTAGTAATAGGTCCGAACAATCAGAAGGTGAAACAATTGTACAAAATTCACCTAGTGTGGGGCTTGACTTACGTCGAGCGCGCGGAAACTAGGAGATATCAAGCCAAATGTCAAGAAAGATCGTAGAAAATGATCCAAAGTGAACAGCGGACCTCTCAACGCGTCACGCCACGGTCCGAGGTTTCGACAAAGTGGATGAGCGAGGCGACATGCGGATTGCTCGCGGCAGAAGTTGCTTTCAGCGCACTGATGGCTATCGACATGTTGTGATCTTTTTTGAGAAACAGCTGCTTGTAAGCCGACTTCAACGCGCGCAAATCTTGTTCTGAAAAACCTCGACGCTGCAAACCTACTTGATTTAAGCCGCGAGTGACTCCGGGATTGCCATCGACAATCATGAAAGGAGGGACGTCTTGAACGATCTTGGAGCAACCACCCGTGATCGAATGCTGGCCAATGCGGCAAAACTGATGCACCGCCGACAGTCCAGAGATGATGGCATGATCTTCCACCACCACATGTCCCGCCAGCGTGCCATTGTTCGACATGATGACGTGATTCCCTACCTGGCAGTCATGTGCCACGTGAGCGTAGCAAAGCAAAAGATTGTGATCGCCTATGCGTGTAGGTGGACCCTCTTTGGTGCTTCGATGCACCGTAGCGTTTTCTCGAAAAACATTGTGGTGACCAATCTCAAGACCTGTCGGTTCCCCAAGATATTTCAAATCCTGAGTTTTCCCACCAATCACGGCAAAAGGGAAAAACTCGTTGTCATCACCAATTCTGCTTGGACCATCGATCACCACATGAGAATGCAATACGCATCGATCCCCCAGTTGCACACCCTCGCCGATCACGCAATAAGGACCAATGACGACATCGACGCCTAGCTTCGCTTGAGGTGAAATGATCGCTGTGGGATGGATTTTCATGACTTTAACGGATAAATGGATTTTTGCGACCCTAATCGCAGGTGGTGCGAACGACCACTCTCAACGCCCATCGGCAAGTCGTGAAGCCAACATTTCAGGCAACCCAGCATCGAGAATTTTTTGCTGAGTCTTCATGATATCATATTCAACCCGTCGAAAAACGATCAGAGAACTCGCAGGATCATAGATCGCGTAGCTCGCACGCCAATCTCCGTCGCGCGGCTGCCCCACAGAACCTACGTTGATGAAATACTTGGACTTCGGCTCAATCACCACGGACTCCGCAGGAACTTCATGAACCTTACTGTCTTTCACATACACGCGCGGCACGTGAGTGTGTCCGTGAAAACACACTTGAGTGAATTGATAAGAAAAATTTGAGGTCGCGTCGAAGCGATTGGTCACATAGTTCCAATGAGTGGGTTGATCCAGGGTGCTGTGGACAATGGTAAAGTCAGCAACCTGACGCACCATACGCAAGCGACGCAACCACTCGCGCTGCTCTTCTGTGAGCTGCTCACGCGTCCACATCAATGCGTTGGCCGCTGTCGGATTCATCGTGTCGAGCGAATGATCCCCTGCAGCATCCTCATCGTGATTGCCTTTGACCACTGGACAGCCCAAGGAGCGCACAATCTCCAGACACTCTGCCGGATTGGCATTGTAGCCGACCACATCTCCCAAGCAGACAAAGTCCGTGCAGCCTTGTTCTCGGGCATCGGCTAACACAGCCTCCAGAGCTTCAAGGTTCGCGTGAATATCAGCAAAAAGAGCAAAACGCATGACTTCGTAGGAAAAGAATCGGTTCGCCATCTTGCGACAGCCGAGGGGCACGTGTCGAGTCTAACTATGAAAAACCAGACAAAAAACCATTTTCTAGGGCTTGGAAAGACGTTGATCCAGCCATTGCAGTGCCTGATCCACGCCCTGTGTCGGCAACATTTCGGCATTGTTTTGCGCATAGGTTCGCAACATTCGCTGGGCCTGCAACTCATCGGGAAAACAACGCGCAATCAAAGTCGCTGTGCTAGGCGCACCAGGTTGACTCCATTCGAGCACGAAAAGCAGACAGCAAAGCGAGTCGACACGATTGCCCTCGCGAGCATACAATTTCCGCGCCAATTGCAGCGCCTCTTGTTGTCGATTCTCGGCACGCGCGAGACTGTAAAGCCATGCTCGGGCTTCGAAGTGACGAGCTCTACCCGTTTTCCACGCCCTTTCGTAAGCCGCCGCCGACTTCTCAAAATCGGGATACTTGGAGGGATTCCCATAGAATCTCCCCAAACTCGAAAGCAATGTCCAGTCATCCGGATTATTGACGATCCCACGCTCGAGAAAAGCCCGACCTTTCAGAACATAATTGCGATGCAAAGCCTCACGTCGCGCTGCCGGCAATTCTTCGCGTTCGCGATAATCGACCGCCGCATTGTAGGCCATGTGCCAAGCCCCCACATCCCAATAGTAGGGAGTGCGTGGCTGCAGGGCGACAATCAAGTCGAACTGATCACACAACTTCGCCCACTCCCGATCTTCAAAGGAACCAAATGCCGCGAGATGCAAGAAAGTGGCAACCACGGATCGCAAGCCACCAAGCGCTACCGCCGCGCATGTTTGACCAATTTTTTCCTTCACTCCTACCTCCAGTGATGGATCGAGCCAACCTGCCGTCACGAACGTTTGCTGGGTCTGTCGTTCCCACGGCTCTTTAACCCACCCCGCGAGAAGTAGGATCAGCAAGACCAAAAACAGTTGTCGGGCCCCATGCATGTTGATCAAAACTCTTTATCCGAGAATACAAACCACGACAGCAAGGTGTAAAGCACCACGTAAAACAGGCTCAATCCAGCCAAACTCGACACCGCCCCGAATGCAATGCTTTGCCCCTGAATCGCGGCGTCGGTGATGTTGAACAATTGGTAGTTAGGAAAAATCAATGCCACCAATTTCATCACCCAGGCGCTCGCTGTAGTCGTGCCAGCATTTGCCGTGGCCCGATAGAACTCGGCAGCGTCGGATTGAAAACTGCCCGCCAGATACGACAAAAACGAAACCATGATGGTAAACAAGGTACTCGTCGAAAATGTCGACAGCAATAGCGACACCGCGCCGATGATCGAAGCTTGGAGAAAAATGGCAATCACTCCATATTGCAGCGACAAGGTAACTCCCTGCGCGGAAATTTCTTGCTTTAACGACGCCACAGCTGCATCCGACCAACCGCGCGCCACGGCCATTTCGATTTGTTGATCCATCAATGCACTCGTCCGATAGCTCAAAACCAATGTCATCATGACGTTCATCAACAGCAGCGAAACGCCAATCAACAGCAGCACACCAAGCAATTTGCCCACCAAATAATCCAAGCGTGGCACCGGCTTGGCGAGAATGGTGTAGAGTGTTCGATCTTCAATGTCCTTAGGCAACAACAACGCCGTCGCGGCGATGGCGAAGACTAAGGCAAAGAGCTTCATCACTCCAAGACACCAGCCCTTGAGCAATTGCAACTCTCCCGTGTAAACCGCCTCTGGACCGCTGTATTGCGGCAAATCGAGAAACTGCGCTACCAATGCGATGACAGCAAAGATCATGAGGAAGTAAAACACCTTCATCCTCGCCAGCTGCGTAAAAGTGTTCAAGGCGATCACCATCACGCGCCGCGGTTTCAACCATCGATTGCTTTTTTGACTCTTTTCTTCCATCAGATTTTTTCTTTCTGAGTATGCTCCAAAAACAAACGCTCCAGAGTCGTGCGCGGTTTACCACTTCTCACCCACTGCGCCGCAGGATCTGCATCCACCAGCTGACGAATCTGCGCCACCAGTACAGCATCCGCGTTCTCGAGGATCAACTCGGTTTGATGTTCGACGGCGATCAATTCTTCCAATCTCCCCTCTTTGACCATTTTTCCTTGGAAAATGATGCCCACCTGATCGCACACTTCCTGCACTTGCTCGAGCAAATGAGAACACAAAAAAACCGTTTTGCCCGCATCGCGCAGACGCAGGATCAAATCCCGAATTTGCCTCGATCCGATCGGATCCACTCCCGCCGTGGGTTCATCTAGGATTAGCAATCGAGGATCCTGCACCATCGCTTGGGCTAACCCAATCCGCTGCAACATGCCTTTGGAGTAACCACCCAGACGTCGATGTCGCGCATCTTGCAAATCGACCAATTCCAAAAGTTCATCCACTCGCCTTTCCAACATCTTCCCTCGCAAATCACAGAGCTTGCCATAAAAACGCAAGGTTTCGGCGCCGGTAAGATGCTTGTAAAAATAGGGATTTTCCGGCAAAAAACCGACATCGTTGCGCGAGTCCACTTTCATCGAATCTTTGCCAAAAATGGCACAAGTCCCCGATGTCGGAGCAACCAAACCGAGCAAGGCCTTCATTGTTGTGGACTTGCCCGATCCGTTTGGACCAATCAAGCCATAGACCTCTCCCGCACGGATTTGGAGCGAAACGTCATCCACAGCTCGAAAGGAGGTCGCGCCCTTGCGAACCACCCGAAAGTCTTTGACCAAATGTTGGATATCAACCGCTAGTTCGCTCATCAGTTATTCCTTATTCTTCTTGCGAATTTTGTCCCAGAACGAGGATTTTTTCTCGGGATTCGGCGGCACCGCAGCTTGCGGCACCTTGGCTTTTGCAGAGTTTGCTGTGACCTCTCCGGCAACAGGCTCCGCTGTTAGCGTTTGTGGATCAGGCAACTGCTCGTCAACCGGGACTATGGGCAACACGCTCGACTCATCCATTTCGCGAATTTGGCCCGACATCTCATATCGTCGATCCATGTCCTGATTGGCCACTACCATCGACCGCTCGTCGCGAATCACTTTCGGCTGAATGAAAATCACCAACTCATTGCGAGATTTCTTATCGGTTGTGCTCGAAAACAATTTCCCAATTCCAGGAATCTGGCTGACAAAAGGCACGCCTTTCACGGCCTTGCTCGTTTCTTCCGTGATCAAGCCTCCCAGAACCACCGTTTGGTTGTTGGGCACCGTTACCGTGGTCAGTAATTCACGACTGATGATGTCAGGCACAGCAAAAGCATTTTCGCCCGAACCAATCTGACGGTTCTGGCCAACACCCTGACTGATCAAGGAGATCTGCAACGTGACCTCATCTTTTGAATTGACCAATGGCACCACTTCTAAAGACAACACGACATCACGATACTCAATGTTCGTGCTCTGACCACCATTTAAGCCACCGTTGAAACTATTCGAAGGAACTGCAATTTGTTGTCCACTCGAAATAAAGCCTTTTTGGTTGTTAGCGGTAAAGATCGTTGGTCGAGAGATCACGTTAAAATCGCCCGTTTCTTGTAATGCTTTGAGAAACGCATTCAAATTATTGCCCATTTTGCCATAGACTCCCAAACCTCCATTGGTGCCAAGATTCAAAGGATTGGTTGTGGTGAAAATGTTGTCGGTCGTCGATGCCGTCGTACCCGTCAATGGCAACAACCCACCTATCGAACCTGCGACGTTGTCGTCTCCCAATCTCTTGAACCATTCAAGCCCGTATTCCAAATCATTGCTGAGCGTAAGTTGGCCAAAGACTGTCGAGATCATGACCTGATCGGCTTTGACATCGATTTCATCCAAAAGATTGTTGATGATCTCCACCCCTGCTGGCGGGCCCTGCACCACAATGGAGTTGGTGATGTTGTCGGCCACCAAAAGCGTGCGCCCTACGAGAACTGATACCGGCTTGGTATCGACCTCAGGTCCACTCAAGTTGGATCCTCCACTGTTGCCTCCGGTTCCTGAGTTGTTGCCACCAAACTGATTGCCACCCGCTTGGTTCAGCGCTGTTGAGCGATTGCTATTGTTGTTGGTCGATGAACGATTGGTCCCCGCACCACGACCAAGATTGGTGCTTGTGGCCGCTCTGCCACCTGTAGAGGCCGAGCCGCCATCGGCACTTCCTCCAAAAGCCCGACTCAGGGCATCGCTGGCTACGTCTAAGAAGTCAGCTACTGCCAAAAACTTCAGCTTGCGCCGCAAGAAATTACGCTGATCCGATGGGGCATCGAACTCCTTAACCAGACTTTCAATGAACACCAAATCCAAGGGCCTCGCCATCACAAAAATTCGATTGGTACGGATATCAGGAACAATTTGGATCGGCGGCGCTTCCCCAGCGGTGGAGCCACCCGTCGCAGTGTTCGCGGCAGCAGCTTGTCCGCCAGGCGCAGCTGCCGGTTGCGCAACACGCTGCACCCCGGCGGTGCTTTGGCTGGCGTTTTGGGCCGTGAAAATTTCGTTCAATGTCGCAGCCAGTTCTTCCACATCGCCAAATTGCACGCGAATGAATTTCGTTTCGATATTCGATGAAGGAACATCGATTTTCGCCTGGAGATCGATCAAGGCACGGATCAGCGACGTGTTTTCGGTGATAATCAGCGCCGAAGCATTGGGCACTGCTACGATCGATCCAAAGCTATTGAATTGAGTCACTACGGTTTGAAAAACCCGCATGACTTCATCCGGTTTCATGTATTTCAGAGTCATGACATAGCGCACGACTTCATCGCCGACAGGTAACGCGGCAGCGCTGGTCACTAAGGGAATTTCTCCTGTCCCGGGCTTGGGACCCTGAGTTGCGGTGGTAAGCTTATCCCAGCCCTCGCCGCCTGGAGCAAACACAAATCCGTGCATCAAGCATGCCGCTTTGAGCAAATCTGTCGCCTCTCCGTATGTGATCGGCGGCGGCTGCACGAAATAGATTTCCAAGTCCTTTACCTCAGCGGTCATCACCACACGACGCCCTGTCAATTGTCGGTAGACGTAGCCCAATCCTTCCGCATTGAGTTTGGGGAAATTGAATGGAAAATCGCAAACATCGCTCGGATTGGGAGCCTTCACCGCCCGATTGTCCTGACCTGCAGGTAGGTTAGGCATGCGTCCATCGGCTGAAATGCCATTGGCTTCTGGCGTCGCCTGAGCGTTCGGCACGGGGCGAGCCCCTCCAGGAGCAGCGGCATCAGGCGCCGTAACCGCTGGCGGCACGGGAATGGGTGGCTGCGAGAAACGCTCTACTCCTGCTTGTCCCGGCAGTGACGGATTGGGCGTCTGGGCGCAAAGCCATGGGAGCATCAGGGCTAGGATGCTGGTCAAAGAAATGAGACGATGATGCATAATCGGAAAAGAATCTTAGCGTTGTGGTTGGGTAGGAATGGGAGTGTTGCGACCTCCCGGAGCCGGGGGGGCGATGGTGCGAAGACGAGGTTGGGGACCAATGCGATTGCCGCGATTGCCCTGATCCAACCCGCCCTGCATGGATTGCACGCCGGGCGGCATGCTGGGTTGACTTGCAGGAGCTACTTTCCCCTGTTCGGGCGACTTAACGCTGAGCAACTTTTGATCAAATGTCACGATCCCAACCATATTCTTTCGGTATCGCAATTTGACTTGAGTGCCCGTATAGTTTTGACCTCCATCAACGACCTCGATCACTTCATAATCCGAAGCAGATCCCGGCTGGATGATGACTTTTTCATCGGGCCGTTTTTTGTTAAGCAAAATCACGAAGTAACCATCAGGAAATTTGCTGACACCGCCGAGCGCCCAGTCGTCGAGCGGATTCACCATCGCCTGTTGATTGATCGCAGGAGGCGCGGGGGTAGTGAATGGCGAGCTTGTATAAAGCGCCGCATAACGTCCCGGCAGCGGTTTTTTGGGAGCAGCAGCCAACAGTACACTTGGCATGAGCCATAGAACGAAAAGCTTTTTCATCGGATTACATCTCAGGGGTCAGGGGCACATACCATTGATCGAAAACCACTTGGCAATCAATTTTCGAGTCGTCCTCGCGATTGGGACTCAGAGTCAGTTGCGAAATGGCGCGAAAATCGTTCGGAGAATGCATGCGATCAAACCAAGCATAGAGGTTTTTCTCCTCGCCCGTCACGGTAAATTTGACTTGGCCGACTTTGTAATGCGTGGTTTCCTCCGACTCCGCACTGCGATCGGGGAGAATTTCCATTTTTTTGACCAACATCCCTGCTTGACTGGCCTCGGCAGAAGCGAGTTGCTGCAGTTTGGTGGGCACCTGCTCCCCTGCTTGCGGCTGCGGTTCGTGCTGACTGAGCCATTCGATTTCATCACGAATCGAGTCGCTCGACTTCAGATAAAGTTCCGCTTCGCGCAATTCTGTTTCGGCCATCACTCTGTCGTTTTGCAAACGAAGACGAAAACCCGTGTAGGACTGATAGCCCCAGAGCAAGAGCAGGATCAGTCCTGTAACTCCGAAAAGAATGAGTAGATGGGATTCCCGTTTCGACATGGTGGTGAATGAAGGCGATGCTACGACAGGTTAAAACCACTGGCGAGAAAATGTGTTGGTAAAATGATATCCATGAGCTGAACGACTACGGTTGATCTTGTGGAACTGCCCCCTGAATTTCAAAAGTCCAGCCCTTCGCCGTGTTGCTGGGAGGTGGTGCGGTGAATTTGAACCGCGACAATTCGGCACTTTTATTGATGGCGTAGCTGAATTGACCAATCGGAGGAGATTGATTTGCCTCTCCTTTGATGCGGATTTCGTTATTGCCAATGTTGGCTTCACGCAAACGAATCACCCCTTTGGGCATGGGCATGCATTTGGTAATGCGATACAAGGTCTCCACGGGCCACTGATCTTCTTCCACCAATGGAGCTAGCTCTCTCCATTTGCTTTTGTGTCGAGAATACGCGTCGCGCTCAGGTTGCATCGCCAATGCTTGCGCTTTGAGTTGATTGGTCTCACGCATTTCCGCCAACACTCCCCATCCCGCCCATAACAGGAAGAGAACCAAAACAGCTGCGATTGAACCCAATGCCGTGATGACTTGTTTGCGCTTTTGTGCAGCCCTGCGCTCGGCGAAAACATCCGCCGGCAGGAGTCGACACTCGGTCGATGGAACTACTGGGTCGGGCCTTGCAGCAACTTGTACCGGCACTTCAAAGACACCTGCCAGCGCACTTGCGTCTCCTTGCTCGCCATCCGGATGCCATACCATCACGGAATCAATCACGACTGATATCCCCTGAAAACCCAATTGCTTCATCGCCAACCAAATGTCGCGCGCCAAATTGGCATCTGGCAGAGCTTCGTCATTGGCGGTCGACTGTGCATAAAGCATTTGACCAGAACGATAAAAAGCAAAAACCCAGTGACCAAGCTCTT
This sequence comes from Verrucomicrobiota bacterium, assembly GCA_004293285.1. Taxonomy (GTDB): domain Bacteria; phylum Verrucomicrobiota; class Verrucomicrobiia; order Verrucomicrobiales; family Akkermansiaceae; genus UBA956. The sequence continues at coordinate 22,977 of RDYF01000032.1, read as the reverse complement.
TCCACAGGGCAACACCATTGCCCACAAAAGGGTAAACACGAGGCGAATAGTCAAAGAATTTGGGGCTGCGCGGTGGCAACTGCCCTTCTTCTGGAGCACGCAAGACCACGGCAGTGATGGCGGCGCTTTCTTCGGTTTTCTCGGTGACGAAAAAATCGAGCAATTGCCCCGCAAAGGGATCTGCTTTGACTCCCATGCGCTCGCAATGCATCTGCGCGACATCCTCAAATAACGATTCGTCGGCCGTATTGGTTTTGAAGGGCATTACAGTCGCATCACGCACGCGAAACACATGCATCACATCGCCTGCAGGCAAGTCGACAATTCCGCCCGCGTTCGCCTGCTCCGAGGTCGTTCGAAGCTCCAGCGGCGCGCCCGGCAGGCCTGCCCAGATTTCCCAGCCAGTGACACCTGGCAACACCATTACCATTTCTGTTTTTTGATTCACGGTACGACTTCTTCAGTTTTTTCCAAAATGGTTGGGCGCCCCGTGCGGTTGCGCATCACGAGCACGATTTTCCGTTTGCTATCGCCAGATTGCCCCAAGCTCTCGATCCTCATAGTACCATCGTTCACCGCAAGTCGCGGAGTCACAACAGGTGCATAAAATTCAGCCACACGGAGGATTTGAAACACAGTCGCGCCGCCTTGTCCATCATTGAGCGATGAAAAGGGCGCATCATCTTCCGTGCCGCGAATGCCATCAGGACCCCGAACGATTTCGACCAAGGTGTTGGCATCCTCGATGTTGCATTCCGCCGCCAGAGCGATCTTTTCCGCACTGGCTTCATTGACGTCGAGCCCACCAGCACTCCACACCGTAAACCAATCGCGCCAATCGGGCTTGATTTGCTCCACCACCTCCATGCCGCGGACCAGACGCATTTCTTCTAAAGAATAAAAAGGCCGATTGAACGGCTGATTGATGCGGCCAAGTTTCTCGTAGTACTCACGCTCCGCACCATTGAGTTGAATTTCATCATTGGAGTCCACCCAGTCCAACATGGCATCGGCCACTTCTTGCGCAAACTCCGCTTCGATCCCCCAGTGCAATAAAATCTCTTTGAGCAAATTCTTGTCACCGCTGTTCAACAGCAAATGATTGATATTGAATCGCTCTCCCTCAGAGCGCAATTGAACTTGGTAACTGACACCGTCTTCCCCTGTCGTTTGCAGCATGGGATCATCTCTTTTCACAACAGGGTTGGCTCCTACAGCAATGCCGATTTCCGCAGCTTGCCGCGCTTTAAATCCATTGATTTGGGCATCGGCAATATCGAGATCAAAGGACAGCAGCTTCACAGCAGTGAGCGCTGCAAATGCCAAAATGGTCATCAGCCAAAGCACCGCGAGCAGTGCCATGCCGCGTCGATGAACTCGATTCCGTTCATATACCATGGTCGAATCCACTCTCATTGATTCCCTCCTAACCCTGAACCTGGATTGTTGCCAGGATTGATATCGATCATTCCTCCATCGACACCACCATTGCCGGTGCCGTCGCCACCTTGGTTCGGATTGTTTCCACCACCGTTGTTTGCCGAGGGATTGCCTCCCTGATTCGGATTTTGCGCCGTATTGCGAATCACTACGGCCGGACTCACTTTGGGAACAATCCAGAAAATCTGTTTCATCTCTTCGCCATAGGCACCCTGCGCCGTCACCAGCTCCAACTGCAGTGGCAAACGCCCCTGCAGATCCCAGTCCAGTAACCAATCCATCGATCGACCATCCAAGGCGCGCCACTCAAAAAAGCGCAAGTTTTCCATCAAAATCACTTCGGCAAATGGCTTTTCACGACGCGCATCAGCCATCTGCTCTTCATCGGAAATGATCGGGTTTTCATAATAGCGCATGACGACGTTGATGAAGCCATCTCGACGTTTCACGCCTGCAATTTCCACTGCCTTGGCAATCCGCTCAACCCCTCCCCAAGTAAAGGCCAGAGGAACGTTCTGCAGCACCAAAGTATATTCATAAGGCTGAGCCCCTTTGGTATACTGCAATTCCAGACGCGCATTCCCCGGCAGGGAACACAAATGCTGCTTGAGCATCTCGAAAAATCCCTCACGCAAGCTGTTTTCCGACTGCTGTTGTTGAATGCCGTTGGCAAGCTGAATGTTCGCTGTCGCCAGTCGCGCGCACAACAAAATCAGCGCTGCCATCATGCCAAGCGCGATCACCACCTCGATCAAGGTGAAACCACGACGATATCGCTGATTGGTTCGGGCACTCATGGTTGATAAAGTCGGCCATAGCGCCAAGTCGTAGCGCTACGTGTCAATTCCACCGTGCCCTGGCGAAAGTAAGCCGTCACGGTTATTCGCCACATGTCTTGCAATAACTGACCTTGCTGGTTTTCGAGATCTTCGATTCGTTCAAAATTCGTCACAATGCGCATCTCACGCTCTTCCAAGTCCTCGGTCGTTTCGCCCTCTTCCAAGACGGGCAACGATAATGCCTCGTCCAAGGAACTCTGCAAAATCCGCGTCACTTGCATTTCGCGAGCCGCCATATCGGAAGCATCTGCCGCAGACTGCAAAGCTCTGGTGAAACCTGTCGCCGCAAGGGCAAAAAGCCCCATCGCTAAGACGACCTCTAGCAACAGATAGCCTGACTGACGACGCTTCGCCGGATGAATGATCAATGCCCCTCTCATCTTCTCGCCTCCATGGTGCGATCTCGAATCCCCGCAGTGAGCGGGTGAAATTCCAGCTCGATCCAGCCATCGGGATACTCCAATTTGACACCCATGGGCTCGCACATGCCCTTGGGATCAAATCGCCAAACCAGCGGATCTTGGCGCAACATCGGCAACCAGTTCACCGCGCCCCATCGACGAATCGAAAGTTCCATTTCTTCAAATGACAATGAATCACGCACGGGCAGAAATCGGGATTCCATGGAACCGTCCGCAATAGCTTCGTCTTCACGCTGCTGCTTCATCTGCCGCTCGGAGGTCTGAAGCCCCGCTTCAACCAAAGGACCTAACGAGGCCTCGTGAGCCGTGAATGTGATGGCGTATGGCGTTTGTTGCACCATCGCCACAGCACGCGCTCTTTTTGCCAAAAGCTCGATATCGCCCGAGATGTTGCGCAATCGCCGTTCTGCAGAATTGCTGATGAACAGCGTAATGGCTCCCGCCATGGCGAGCCCGATCAAGACCATCACGATCACCAATTCAAGCAAAGTAAAGCCGCGCGATTCCCGCGGCTTTCTCGACTGGCTCTCAGAGGCTTTCATAGAGGGTAAAGCACTGAATCACTCCTGACTGGAGATGTCGTCGCTCGTTCCCAATTGACCATCTTTGCCTCGTGTAATGAGTTCAAACTCCGTGGCAACTTTGCTACCGGGAAAGCGATAGACATACTCTAAACCCCAAGGATCCAATGGCACGCGGTCCGCCAAGGCCGTCCACGATTTTGGCGCAGGAGAACCGCTCGGACGGGTCACAAGAGCATTCAGCCCTTGGGACGTTGAGGGATAAAAACCGTTATTGATCTTGTACATTTTGAGAACACTGCCCAGCGAATTGAAATCTCCTTTGACGCGCTGAATGGCCGCACCATCCCCCACTTTCCCCATCACTCCAATGGCTCCTCCGATGATCAGACCGATGATTCCCAAAACGATGACCATTTCGAGCAAAGTAAATCCTCGTTGTGAGGAGAGCCGACGTGTTGCATGTGTTTGACAGTAGGTGTGTGTCGTGTTCATAAAAAATTTCGTGTCCACCAATGTAACACCAAAGAACCGACCATTTGTCAGTAAATAACGTGAAGGGCGCAAAGATTTTTTCGAGCATCGATCCTTCCCTTTCCGCCCCAATCAAGCGCTCTCCCACTCTTGCAGAGCAACTCCCAAGTGCAGGAGCAAATCACTTGCCACAACACTACGCAAGGAGACTGAACCCAGAGGCGCCGCACATTCTGCGGCTCGACCTGCCAACCAAGCGCCGAGACACGCCGATTCCATCGCAGGCACACCCTGCGCCAGCAACCCACCAATCACTCCGGAAAGCACGTCGCCCATGCCCGCTGTCGCCATGCCCGCATGTCCTGTGCTGTTGTAAAACAATGGACTGCCATGCTGATGAACCAGTGTCCTCGCCCCTTTCAGCAATAACACCGCATCGTGACTCGCCGCAAAAGTGCGACACATTTCCTCGCGCTCAAGCTGAACTCGATCAGGAAAAAGTCGTGCAAATTCTCCCGCATGCGGCGTCAGCACATGATGCTCTCGGAAAACGTGATGCCCTTCGTGTCGAGCGATCGCATTGAGCGCATCAGCGTCCAAAACTCCGGGCAAGTCGTCGCGCAGCAATAAATCGGCCATTTGCTCAAAATCTTCCGCCAGCCCCTCGCCACAACCAGGCCCCATGATAAATGCATCGGCTTTTCCCCATTCCACCTCTCGGAGGGATCGAAATCCGCGCACCATGACCTCGGGAAAGACGCGCGAAATCACTCCTGGCAATGCGCGCTCTGGCACCCACAGGGTTACCATTCCCGCACCCACTCGCATCGCCGCGTTGGCACACAGCACCGCCGCTCCTTCCATTCCAGGAGATCCCGCTACAACACTCAAGCGACCTGCTTGCCCTTTGTGAAAATCATGAGGACGACGCACCAACACCGAACCCAAGGAACCAGGAACGATCAAACAACGCGCTTGATCGCTTTCTCGACGCTTGACGATGCCGAGATCGATCAGCTCGATTCGACCCACCACATTCACCGCTTTGGCATCCAACAAGCCGAGCTTCGGCGCGCCAATCGCTAGAGTCATGTCTGCTTCGACTACCACATCATCTGAAACCCCCGTCTCGGCATCAAGGCCTGTAGGGACATCCAGAGCCACCACGATCGCGTCCGACTTCTCTCGCATTTCTCGTATCTCGAGCACTGCTCTACGAACTGGATCTCTCAGCATCCCCCGCGCGCCAATGCCCAGCAAACCATCCATCACGACCGTAACCGAGGATGCCGCCTCCACAACCTCAGGAAGATCGCGCCATTGCCGATACTGCTGACGCGTCAATACCGCCCAATGTATTTCAGAAAAAACCGCCCGACATTCCACCCGCCACCCCCATCGCTGCAAATGCCTCGCAGCCACCAACGCATCGCCCGCATTGTGGCCTTTGCCCAAGTAGATCACCAAACTTCCAGGAAGCGGAAAGTGCTTGCGAAGCGCCTCAGCAATTCCCTTGCCTGCCCGTTCCATCAAGGTTGCTTCTTCGCAACCTCGCTCTTTCATTCCCTCTTCCCAATCTCGCATTTCGCCGACGGTCAGTGCTTTCATAACAACAGACTATCAATCATGTGCTTTGCTGCAATCACAAATCCCCCACGCATTTGACGTTTACACCCACTCTGATCTTTTCTATGGTCCGACTCGTTCGCAAAAAATCACCCATGAGCCCTAAAATCGAAAGTCACCTCCAAGAAGAACGCGTTTTTTCACCCGACCCCGAGTTTTCTGCGCAAGCTCGCATTTCTTCTCTTGCTCAATACAAAAAACTCTATCGTCAATCCATCCAACAACCGGATGTCTTTTGGAGCAAGGAGGCTAGCGAACTGGCTTGGCGAAAACCTTGGTCGCAAGTCCTCGACTGGAAGGCGCCCTTCGCCAAATGGTTTGTCGGCGCCAAATTGAATGTCGCCGAAAATTGCGTCGATCGCCATGCACGCAGTCATCGACGCAACAAAGCTGCCATCATTTTTGAAGGAGAACCCGGTGATCAGCGCGTGATCACCTACGCTCAACTCGAACGAGAGGTCAATCGATTTGCCAATGTTCTCGAAAAGCAAGGCGTGAAAGCCAAGGATCGCGTTCTCATTTACATGCCCATGATCCCCGAAGCCGCCATTGCCATGCTCGCGTGCGCCCGGATTGGAGCCGTTCATTCGGTGGTTTTTGGTGGCTTTTCAGCCGATTCGATCGTTGATCGATTGGAAGACTCCGGGGCCTCTCTGATTGTCACAGCCGATGGTGGCTGGCGTCGTGGAAAAATCGTTCCGTTGAAGGAAAATGTCGATGCCGCACTGGAAAAATACTCTCACGTTCGCAAGGTCATTGTCTTTCGTCGCTGCGGACAACCGGTGTCGATGACGCCCGACCGCGACCTCTGGTGGCACGAGGAGGTGGAACAAGTCAAATCTTCCCACAAAGCAAAGGCCTTTGATTCAGAGCATCCGCTTTTCATCCTGTACACTTCCGGTTCCACGGGCAAACCCAAGGGGATCCTCCATACCAGTGGCGGTTATCTGACGGGCACTTACACGACTTTCAAATACATCTTCGACATCCGCGAGGAAGATGTCTACTGGTGCACAGCCGATGTCGGATGGATCACGGGTCACTCATACATCGTCTATGGCCCGCTCGCCAATGGTGCCACTCAAGTCATGTATGAGGGCGCACCGAATCATCCCGACTTCGGACGTTTCTGGAAAATCATCGAACAACACGGCGTCTCGATTTTTTACACTGCTCCCACCGCCATTCGCGCGTTCATTAAGGCTGGCGACCACTACCCCGCCAATCACGACCTCTCGTCTCTGCGCCTCCTCGGTTCTGTCGGAGAACCCATCAATCCCGAAGCCTGGATGTGGTATCACAAACACATCGGCGGCAAACGATGCCCCATTGTTGATACTTGGTGGCAAACCGAAACCGGAGCCATCATGCTCACCCCCTTGCCAGGCTGCACGCCCACGAAACCCGGAACTGTCACCTTGCCGTTTTTTGGCGTCGATGCCGCCATTTTTGATGAAAATGGCAAGGAATGCGCTCCCAATGAAGGAGGAAAACTCGTGATTCGCCAACCCTGGCCCTCGATGGCTCGCAGCATTTATGGCGATAAAGCACGCTATCAAAAAACCTACTGGTCGGACTACAAAGGCATCTATACCGCCGGAGATGGTGCACGACGCGATCAAGACGGCAATTTTTGGATCGTGGGCCGCATCGATGATGTTTTGAATGTCTCCGGTCACCGTCTCGGCACCGCTGAAGTCGAAAGCTCGCTTGTTGCCCATCCCGCCGTAGCCGAAGCGGCGGTGGTAGGTCGCCCTGATGATCTCAAGGGGCAAGCGGTTGTCTGTTTTGTCACGTTAAAGGAATCGCATCAGCCCTCCGATGATCTTCTCCAAGCTCTGCGCCAACACGTTGGCAAATCCATTGGTGCTATCGCCAAGCCCGACGACCTCTACTTCGCTCCCGCGCTGCCCAAAACGCGTTCGGGGAAAATCATGCGAAGACTTCTCAAGGAGCTCGTGACGCATGGAAAAATCACCGGAAACGTAACTACGCTTGACGACGTCAACGTAATTGCTAACCTAGCCGCGTGCATGAAGAGCACCACCTAAAACGATGACCCCCGCCAAGTACTACATTGCACTCATTGCGAAATCGTTCGGGATCGAACGACGTGCCAAGCGTCTAGCCGACGCCTCTTCGGAAATGTCGCTACTACGCCAAGCAGAGTACCAACTGGGGGCAACCCTGTGGGACCGAACGGAAGGTGTCGATGCTCTCTCCGTAGAGTATTGGAACCTACGCAAATACATCAAGGAGCATGACGAGCACTCGAAGTTGATGACAGAGCTCAATGAAAAACTAGCCAACCTTCACGACGAAAGAGCGAACATTCTGAATGAGTCCAGTCCCAATCAAGATGGGATTGAGCAGCAAAGAACCGAGCTGTTGTCACATTTGGAAGAGCTCGCCCAAGAACGCGATTTGCTGGTTCGCCGTGCCCGCGAAATCCGACGCATTCATGAAGGTCACTTGACCAAAATTGAAGTGCTCAAGCGCGACTCCTTTCCCCCATCGGAGATCGACAAGGTCAAACAAGAAATCACTAACCTGAAACAGGAATTCCGCGAACTGAAAAATCAACGCGAAAAAATTGCGGCCGAACTCGAAGCAGGTGACCAAAAGCTCGATTCGCTCGATAGCCAACTCCAAGAGTTCAAACAGTCCAAACGCGAACGCGCCGCTGTCGTTTTCCAAGAGATGGGCACCATCAATCGGCAACTTTCCGAATTGCGCTCTCTGATTGGAAATTGTGATGCGCAAATCCGCCAACTTCAAGCCGATGTAGGACGCTACATCAGCCGCTATCATAAGCGCAATCCTCAGTGTGCCAACATTGCCCGAGATCAACGTACGATGGTTGAAGTGATGCGCCTACTCCGGATATCGATCTCCATGAATCATAAGCTCGCAGACATGAAATGATCTGCCTCTGAATCGCTTTAAAAAAACGAAGACAACGTGCTATAACTCGCAATGGCGGTATTCGCCGATAGGCCTCACGGCGATCAAGCAAGGGAAAGCCATGCTCTTTCAGGCAGACCAAGCGAGATCGGAGTGGTGAATCTCGGGATGATTGCCATGACGAAATTCGGAAAAATTCGGAAATTCTGTCAAAACCAGCCTCGATGGCCGCTTGCGTTCCTATCACGGGAGATTCGCTTCCTAGCTTGATCGCCCTGCGATAGGCCTCTTTCAAACTGGCTTGACTTTGACAGGAGAGCCAACAAGATAGCCGCCCCGCTATGGCGCAAGCTTCCTCGCATCAATTGACTTTTCGCCTGTCATGCTGGCTTCTGGCCATCATGGCATTCGCGCAATTGATGACTGCTGCCATCGCTCTCGCCATGCGTTTGGAAATGGCCAAAGCAAGCCCGCGCACCGAACCAATCGCCATCAACCTACCGAAGGTCGCGATCAATGAACCTCTCATCGCTCCCATCGCGCCGCTCATCGCCGATACAAAAAAACTCCCCCCCCCCGCACCGGCCCCGGTCCCACAGACGATTGTGGAGAAAGTCAATCCCGCCCCTCTGCCTCAGCCGAAGTCTCTGTCCATGCCTGAGATTGGCGACCCCATCACGGAGAAGTTGTGGAAGGAAGCCAAAACCGCCCGTTTAGCCGAGGACATGATGACGGCGATTACAAAACTCGAACAAGCCCTCCAGCAATCCCCCAAACAACCTCACGTGCTGTTTGAACTCGGACTCTGTCACGAGGACATGGGCATCTACGACCGAGCAAAACAATACTACCACCAAGTCTTCCAACTCGGCACGACCACTGCCGGTCAACTTTATGTGCAAGCCGCCGAAAAACTGAAGTCCGGCTTTGAACAACCACAGGATAAAATCAACCGCTTGGTGCTTGGTCGCATTCGCGTTTTTCAAGACTCAGCTCGCAAAGAAGGAGAAAAGATTGTTCTCACCATCCCCATTCAATGTCCACCGTCGGAAAAAATTGAAGGACGAGACCTTGAAGTGCGCGTGAATTTCTTTGAAGAATGGGGAGCTCAAAAAGAAGTGCAACCCGCCGACACCAGCCTAGGACGCGTGGAGTATCAGTGGACGACTGAACCCCTTGATTGGTCCACGGGCGAAGAACTCCTACAAGTCACCTACACCCCACAAGCCCCAGATGCCCAGCAAGCTCATTTGTTTGGACAAAAAAAATATCACGGGCAAGTTGTCGAACTGACTTATAAAGGCCAGTTGATCGATGCCCAAGCTTGGCCTCGCATCCTCGCCCATCGACTGAACCGTCCTGATTCCTCGCCGATGTTTCTCGAGGGCGAGCTTCCCGCGGATTTTAATGCAGAAAATCCACTGCTGCCGAACGCGTCAGAAGCTTCGCTCCCGCATACCCATATCCCATCATCTGCCGAATCCGCCATGTCCGAAAATGGTCATCGTTCGGATACCGCCGGACTACCTCCGCTCCCCGCTCAACCGTAATTTTTCTTCTTATGCTCGACATCCGTATCATCCGCGAAAATCCCACTGCCGTCCAAGATCGACTCAAATTGCGAGGGGGCAATCATTGGAAACTCATCGAAGACGTGCTCGCCTGCGATGAAAAACGCCGCGCTGCGGAAACGGAAAAACAAGCTTTGCAATCCCAGCGCAAACTCATCGCCAAACAAATTGGCATGGCCAAAGGGAAAGGCGAAGATACCAGCGCTGCGGAGTCTGAAGCACGCATGATCAATGCCAAAATTGAAGCTCTCGATGCCGAGGCTGAAGCCACATCGCTGCGGCAACAAGAGCATCTGATGATGATTCCAAACCTCCCCCATGAGGCCTGCCCCCAAGGTGAGGATGAAACGCAAAATCCTGTGGTCCGCACATGGGGCGCGGCACCAGAAATCGTCGATCCTCAGGATCATGTCGTTCTTGCTACACGGCACCAACTCATCGACTGGGATGACGCCGTGCGCGTCTCTGGTTCGGGATTCGCCGTTTACCGCGGACGTGGCGCTAAGCTCGAACGTGCGCTGATCAATTTCCTCTTGGATACTCAGACCGATCACGGTTATGAGGAAGTCAATGTTCCCCACTTAGTCAAACGTGAGTGCATGGAAGGCACAGGGCAGTTGCCGAAGTTCGAAGAGGACATGTATGGCACCGAACCCGATGAATCTGGCCAGAATCAACTGTTCCTCGCGCCCACTGCGGAGGTTCCTGTCACCAATCTTTACCGCGACACCATTGTCCCAGAATCCCGACTGCCTCTCAAAATGTGCGCTTACACTCCATGCTTCCGCCGCGAAGCTGGATCGGCAGGACGCGACAATAAGGGCATCATCCGCATGCACCAGTTCGATAAAGTCGAACTCGTTCAAGTCGTCCATCCCGACCAAGGCCTCGCAGCTCTGGAGGAACTGACTGCTCATGCGGAAGCCATTTTGCAAAAACTCGGTCTTCACTATCGCACCATTGAACTCTGCACCGGAGACCTTGGTGCCAATTCCGCTAAAACGTATGACATCGAAGTCTGGGCTCCCGGTCAGGGGAAATACCTAGAAGTCTCGAGTTGCTCATGGTTTGGCGATTTTCAGGCTCGCCGCATGAAACTTCGCTACAAGGATGGCGAAGGAAAAAACCGCTTCCCCCACACCCTCAATGGCTCGGGCACTGCGCTACCCCGACTTTACGTCGCGCTGCTGGAACAATATCAGCAAGAGGATGGTTCGATTACGATCCCGCCCGCGCTGGTTCCCTATTTTGGCGATAGCTCCATCCGATCTTAAGCTCCTCCGCGAATCCCAAAAGGAGAATTTTGCCACGGCTCGCTTTGGTCTTGATTTCTGCAGAGAATCGACTACCTTGCGCCCGCGCAGACTCTTCTTTTCCGTCTGCCCACCACAAATGGCAGCACCACGGCCCATCTCAAGCACTCCCTATCACCCCATCTTCCACTTGGGTAAGACGGGAGAGCGTGTCGCTCACGCTTGCTTGCTACCTAGCTCAAGACTTCTTGCGAGCCCACCATTCACTTGGTTCCGCGCGCCGGGATTGCTGCCCACTACACAGAAACACAAATACCATGTCCAACGGAACACAGGAACACAACCCCAATCGTAATCGCAACCGCAACCGTAACAGAAACCGCAATCGCCAACAAGGAGCCCCTCAAGGCAAACCACGGCCGCTATCACAACATCAATCGTTCGTCAGCCGTAAAGCACCGAAGAAGCTCAGCCTGTGGCAGAAATTCCTCAAACTCCTCGGTCTCTACAAAGAACCCAAGCGTCCCGCACGCAAGGAGGAAAAGGACGGAACGCGAACACGCAATGAAAGCACGGCCAAAACTCGCAACGAAAAACAAGCGCCTCGTTCGAATACACGCGATGCTAGGACTTCTGCCGAGCCACGGGCTCCACGCGAACCCCGTGAACCACGAGCTCCCCGGGAACGCCGCGAACCCAGCCTCAGCCAAGTCGAATCCTGCCGCCTTTACATTGGCAATTTGTCTTATGAAGCATCGGAGTCGGACATCGAGGAATTGTTCAAAGGCATCGGCCCTGTGCGCAGCGTAGAGGTGGTTTACAACAAGCATACCCATCGCTCGAAAGGCTACGGTTTTGTGGAAATGCTGCGCATCGATGAAGCCAAACGCGCTGTCGAGGTGCTGCACGACCAGCATTTCATGGGTCGCCAGATGATTGTTTCGGGTGCCAAAGCGAAAAACGCCGAAGAGGCGGAAGCCGTCAGCATGGCTCGCGAACAAAAAGAGCAAGCCGCTGCCGCTGCAACCGCATCACCAGCACCCGCTGTCGAAGCCGCACCTGCCGCAGAAGCTCCATCGACCGAACCCACAGGAGAAATTCCTCAGGTGGTTGAAACACCAGCACCGGCCCCAGTTGTCGAGCAAGTGGAACTGCCACTCGCTACGACGGCAGTCGATGGCATTGTCGAAGAAGTTCACTCGCTGAACTCGGACAATCAAAAGGAAACGTTCGTCTGAGCTAGCGCAACGAGTCGTTCATACGCCGCAAGTTTTCGGACTTGCGGCGTTTTTGCGTCGAACTCCGATTCCACCAGCCCTCGCGCGGAATGCTCGCCTTCACTTCAGCGATGTCCTCAAGGCGATACGCTGGGGAAAGCCCTGCTCAATGAGGCAGACACAGGGCAACAGTTTTTCTCGATGGAGGGAAGCCGAGTAGGCAGAATTTCCGAATTTTCCGAATTGCCCAGAAGGAGATGAAGCAAGATTCGGAAATCCTGAACGAAACGCGATCACAATGGTGGATCACGGGATGATTGCCATGGCGAAATTCTGAAAAAAATCTGAAATTCTGTCAAACCCGTCTGATGGCCCGATGGCGCGGCTATCTGGGCAGATTCTCTCCCTCGCTTGATCGCCGTGGCGATTTCCTGCTCATTTTCCTCTTGTCGACTCTTCCTGCTTTGCTAGTTTCACTTACGTGAAACGCACCATTTTGATTCTACTTTGCCTCTCGCTCTCGTCTTGCAACACAGCGATAGGTCTCTATCGCGACGCCAAGCAAGGTGTAATCTGGACAAAAAATAAAATTCAAGAGCGTTCAGGGCCTTCTGCTGATCCTTATGGAGCTCCTACTTATTGATCGACCTTTTTGTTGTCGTCGATGAATTGCTTCTTCCGATGAGGAAGCCCTGAAGAGCATCATCCTCAAATTCTTCAAATCATGAATACTTTTGACAAAAAATCACCCACCCTGCTGATTCTTGCTGCCGGCATGGGTTCCCGCTACGGCGGACTGAAGCAAATGGATCCCATGGGCCCGCAGGGTGAAACCGTGCTGGACTACTCGGTCTACGATGCCATCCGCGCAGGCTTCACACGGGTGATTTTTGTCATTCGACAAGAATTTGCTGAAAGTTTTTCCGCCACTGTAGGCGCTCGCTTCTCTGGAAAAATCCAGGTCGATTACGCCTTCCAAGCACTGGACGACCTCCCCACTGGATTCACGCCTCCTGCTTCTCGAACCAAGCCATGGGGCACCAGTCATGCGATTCGTGCCGCACGGCACCTGCTCGATGGACCGTTCGCTGTCATCAATGCCGATGACTTTTACGGCCAAGATTCCTATCGCCGCGCCGTGTCATTTTTGACCAACCCTTCTGCCGATGATGACATAGAACATCACGCCATGGTCGGTTATCGCCTGCGCAACACTCTTTCCGATCACGGTGATGTGAATCGGGGTATCTGCCGCTGCGATGAAAACGCTCACTTGCTATCAGTCGAGGAAGTCGTCAAAATCGAACGTGAATCGGATGGCATTGTGCGCGGTGAATTTCTCGATGGCGAGCGTCGCCCCATCGCGGATGACTCTCTCGTATCGATGAATTTCTGGGCATTCCCCCCATCATTTCTCGCTCATCTCGAAAAGCACTTCACCGAGTTTCTCGAACAGCACGGACACGAAGAAAAATCGGAGTGCTACATTCCCAGTGTGGTCGATTCTCTGATTCATCAAGGCTTGGCGGACTGCCAAGTGCTAGAAACCAGCAGTTCATGGTTCGGCGTTACCTACCCGCAAGATAAAGCTCATGTCGTTCAAAACATTTTGGCTTTAACGCAGTCAGGAGACTATCCATCGCCTCTCTCATAAAGACATCATGCACGACCTTCGAGCTATCGCATCGGACTTTGTCGTTTCGGCCCAACTGCTGGATGTTGTCTCTTATGGATCAGGTCACATCAATGATACGTTTCTCGCTACGTATCAGTCGAATCAACAACAGCGCTACATTTTGCAGCGAATCAATCACCGGGTGTTTCACCATCCTGAGAAATTGATGGAAAATGTCCTACGCGTCACGGACCATCAACGCAATGAATTGCAGCGCCGGGGAGTCATGGATATCGATCGACGAGTGCTCAGATTTATCTGCACGCACGATGGTCGTCCTTTCACCATGGATGCGCTTGGCAACTACTGGCGCCTCAGCCCATTCATCGAAGGCACTCGTGCTTACGATGGCATCGATTCCCCCGAACTCGCCTGGCAAGCGGCCAAGGCCTTTGGCTTTTTCCAAGAACTCACTTCGACTCTGCCCGGGCCACGACTGCATGAAACCATCCCCAATTTTCACAATACAGAACTGCGCTTTCAGGCCTTGATGGAAGCCGCAGATGCTGATGCTTATGGTCGACGATTCGAAGTCGCTGTCGAACTCGATTTTGTGCTGGCACGCGAACAAGATTGCTCGCGCATCGTTCGACTACTGCAAGCTGGAATGATCCCCGAGCGCGTCACGCACAATGACACGAAAATCAACAATGTGCTTCTCGATGAACGATCGGGCGAGGGATTGTGTGTGATCGACTTAGATACGACAATGCCCGGTTCTGCGCTCTATGATTTTGGGGACATGGTTCGTACGGTGACTCCAGTGCTTGACGAAAATGCCACCAATGTCGCCCATATGGGTGTCAGCATGGAACGATACGAGGCGTTGATCCGAGGTTATTGCGCGGGTGCTCGTTTCCTTACATCCGCAGAAAAAGAACAACTCGCCTTCGCGGGAAAACTCATCACGCTAGAATGCGGCATACGTTTCCTAACCGATTACCTCAATGGCGATCAGTATTTCAAATGCACCAAACCGCAGCAAAATCTGGAGCGTTGTCGCAATCAATTCAGCTTGGTCGAAGCATTAGAACAACGCATGAACGAAGCAGAAGATCTGGTGGACCTTCACGGCAATGCCATTCACTCCGAGCCCCCCAGAGCGAGGTAAAGGTCCACTCGATTTTGTAGTCTTTCGTTTTGTAAGCGAATCAAGGCCGAGCGCGCGTTGTTTGCACGACGTTGCGACTCCAGCACTGACAGGATATCCACGCCATCAATCCCCTCCGAGTAATCGCGCTCCGCTTGACGTTCCGCCAGCGCTGCTTGCTCGACTTCTTTTTGCAGGAAAATTTCTTGTTGCTGCAGAGACTCCTCCGCTGCCATCGATGATTCCACTTCGCGAAATGCCACCAGAGCGCGCTGAGCATACTCATGAATCAGAGCTTGATTCCGATCAACAGCCTCTCTTACCTGGGACTCCAAAGCACCTCCCGCATACAAAGCTTGAGTGAAATTGGCTGTCACAGTCGAGACAAGTTCGACAGGGTCCAACAAACGCGAAAGTCGCGCTCCCGAAACAGAGGCATTGCCCAACAGCGAAAAATTCGGCAATAGATTCTTTCGTGCGGCACTGGCTCGATAAGCACTTGCTTGCAAACGCGCGCGCGCCGCCTGCAAGTCGGGTCGACGCTCGACTAACGAGGCAGGCCAACCCGTCAAAACTCTCTGAGTCACGCGCGGCAAATCGGCGCCGGGTTTGATGGCTGTAGCGGGATACCGACCTAACAAAACCTCAAGAGACCGAATCGCATCATCGCGCTCTAGTTCCCTCGCTTTCACAGTCCTTTGTGCTTGTGAGACATTGCTACGACCTAACTGAACATCGAGAGCCCTCACATTCGGAACACCCGATTTGTAATTGCGCTCAATGATGCGAAGATTCTTTTCGAAAGAATCGCGAGTTGTCACCGCCAAGACACATTGCTGTTGCGCGCTGATGACATTGCAATAGCTTTTGACCGTAGCAGCCACAAGCGATAGCTGCGCACCGCGATACTCGGCTACGGCAGCGTCAAAATCTCCCGCCACGGCACGATTCAAGTCGCGCAGTCTCCCCCACAGATCAGGTTCCCAC
Source organism: Verrucomicrobiota bacterium (assembly GCA_004293285.1). Taxonomy (GTDB): domain Bacteria; phylum Verrucomicrobiota; class Verrucomicrobiia; order Verrucomicrobiales; family Akkermansiaceae; genus UBA956. Next base: position 6,958 of record RDYF01000032.1, on the reverse strand, counting down.
GAAGCCCCTAGGGTCAATCCATAGTTCCGTGAAAAGGAAGAATCGCTGTCGTTCAATCCTCCGCTCCCCGCTGCACGCAGACGCGGCAAAAGTTCGGCGCGTGCTTGCAAAGTCAGTTCTCGGGACACACGCAACTGTGCCGCAGCTGCTTGCAAGTCCTGATTGGCTTCGAGCGCTTCGCGCGCGAGCGCGCTTGCCTGTTGATCATGAAAATCCTTCAGCCATCCTTGAGAAATTTCCCGCTGTTCTGCTGATTTGACCGCTTGCCATACATCAGGCGTGTGAACTTTGCACTCGCTCTGAGGGCGTGGCAAATGCATGACTCCACAGCTAGGAATGATTGCCCCAAAGATCCACAGATACTTGTTCAAGGTCTTGCTTTTTTTCCCATCACACATTCTGCGGCCACCTTACTCTCGAATCGCCATTTCGACAACTGAGGAAAAAGCTTAATTGACTGGATTAGCAGAAGAAGCGGGCGGCGAAATGTTCGATGTAGGCGGCGGCGAAATGGTTGGGATATCGGGTGGGATTTGAGGAATAGGGTTGGAAATCGGCGAAGTTTCCAAAATGATTCCCATCACTTGTCCACTTTCTCCGCCATCGTCATCCAGCCCGGATTTTTCCAAGCCCGATTTTTCCATGCCATCTTTCCCACCCAGCTGGAAATCCTCACCGCCAGGGTCCAACTTCGCCAATACTTGTTGGATGCGATGAAGCGATGTCGGACTCACTGCCATCGCACACTGCGCTATGATACGCATTTTTTCAGGCGCGGCCTCACAGGCTGTTTCGACGATCGCAGCCACCAAATCTTCGTCAGCCTCAGAAACCAAAATGGCTTCTTTGACCACTTCACAAGCCTTTTCTGGATCGTGCAATAGATGCTTGAGCACCATTCCCAGCAATTCATCCTGGTTGGTTTTGCTCACAAAACCTTCGAAGAAGTGAAACTTTTCCACCTCGTCTTCCGCTTGCAATGCTTGGCTGGATGGTTGCGCGTTGGGAATCAAATCCCCCGCCTCCACGACTGGCTGACGCGCCGCCGCTGCATTGCCCGAAATGGGGTTCGACACCAATTCTTGTCCCATCAAGAACGAAGACATCCCGAGAATCGAGACAAGAATGGGGGAGTTTCGCTTCATCATTGGTTTTCCGGGGGTGGTGCGATCAACTTCGCTTGGAGGAAGAATAAATCATATTCCACGAGAATTCAACTTAAATTTCTGAGATCGGGATTTTCAAGGTCGATGCATCGACGCGGGCCAATTTGGCGACTTGCCACGCGGCTTCCATCTGCTCAGCAGTCGACTCCTCCAGACGAAGTCCAGAATCGCGAAGCGTTTGCTCCATTTGACCAAAGCGTTGTTCGAATTTGGCATTCGCTTGAGCCACCACGATCTCGGGATCCAATCCACGGTGACGAGCCAAGTTGACCAAGCTGAAAAAAACATCGCCTAACTCGTCGGCGAACTGTTGTTCTGCCCCCGGAGCTGTTTCCTGGGTAAGTTCTTCGATTTCCTCACGAATTTTCTCGATCACTCCTGCCTCATCGGGCCAGTCGAATCCCACTTTTGCCGCTTTTTTTTGCAATTTTGCCGCTCGCATCAAGGCCGGCAGCCCCACTCCTACGTTGTGCAAATACGGGCGCAGCTGATTTCCTTTCTCGGCTCTTTTGATCGCATCCCACTGCGCCAGAACTCCCTCGGTGTCTTGTACGGAGGAATCACCATAAACGTGCGGATGCCGATGCACCAATTTGTCGGCAATCGCTTGCGCGATGTCCTCTAAGGTAAAAGCGCCCCGTTCTTGCGCGATTTCACTATGAAAAACCACCTGCAAGAGCATATCGCCCAACTCCTCTCTCATGTGCGTTTCGTCACCGCTACGAATCGCATCCACACACTCGTAGGCTTCTTCGAGCATGTTGTTGAGGATCGACTCATGCGTCTGTTCCGCATCCCAAGGACAGCCACCAGGGGCTCGCAAACGATGCATGATGGCACGCAGCCGCTCGATTTGTCGCTCTGGTTGCTTGCAATGCATCATTTCCTCATCGTTCATGGCTGTATTTGTCAAATGTTTTGCTCAGAGGCAAGATCAACCATGTGCCACTCACGGTTTTTCACTCACGGCTTTAAGCCTTTCGAAAATTTCTTTTAGCTCCTCCAACGGAATGGCGAAACTTTCCGCACGATTGGCGCGAGCAATGTTCATGCCCAAACATTGGCCATCGAGATCCAACAAGGGTCCTCCAACAGTACGATTGCTGCCACCGATGTCGTGCTGCAAGACTCTGGGAAATCCACTGCGTCTAATCGAAATTTCTCCGCTCATTTCATCATTGCGATTTTTCTGTAGGCCGTAGGTTTCCGTTCGCGACTGCAACACAACCTCTGCTCGGATGATTTTGCCTTTGCGAGCAAACACGATCTCGACTCGCTCTCCGACCTGACGATCTTCCATCAAATCCAGCAAATCCACCCGCTTTTTCAATTCCTTGCCCATAACGGAAATCAAGCGATCGCCCGTTCGAAGTCCTGCCAGGTAAGCACCGCTCTTTTCCGCAATTTTCCCCACGATCAGAATGCCTTTTTGCTCTGTCAATTCCACACCGAGCACCGCGCCACCTTCGAGTGGAATGCGGCGCGACTCGGCGCTGATGATGCCCATCATGGGTCGACGCCTCATCCGAGTGGTCGCACCATTCGCCACCACCCAACTCCCTAGTTCGACCTTGCTGTTTGAAGCAAAAACAACAGGCTTTAGCCCTTGAGCCTCGACTTTCAGCAGCACCACATCCCAAGTGGGATCGTGCTGTAAAAGGGCGACTTTGTCGTATTTTTGTGCACCAATGCGAATGATCAAATGTTTTACGTCTCGCAGTTCACTCCATTTGGCCAACAACAAGCCATCGGCGCTCATCACGGTTGCATAGCCGACTTCATTCCGACCATCGTAACAAACTGCACTGGACTCCTGAAGCGCTTGCTGAGCCTTGGCGACAGCACGCTGCATCATCTCTCCATTCAGGCGCTGCTCCGACGAGAGCGTTTCATAGCCCTGCAGCAATGAGACAAAGAAGACACAGACCGTTGTGAAAAAAACAGACTTCATGATCATGGCGATGATTTTTCCGCAAGACGCAAAACGATTTCCCGATCTTTGCCGTCTCTCTTGAAAACGAGCCGCACCAGATCTCCAGCTGCTTTGGTTTTGAGATAATTTTGCATGCTCGCTTTGTCAGAGATTTGCAAATCGTCCATTTTGAGTAACATGTCGCCAACCTTAATCCCCGAAGCTTCCGCAGGTGATTCGCGGCCAATTTGCGTGACTCGCAAGCCGCCTCCCGCCATCTCTTCCGTGCCCAAACCGAGAAAACCACTTCCTTTGCTGGGCTTCGATGCAAAGGGGCCATTCCCTAAGAATTCACTCTGCTTCATCTCATCCCAGTTTCGCAGAAACTCGCGCATCGGCACGTGCATGTTGACGGACAAATTCTCACCGACTCGGGAGTGAATGCCAATCAAGCGACCATTTAAATCAAAGAGCGGACCACCTGAGTCGCCGCCGATCAAGGTGCAGTCGCTCTGCAAGGTCCTATCGGCGATTTTCACTAAGCGACCGATTCTTACTCCTACACCGCGAGCAGCATCGTAACCACCCGAGTGACCTAGTGAAAAAACCCAGTCGCCGAGCTTCGAGGAGTCGACACGATCGATGTCAACAAAAGGATAACTGCCTTGATCGATAATTTTCGCCATCGCACAGTCGCTCTCGGAACTAAGCCCCAACGACTCACAAGAAACCTTCCGCCCGTCGGCCAGTATCGCAGTGATTTTTTTGCCCACACCTCCAGAAACGTGAGCAGCTGTCAGGATCAATCCATCAGCCGAGACGATGACTCCACTGCCAGACCCCTCGCCCAGCTCAAGACATACGGTAGCGCTTTTGACCGATGGCAAAACCCGTTTGATCGCATCGCTGATCGCGCGCAAATCCATCTCATCCGTCGGAGCTTTTTTGTCGTTCACCGCCAAACGGCTCGGCTCTTGCGCCGACACCACCATGGCAAGCAACAAGGTGAGCAGGGAAATCATCGAGTTGGTCCACATTGCTGAGAGAAACCTATCACGACTCTTCATCCATGACAAGCTCCGCTTTGCGGGATTCCTCATGATGCGTTTCCTCTGCTTGACACCCTCAAAATCCGATTCATCGTAGCACTATGATTCGCTCCGTGATAATGACCCTACTGAGCTCGCTGCTCGCCTTTGCCAATCCCATTGAAAAGATGAAAGAAGATCCTGACCAACCTGCCGCGACCCCCAAAATCCCCGAAGGAGCCGAAGTCATCACACTCGGCGCGGGTTGCTTTTGGTGCATCGAAGCCGCTTACCGACAGCTCGAAGGCGTCTACTCCGCCACCAGTGGCTACATGGGTGGCACGGTCGCCCATCCGACGTATGAGCAAATCTGCAGCAAAACAACCGGTCACGCCGAAGTAGTGCAAGTGGTGTTCGACCCCAAAAAAATCTCCTCTGAGCGCGTTCTCGCATGGTTCTGGGATTTGCACGACCCCACCACGCTCAACCGCCAAGGCAACGACGAAGGCCCGCAATATCGCTCGGCGATTTTTTACCACAGTGCCGATCAGAAAAAGGTAGCAGAGGCGTCGAAAGCTGCAGCACAAGCTCATTTCAAAAATCCCATCGTCACAGAAATCACGGAAGCAGCCACTTTTTACCCAGCGGAAAAATACCACCAAAATTATTACGAACTCAACAAATCGAAAAATCCCTACTGCCGGTTTGTCATCGAACCCAAACTGAAGAAACTCAAGCTGAAGCACTAATTCGCATCGCTATCTGTCTTGATTGCTGACAGAACTTTCCCATTTCGCTATTGCATTCGATCGAGCGGCCGATAGCCTGCGCCTGTGCAAGATACGCAGCACATGTTGAAAATCATTGACTCCCACACGGGAGGAGAGCCGACCCGCATCGTTGTCGATGGCATCCCCGATCTAGGCGGAGGGACTATGGCGCAGCAATCGCAAGTCTTCCGTGAGAAGTATGATTGGCTCCGCAGCAGTGTCGCGAATGAACCTCGCGGCCACGATGCCATGGTAGGAGCACTGCTTCTTCCTCCGAACGACCCGCAGAATCTCTGCGGTGTCATCTATTTCAATAATCACAGCACTCTCAATATGTGCATCCACGGCACTGTCGGGCTCGGTATCACACTTGCTCATATGGGGCGCATCACCACCGGCTCTTACGTTGTCGAGACCCCCGTCGGACCGATCACCCTGCATCTGAATGCCGACGCTTCGGTCACGGTCAACAATGTCCCGTCTTATCGCTATCGAAAATCCGTGCCCGTTGAGGTGCCGGGCTACGGTACCATCACGGGCGACATCGCTTGGGGCGGCAATTGGTTTTTCCTCATCCAAGACCAAGGCCCCGCAGTCACTCGCGAGCAAATCCCAGCTCTCACGCATTTCACTTCTGCCGTCAAAAAGGCGCTCGCCGATCAAGGCATCACCGGAGCCGATGGTGGCGAAATCGACCATATTGAAACCTTCGGACCACCCGTCGATCCGCTGAAGGCCGACTCGAAAAATTTCGTGCTCTGCCCCGGCAATGCCTATGATCGTTCTCCCTGCGGCACCGGAACCAGCGCCAAACTCGCATGCCTGTATGCCGATCAAAAACTGGCACCAGGACAAATCTGGCGCCAAGCGGGCATTCTCGATTCGGTCTTCGAAGGCAGCGTTTCTCCCATCGAAGGACTCACCGTCACGCCCACAGTCACAGGCCGCGCATGGGTCATCGGTGAATCTACCTACCTCTTTTCTCCCGATGACCCATTCCGCTACGGTTTCCCATCGGCAATCTGATTCCTCTTTCCCCCCAAACCTCCAGCAACTGAAACTATACGAACGATATGAGCATTACTTGGACCGGCGTCATGCCCGCAACTACCACCGAATTCCTGCCCGATGGCAGTGTTGATCACGACTTTCTTGCACGTCATGCCAATTGGCTCATTGACAATGGCTGCACGGCAATCGTCTGCCACGGCTCGCTCGGCGAAGGCGCGACCTTGAGCTTTGAGGAAAAATCAGCTGTGCAACAAACCTATGTCAAGGCTCTCGGCGACCGCGCTCCGGTCATCGCTGGCATCGCTGCGTTGACGACAGCCGAAGCCGTGAAACTGGCTCAAACCGCAAAAGCGAATGGCTGCAAGGGCCTGATGGTGCTGCCTCCTTATCTCTATCCGTCGAGCGAGTGGCGCGAATTGAAAACGCACATGGTCGCAGTAATGAATGCCACTGACCTGCCTTGCATCATTTACAACAATCCCGTCGCTTACAAAGTCGACTTCTCCCCTGCACAAATCAAAGAACTTGCGGACACTTGTCCGAATGCAGTGGCAGTGAAAGAGTCGTCGACCGATGTCCGACGTATTGCCGAAATCCGCGAGCTTTGCGGCGATCGCCTCGCTCTCGGCGTCGGTGTCGATGACTGCGCTCTCGAAGGTGCCGCCATGGGTGCCAAGTTCTGGATCGCTGGTGCTGTCAATGGCATCCCTGCCGAATCCGTGAAACTCTGGGAACTCGGATGCGCGGGCGAAATCGAAAAAGCCATCCCCATCTACTTGTGGATGTTGCCTCTTCTCCGCATGGACACCGTGGTGAAGTTTGTGCAGTTGATCAAACTGATCCAAAACAAAGTCGGTTGGGGCAGCAATCGCGTCCGCGCTCCACGTTTGGAAATCATCGGTGAAGAACTCGCCGTGGCGGAGAAGACGATCGAAATTGCCTTGGCCAACCGACCCAATCTCAAGGTCTGATTTTTTCGTTGTTCTATCCTCAAGCCACGGAGTTCGCTCCGTGGCTTTTTTCTTTCCTCGCCATAAAAAAACCCTCTGCAAGCAAGCTGCAGAGGGCTAA
>RDYF01000214.1 GCA_004293285.1 Verrucomicrobiota bacterium | reverse complement strand
ACGTAATAGTCCTAGACAGAACCGCACTTGCAAACGAACCACGCTGGAAAAAAGAATCCGTCATCACGATGGGATCTTCGGTGCGATTGGCTGTAGAGGTTGTCAGTACGAACTGGCAAGATGATTACCTGGTTAAAGTAGCTGATTATGAAAGATTGGGTATCCCGGAATATTGGGTTGTGGATTATGCTGCTTTGGGCGGCAGACGCTTTATTGGTAATCCGAAACAACCTACTATCTCGGTTTATCAGTTGGTTGACGGGGAATATCAAATCAGCCAATTTCGGGGAAATGACATAGTTGAATCGCTGGCATTCCCAGAGTTGAAATTAACGGCAGAGAAGATTTTTCTTGCTGGTTTGCCGAACTAACCAAAGCTGTTATTCCTAGACTTTCTGGTGTGATATAATCTGAAAAAGTGCGATCGATATTTATAAAAATTTATACCGTGCCGTAATGACTACGCCGCCGAATCCGCTGACTCCGACTCCGACACCATCCCAATCGAGTCCAACTCCTGTAGTGCCATCTCCTCCAGTAAGTACGAAATTGGGTACATTCACGCAAAAGTTAGTGATGAATGTTTTAGAGGTTGTCGATCAGGTGTTATATGGGTTAATGGGTCAACTTGGGAGAACAGTTTTTGGGTCAATTCAGGATGCGATCGCGATCGGTATTCTTTTAAAACTTCCCGGTTTAATCGGTGAAATTATTATCGGTAAAGATTTTTCAGGTTTCGATATTTGTCTAAAAGAAAGCCCTTGGGGTGTATCTCGTTATGCTTGTTTCATTATTGTAGCTTCTGATTTTTTGTTGTGGATAGTTCTCGCAGGTCGAATTATTGGTAGATTTTGGGCAGATTTAAAAGATTTGAAAAATAATCCCTAGGAGATATTTGATATGACTTTAGTCAACCGGAAACAAATTAGTCTTTATGAAGAAGCTGAAGCTGGATTAAATTCTTTAGTCAAGCAAACGGCTCAAGTTGGTGTTGGTTTGTTGGGGATACTGTTGCTGACAGGAGGAAGTCCGCCAGCTTTGACAGTAGGGTTAAGTGTAGTTGGGGGAATTGCGTTTGTTGCTTGGAGCGAAGAGAAGCGACTGACTAAATTTTATGCGAGGCAGACTCAGCTAATACAGAATTCTGTCATTGCGAGTGAAACGAAGCAATCGCAACTCAAACATCATCCTGTCATTGCGAGTGGAACAAAGCAATCGCAAATTCCTAATACCAGTGAGTC
>RDYF01000213.1 GCA_004293285.1 Verrucomicrobiota bacterium | reverse complement strand
CGGGGCGAGGGGCCTTTTTCCAAATTGCGGTGTGAGTCGGTTGGGGCAGAGAGGGCATGATTTGCTTGGTGAGCGCAAATTTTTTCTCATCGGCGGGTGTGTGAGGATAGCGGTCTGGCAGGCGCGGCAGAAAATGGAGGTAGGCTTTCCCCGTGCGCGTGGTGATGGGGACATTGGCCTGCTCGGGCCAGGGGCCGCCCTGCGTGCCGATAACTGATTCGCCGCTGTGTTTCATCCATGTGCCCATCGTCGACCAGCAGTCGAGAGCCTCTGTCGGAACACTGCCATCGCCTTGGGGGCCGAGATTGGCGAGCAAATTGCCGCCCCAGGCGCGCAGTAGCACGAGCTTGGTGAGGGCGAGTTTGGCATCATCAAAGCCATATTCTTCCGTGTAGGCCCACTTGCGCGAGGGCCAGCAAGTGACACAGCTCTCGAACCAACCGCGGAAACGCTTGGCGGGCAAGGTGACTTCGGAATCGCCGTAATCTCCGCCGCCACGATTCCGACCGTTGATGACGATGCCAGGTTGAAGTTTCCGCACCTCGTCATTGGAAATTTCCCGTCCACCGCCATCGAACCAAAGCAAGTCGATTTTGCCGTAGTTCGACATCAGTTCGGTGACTTGTTGTTTTACCAGCGCAACGCGTTTGGTTTGATGATCCTTGGGATAAGGAGGGCGGGTTGTCGGTTGATGGTCCATGTCATAGGCCGGTTTGCCACGGTAATTGAAATTTTTGTAATGTCGATCAAACCACCAATCCGGCGGCGAGTAGTAGAGTCCTACTTTCAATCCGTGCTTGCGACAGGCCGTGGTGAACTCGCGCACAAAATCACGACCGCCAAACGTGGTTTTCGTGCCGAGATCGCCGGCCTTCGAGGGCCAGAGGGTAAAGCCATCGTGATGCTTGGTGACCATCACGGCGTATTGAAAACCGGCTTTTTTTGCTGCTTCCAGCATACGATCGTAGTTCATGGCATCCGGTTTCCAGTCGCGGATGGTGCCGTAGTATTGATTTGGGGTGATGGTTTGATCGCGCCAGGGTTTGTTTGCGAGCATGCACCAAGAAAGATCACCCGAGCCGCGCGTGGAAACGACGCCCCAGTGAATGAATAGTCCGAGCCCTGCATCAGGAAACCACTGCGCATCGGGATGCGTATTGCGCGAGCCAGGGCGGATCTGCGATTGCCCTAAAGCTGCCGCCTGACCTTGGGCGGCGTCATCGGCATGAAGCAAGCTGGTGATGAGAAG
>RDYF01000212.1 GCA_004293285.1 Verrucomicrobiota bacterium | reverse complement strand
CGTTACTACCACCCCCAAACAGGCCGCTGGATCAACAAAGATCCGATTGAGGAAAGGGGTGGACTGAATTTGTATGGGTTTGTGGGGAATGATGGGGTGGATAAGTGGGACAATCTGGGACTATCTAGTGAATGTGAAAAAGGACAAGTAAAGTGGAATAAGTTTTGCGTCGTAATAAACTTTGGTACTGCATCCAAAAGTTTTTGCACAGATGCTCCAGTTAAGGCTATTTTAGATGAAGCAAAAAAACAAGCTGAAAAAATACTAGATGCTAAAGCTAAGGGAACCGATATCAGCAAAATCAAAGTGCATATTAAAAATATTCTCGGGCTTGTGAAATCAGCTAATGCCGCAACTATTCTTTTTGCCAGCAAAGGGACTTTTGGGATTGGTATGCAAGCGTATTTCAAATGTTGTGTTTGTGAAAATGACAAATGGGTCTGGGGGAAATCGAATTTTGCAGATGCCTATTTTCAAGGCGATGATGAGGGATTAATCTATAACATTACAAACTCGGAAACTTTCAAAAATTTTGGTCAAGACTATATGGATACTATAAATAATATTGCTAATACAGTATCTAACGAATGTGGTATTGAGTGAAAAATCTCATTATTTAAAATTTCATAGCAATGAAAAAGTTATTTATTATATTCCTATTAAATTCATCATTAAGCGCTGAAGTTTTGATAAGGCGAATGATTGATGATCATGAAACTGTTATTCAAGATCAGTTGGCACTTCAATTATATGGCTATACTGTTGCCCCTTACGAAAAAATTATCCATGATAAAGAAGCGCGAGATGATATGGTAATAGCGCTAGTTGATTGTCGAATGGGTACTGCTGAGTTATTTTTTGCGCTATATCTTGAGTGGAGTTCCCATGGTGTAGATTTTAAGAGTAACAGAATTTGGAGATCTAGGGCTTCCATGATTCGGAAAATGTTTAAATCAATATCGATAGAAAAATTTGAAAAATACATCAATTTAGTTGGAGCAGAGCAAATGAATACTTACTTCACTAATTATGATAAAAAAAACTTAGAAAATGACATGAGAAAATTTAAAGATTTTATAAAAGAATAAATGGGGTCGGGCCTTGGAAATGCGCATCTCAGGGGTCAGATTCGGTGATGAAATCGATGCATCGCAGTGGAAAAGTTTATGATTTTTAGTTTATGATTTTTTCGGTAAGCGGTCAACAGCCCCCTCGATTCATCGTGGGGGAAATTTGTTTATGATGCGCGATTATGTCTGACATCAATCCGCTATGGCAAAAATGTGAGATGATCTTTTGATCACTTCCGCAGGTCTGGCATCCCTTCAGGATGCTGGATGCCGAGGCGTGTTTTCCGGTGGTGTCGCCCTTGGGGCTCAACCACCGGCTACAATCTGCCATCCCGCCGGGATGAAGAAGCTTCGCGTTGGTGTTCCCTCAGCAAAATGATGTAAGGCAGGACCAGCATTTTCTCATCCCGAAGGGATGAAAGGTGGTTTCCGGTGTTCGAGAGTGCGCGTGTGTTCG
>RDYF01000031.1 GCA_004293285.1 Verrucomicrobiota bacterium | reverse complement strand
AAGGCGGACGCCGGCAAGACCAAGTCGGCCACTTGCGCGGTGGGGTTGGCGAGGATGTGGCTGTGCACGTGGAAGTCGAGCTTCGCCAACTCCGCTGCAGTAAATCCGGCATCGGTGATCAGGTCTTCTCCGAATGAGAAAAGCACCTTGATTTGACCATTGCGCACGCCGTCTCGGATGGCGTCGAGTGAAGCCGCTGGCGCAGCCTTTTTCCAAATCAGTTGCGCACCCGTGGTGTTCGGATTGCGATCGGCCGCGATCAAAAGATGGTCGGCCTCGCCACTGCGCGGCACCAAGCTGAGAGCAGTGTTGCCGAGTTTCTGCGACAAAGTCTGCGTGAGGAAAAGTTCTTCGTTGGTCATGCGGCCCGACCCAATCACGGCGATTTGGTTTGCCTGATAACCCGTGCACTTGGCAGCGATTTGTGCCATCGCTTTGCTCCATGTAGTGGCTTCATGCGTGCCATTTTCTCCGCGTGACAGTGGCTCAGTGAGGCGGGCATCGCTATCGACATAATGGAAGTTGAGACGGTGCGAATCCGGCATCCAGCACGAATTAACCTCGTCGTTTTGACGTGGCGTAATGCGATGGATTTTGTTGCTGCGGGTCCAGATCGTAATGTTCGTGCCCGTGCCGCAGTTGACGTCGATGCTCTTGGTTTCTTTCAAGAAGGCGGTATTGAGCGAGTAATTCGAATCGAGCAAACGACCTGGATGCACGGTCAGAGTGGTGTGCGTGCCGCGTTGGGTAAAGCCGAGAACCGGGTCGCCGGCGACTTCATCCATAAAACGAATGCAGCGGCTGCACATGATGCAACGCTCATCGTCGAGTCGGATGCGTGGGCCGATATCGACGTTTTTGGGCTTCTTGACTTTGAGGTCGACAAAGCGCGAAGAACCGCGTCCGAAGCCGACCGAGAATTCTTGGAGTCGGCACTCGCCCGCTTGGTCGCAAATGGGGCAATCGAGCGGGTGATTGATGAGCAGGAATTCCATCACACCTTCGCGGCATTTTTCCACCAGCTCGCCCTTGGTGCGAATGCCCATGTTTTCGCTGACGGTGTTGGCGCAAGCAATGACCGGGCGAGGCATCCAGCCGATGGGTTCGTAGCCTTGTTCGTCACGAGTCGGCTCTTGTCCGGGTGCGGGGCGAGGCGGCATGCCCATTTGCACCAAACACATGCGGCAATTGCCGGGAGCAGAGAGCTTTGGGTGATAGCAATAATGCGGGACCTCGACTTGCACCGAGCGACAGGCTTCGATCATCCGAGTTCCACGCGGGAACTGGTGCCAGACACCGTCGATTTGCACGTTGACCATGCCTTTTTCGGCAGCAAGGTCTTTGGGTAGCTTGATTTCCGCAGGGGCCGTAGTGGAGTCGCTCATGGCTAGTAAGGATGTGCCGCGAAGAGAAAATTCTCGTAAGCGCGCGCACTATGGCGCAGACCCCCGCGTGGTGCAAGAGAACTTTGTGAAAAATTTCACAAGCGTGAATTTTTTCCACAAAGAACAAAGGGCTGTTTGGGGATGGATGGTGATCCGCGGTTATGTTGGGTCCAATCGCGAACTTGCCGCTTTGATGCGAGAGAGGGTCAAGGGGTCTTTTTCTCCTGCATAAAAGAGCTGTATGACTTGGTGAAAAACACTTTCTTGCTCTGAGAGCTCAGCGAATAAAGTCATGGACGAGCGCAGTTTCATGTCGTCGGGCTGCCCCATGATCGCGCGTATGCTTTTGTCGTGATGGGCAAGGAGCGCGCGGGCGCAGATCCGGAGTCGGTCTCCCAAAATTTCATGCTGCAGATAGGCGCGGGCTTCCTCGGTTGAGGAGATCGCGTATCGGACAGCCATCGCGCTACGCCCCAGCCCGGCGATTTGGGGGAAGATGAACCACATCCAGTGCGACTGTTTTTGCCCTTGTTCCAATTCGCGGAGTGCTTGGGAGAAACAGGACTCCTGAGCGCTGAGAAAACGATTCAGATGATAAGGGTCAGGAAGTGTCACGATCCTGGCTTAGGGCAATTCGATGATGAGTGCGGTGGTGTTGTCGCGCCCCGAATCATTCACGGCTTCTTTGACCATGGCCACCGTGTTGAGTCCACCTGTCGGGGTGTTTTGTCGCGCAAGCTCTTCAATGCGGCGGTCCCATAGGCCATCGACAAGGCCATCGGAGCAGATCAGCAGTCGATCTCCCGGTTCCCAGTTGATGCGTCCAATCTGCGGGTCGACTTTGGTCATTTTTCCTCCCAGGACTTGATTGATCACGTGGCGTTGCGGGTGAGTGCGCGCCTGGCGCTCGTTGATTTTCCCCGAACGATGCAGCCAGCCGACGTGGGAATGGTCGTGTGTGACTTGCATCATCGGCCCGTTTTTGGGGAGAAAATAAATGCGGCTGTCGCCGATGTGGCCGAAGTAAATCCACTCAGGCATGATCCAGCACAGGCTCAGGGTGGCTCCCATGCCCGAGCATTCTTCGTAGTATCGACCCAGCTGCACCATGCTGTGGTGAATGCGTTCAAACAGTTCACGTACGACATCGGTCAACCCAGCTTCCATCCGCTGAGCGCTTAGTGGAAAGCTTTTGGGCAGCAGCTTGGTGATTTGTTCGACGGCAATCTTGCTGGCAAACTCACCCGACTTCGCTCCTCCCATGCCATCGCTGACAGCAAACACATAATCGCCCAAATCGAGACTCCCTTCGCCGAATTTGCCCAGATAGCGCAAATCTTGCGCATCAAAGGTCAGTGCCAAAAAGGCATCTTCGTTGTTTTTTCGAAAGCGCCCCACATCGGACAGCCCCGACCAGCGGAGCGTTGGGGTAGCAGGAGAATGGCTAGGCAGTTCTGGCATAAGCTCGGCCTTTACCTAGCGAACAGAGGCAGAGGAAGCAAATTGAAAAAAATTCATAACGTGAAATAGTTGGCGCGAAAATTGCTATCCATGCCCCGTGATCAAGAGTTTCTGCAGATTTCGCTCGCAAGTTGGATGAATCTGACTCATACCTGTGTCACACCCATCAAAACACATCTAACATCATGACCAAATTCAAACTGGAATACATCTGGCTGGACGGTTACACTCCTGTGCCGAACCTTCGTAGCAAAACGCAAATCAAAGCATTCGAGCAATTTCCTACTTTGGAACAATTGCCCAATTGGGGCTTCGATGGTAGCTCGACTCAACAAGCAGAAGGCCGCAGCTCGGATTGCGTGCTGAAGCCTGTTGCCATTTTCCCCGACGCCACCCGCCTGAATGGTGCCTTGGTGATGTGTGAAGTGATGATGCCCGATGGCGTGACTCCTCACCCCTCCAACACGCGTGCTACGATTCTTGACGACGCCGACACCTGGTTCGGTTTCGAGCAAGAGTATTTCCTCTACCAGAATGGTCGTCCACTCGGCTTCCCGAAAGATGGCTATCCCGCTCCTCAAGGTCCTTACTATTGCGGCGTTGGTTACAAAAATGTGGGCGACATCGCTCGTCAGATCGTCGAGGAGCACCTCGATCTCTGCCTGGAAGCGGGCATCAACCACGAAGGCATCAACGCCGAGGTGGCGAAAGGTCAGTGGGAGTTCCAAATCTTCGGCAAAGGCTCCAAGAAAGCTGCTGACGAAATTTGGGTTGCTCGTTACATGCTGAACCGCCTCTGTGAACAGTATGGCGTGGACGTGGAATACCATTGCAAACCTCTCGGTGCGACCGACTGGAACGGTTCTGGTATGCACTGCAACTTCTCCACGAAATTCATGCGCGAAGAGGGTGGCAAGGAGTACTTTGAAAAATTGATGGCAGCCTTTGAGAAAAATTGCCAAGAGCACATCGCCGTTTACGGTCCTGACAACCACATGCGCCTTACTGGTCTGCATGAGACTCAGTCGATCGACATGTTCAGCTACGGTGTGGCTGACCGCGGTGCTTCGATTCGTGTTCCTCACAGCTTTGTCAACAACGGCTACAAGGGTTACTTGGAAGACCGTCGTCCAAACAGCCAAGGCGATCCTTATGCGATTGCCAGCCGCGTGCTGAAGACGATTTCCGAAGTGGCGATCTAATCGTTCCTTTGCGTCTTACTTCATTGCGACCGCTCCTGACGGGGAGCGGTCGTTTTTTTTTGTGTGATTGTCGCCTTGCGGCTTGCCAAACCGAAAGATCGAACTTATCGGTAGCGCATGTCGCTCTTATCCGATGATTCTTCCGTAATGGTGAAAACCCGTGAGCTGTGTGCCACGATCGCCAATGATGCCACGTTCCAACAACTGACCGAAAAAGTCGAAGCGTTTTTCGGCGATGACGCTGCTCGCCTGCAATACCAGAGCGTGAACGAGCGTGGTGAAGAACTGCACCACAAGCAAAATTCGGGCATCGAGCTCTCTTCTCGCGAGATCAGCGAGTTCGAGGAAGCGCGCGATGCGCTGCTGGCGAACGACGTGGCTCGCAGTTTCCTCGAAGCACAGCGCGAACTGGAAACGCTCCAGCGTGCCATCGGCAAATATGTCGGACTCACTCTGGAACTCGGTCGCGTTCCGACTTCCGAAGACTTTGCGCAAGCTCAAGGCGGCGGTTGCTGCGGTGGCGGCGGCGGTGGTGGCTGCGGATGCGGTTGATTTTTGACCTAGAGTTTTTATGTCTTCCGAGCGGCTCTCGATTCCTCAATACGCCATGGCCTTGGCGCATGTGGCGAGTCTGCGCTCGGAAGACCCTTATCGCAAAGTCGGCGCTGCGGCGCTGGATCACGACAACCGAGTCATTGCCACAGCCTACAACGGACTCGCTCCAGGCTTCGACGCACCTCCGGGCTTTTGGATGGATCGGGAAAAACGGCAAAAATTCATGCTGCATGCCGAAGTCAATCTTTGCAGCTTATTCAAGCGCGGCGAGGCAAAAATTGTCGCCACCACCACCATGCCCTGCACGGCCTGCATGCAGACTTTATGCGCCTATGGGGTAAAGGAGGTCTATTATCGGGATATCTATCACACCTCCGACGCGCCCGAAATCGCGGCGACTTATGGAGTCTCGTTGATTCAAATCACGGAATTCCCTCAATGATTTTTGCTCCTGTTCGCGTATCAGGGGAGTCGTGCCGCATACGGCATGATGCCATCCCGACCGAGGTGCTTTTTTCGGGGCGTGGTTCTTGGGTTCGAACGCTTGCGTGCGCTGAACCAAGGGAACAAGCGTGCAGGGTCTTAGGCTAAAAAAGAGACGGCACACGAACCCCCTAAGTTCGTGTGCCGCCTGGCAAATTGTCACTTACTGTCTAAGAGACCCCTAAGAGACCCAATACCTAACCTACAAAAATTAGCGCTTGCGGCGCAAGAAAGCCAGCATACTCATGCATCCTAGCAGGGCTGCGCTGGGCTCGGGGACAACACTCACGGAGAGATTGTCGACGTAGCCAAGGCCCCAGCCACCAGCCCAACCTGCTGGATTACCGCGGAAGGTGAGGTAGCCATCATTAGCTGTCAGCGTTTTTGCAACTGCTCCTTGTGATGTACCATTAATAAAGGTTTCGACCAAAGCGCCATTAGTGATACCATTGAAGCCAGAACCTGTGCCAGCGGTGTCAGAGATCACTAGCTTAATGGATCTAAGACCGTCAGATTGTCTTATAAGATCACCGATAGAATATTCATAAAACAGTCCACCCTGCGAAGCGCCAAGGCCATAACCGACCCAAGCGATACCGAGTGGCGCACTGTCCGCCCACATATCAAATTCAATGGTCAAGGGACTATTCAAGTCGTTAGCGCTCGTCGCGAAATTGTAGTTGAGAGATGCTGAGGCACCCCATCCTCCATTGCCTTGGTAATTTAAAATCAAAGCTCCGCCTGATCGCGCAGCAAGATCAGATGTTGTGTATGTGACAGGCGCGAGAGTTCCTGTTTGGTCATCAGCCACAACTGTTGTATTGAAGTTATCGGTGAGCAACACCACGGCATTTGCTTGGGTGACCCATGCAGTAGCCGCGAGAGCGGCGAGTAGTTTTACGTTTTTTTTCATATTTTTTTGGTTTCTCATTTGTATTTTCTTGTTTTATTCTTACTGACGCACTCGATCTCGAGATTGACAGAGAAAATGGGAGGTGTTTGACAATCGTGAAATTGACGAACAACAAGTGATGCTAGCAATGGCTCGTCAAATTGCATTCATGCTCATTTGCATCAACGCATCACTCGACGAACGTGCACAAGGTAAGAAAAATTTTGTCATACGACTATTACCCGAACGGATAATCTTCTGTTGCCTACATGGTCGTTGATTTCGACTCCTTGGTCTAGTGAACAAGACTTGGTCTCCTGTGGAAAATCGTGGATTTCCTCGACAGAATCAAAGAACCATCGGGTAGTCGGCGCATAATGAATCAGTCTTCCCCACGGGGTAGGGTAGTCATTCTGAAGAGTAACGATTCCCGTGGCTTAGCTCGGGGAAATCATTCGCTCCATCAGTTACTCCACTTCGAGTAGACCTCGGTCATAAGCTGCCGCGACGGCTTCGGCACGGTCGGTTACGCTCAGTTTATGCAAGACGCCCTTGACGTGAGCTTTGGCCGTGTTCTCCGAGATGTGGAGCACATGGCCGATTTCCTTATTCGAGAGCCCACGGCGAATGAGATCAAGCGTTTGGACTTCGCGAGGTGTGAGGCATCTTTGCCCCGCACGTGCTGCAAGCAGCATGCGCAGCGTTGAGGGAAAGCAGCGCTCACCACGATTGACCGTACGAATCGCTTCGGCGAGTTCTGCAAATTGGCAGGCTTTATTGAGATAACCCGCCGCGCCAGCATCATAAGCAGCGAGGATGGGCGCTTCGAGTTCAAAGGTCGATAACATGATGACCCGAGCTTTGGGCTCATGAGAAAGAATTTGCACCAGTGCCTCCAGCCCGCTGCCGCCTGGCATGCGCACATCGAGCAAGGTGATATCTGGACGATCTTGATCAAAAGCGGCAAGGGCTTGCTCCATGTCTTCGGCCTCTGCCACCACTTGAAAATCCGATTGCGAACTCAAGAGCGTGGACAACCCCATGCGGACGATGAAGTGATCGTCGACGAGTAAGATGCGGATGGGATTTTTCATTGCTAACAAAAAGACGAATCTCACAAATGGGTGGACGAGACAAGCGGGAAATCGGAGATGGGGATGGTAAACGTAAGGGTCGTGCCATGACCAGGTGAGCTTTCGAGTGTAAAGGTGCCGCCGAGGCGTTTGATCCGTTCATGAATGCCCTGCAAGCCGAAGTGTCCATCGGCCTGGCCGGGGGCGCTCTTGGGGTTAAAACCCTTGCCGTTATCACGAACAGTCAATGTCAGGACGGCAGATTGGTAGCGGATGGTGACATCGATGCGGCTCGCTCCAGAATGTTTGATGGCATTGGTGATGGCTTCCTGACTCGCAAGGACAAGGTTACTCGTGATCACAGCGGGCAGCGGTTGATGGGATGCATTGGAATCAATGTCGATCTCCAACTGCGAGCCTACAGCGAGATCCGTGGCACTTTCCCGAATCACCGAGGCGAGGTCCGTGCCGGACAAACCTTGCGTGCGCAGGTCCCAAATGGTACTGCGCACCTCACTGCGACTGCGATCCAAGAATTTTCTCGCCAGCTGCAAGTGGTGAGAGCCGCGCTCCGGTGCTGATTCTCGATACAGTGCTACCGCTTCGAGTTGGAGAGCCAAGCCTGTGAGAGATTGTTCTAGAGAGTCATGCAAGTCGGCGGCAAGTCGCCTGCGCTCTCGCAAGGTGAGCTCGAATTCGTGACTTGCTGCTTCACGTGCGGCGATTTCACGGGCCAGTTTATCGCTTCTGTTCGCGACTTGACGGCGCAGTGCAATGACCCAGAACATCGCGAGAAGGAGGATGACGACGAGCGAGGAAATCGCGATCGCAAGGCGCTTGGGCGTCCACCATGAGGGTTTCTCCAGAACGCTGAGGCCACTTGTGCTATCGAGCAACAGGTGAAAATTATCGATGCTCACCCAACCGGCTTTTTCCGTGCGTCGCAAATCTAGCTCGCAGATCCCGGTCAGTGAGACGCGTGATCCTTCAACCCAGTTTTCCGCGGATGTGACAGATTCGTTGGTAGGGAGAGGAACATGTGCCAGAAACAAATGGTCATCCTTTTCCACTAGTAGAGTTGCGCTTTCTTCCCATTTCTGATGAATGGTGACGCGACGCAAAATTCCCTCGATACGAACGAGGCGTCCGTCAGCGTCGGATTCAGCCGAGGCTTGCCATGGATCTCGCACCTCTGGGGCAAGAATTGAACGAATTGGGAGAAGTTCGGGCTCTATGGAATCGCTTTTACCAATCACGCGGACTTCTGCCTCTTTCAAGCCTGCTAAGAGACGTTCCGTGTCGATGAATGCGGCGGCTTCTACAATATCGCCTGGATGGAGTCCTGTTTGCGTGGACTGCACACGGATTCCTTTCTGTCCATCCTGCAGATAAAAGAAACGGCCAGGTGCGGCAAATGTCACGACACCAGAAGTAACTACGCGGTGGTCGCGCTCCAGAGTCGGAGAAAATTGCAGCAAACGGTCCAGCTCCACTCGTGGAGCTGAAAAGGGATCCTTGGGTGGCGGTTTGAGAACCGTAATCGATTCGATGTTGTTGATGTGAATCTTGATCGCTGTGATTTGCGATCGCAGGTTGAAGCTCGGTGCAAATACGCCGGTCACTCGAATTTTTGCATCAACTAGGTCCGCTTGGTGACGACTCAGATCGATGGGAGTGCAAACGATGCAGACTTGCCCTTCAACCATTATGCGCAGATGGTCTGTAAAGTTCACATCAGACTTACGAGGGTCAAAGATTCCTTGCACTACGCCTTCGAGGACAATCCATTGACAATCATCATTGCCCGAGAGAAGTCGTCCGACGGGTAGAGCGCGAGGAGTTGGCATGGGAGCAGTGCCAAGGATTTCTGCCGATGTAGGAAAAATCATAGGAGAAAAGCCGCCGGGATCGGTTCGTCCTTGGATGCGAACCTTCGTCCCGGGCTGTAATGTCATGCCTGGTAGAGCATGAGGCCAGAGACCACGGGCCTTCGCATCACCAAATGAAGCATAAATGCCGTTTTCACCGTCGTGAAGAAAAATGGAATTCTCAGTGGTGCTTGTGACGACACCCTGAATGTCCACCGGAATTCCCGTCGCTGCCAGATCACGAGGGAGTGCTCGGATTTCTGCGATTTTTTGGAGTGGAGCCGTTTTCGAAAATGCGATGCTGGGCAGCATCACCCATGCCAAAAGAGCGAGCGATAGGTTGCGGAGTAGCGTCATCAATCGTGAGGAGTTTGTGTGGATTGGACGGGAACAGCAACATGCTTTTTTTGAGGTGTGGTGTCGAAGGTGCAGGCCTTCGACACCATCGGCCAGCGCCTGACCTCCCAGAGGGATCGCTTTATTTGATTTGCGAGGCGCTTTCGAGAAGGTCGGGAGCAGGGAGCAGGACCGTGTTGCCCGTAAGGTTCATTTCGGTGGCGGTTTTTGAGCTGAGGCGATTGATGCCGATGCCGAGAAATTTGCCTTCGGCATTAAAGACGGGCATGCCTGTGGCATTGGCGGTCATTTTGCCAAAGAGGCGAGGTTTTTTGATGACAGAGACGATTTCTCCCGTCATCAGCATAGGCTCGCGATTGAGGTCTTTGCCCATGCGTCCGAGGATGATGATGTCATCGAGCAAACTCATTGGGGCAGAATTTTTGGCATCGATGGCGACAAATGGTGCGGCGGATTTTTCTGGTTTGATGAAAGCGAGGTCGAGATCGGCATCCTTCAAAACGACCTTGGCGGCGACTTCTGAGCCATCGGGCATGATGATTTTTACCTCCTTGATGTCGGCTTTGGCTTGGAGAGTGATGGGCCCTTGCGGGGTGTTCACCGTGCGACCATCCATATTGCTGGCCAGATCGAGAGTGCTGAGAGGCGTGACAATCAAGCCTTCGGCAGAGAGGACCGTGCCGAGGACCTCGACCTTGCGTTCTTCTTTTTGCGTGGGATTGCTGCCGGCGGTGACCTCGATGCTAACGACGGCGCTGATGAAGAGCGTCGAATCCTGATGGGTTTTCGCGAGTGCGAGGGCTTGATCTTTAAGCGGGCCCGAAGCGGCAGCGAGGGGGAGCAGTGAGGCGGCGAGAAGTGAAATGATGAATTTCATAGTAGTTAGTTTGGTTGTGGAGAGTGGGGAAGCGACTTACCAAGTAGGTTCCATTTCAATCATGCGGGTCAGAATGCCGCGTTTGACAAAAAAGGTGATGTGCGACGGTTTGTTTTTTTCAATGTCATCGATGACTGATTGCAGTGTCGTGATGGAATCGATCGGTTTGCCATCGATGGCGCGCAGCAGATCTTGGCTTTGCAGACCGGCGAGTGCGGCCCAGCCGGCATTCGCGACGCTGGTGATGAGCACGCCCTTTTCATCGTCCTTCGAGCGTTCGCGGAGTTGGTCTTCCTTGCAAAGGTCGCGCGCTTTGAATTCGAGCACTTCTGAGTGGTATTCTTGCAATTCCGACGTCGATGCTGGAGCGCGTTCGAGTGGGACCTTGATGGTGAGAACTTGATCGCCGCGGCGGAGTTCGAGGTCGATCTCGCTGCTGGCGCTGCGCTGGCGAATGGCTTCGGCGAGGACATCCGATTCCTCGGGTCGGGATGCTTGGATGGGATCGCCATCGAGCTTCAGCAACAAATCGCCTTCCTTGAGTCCCGCTTTTTCCGCTTGGCTTTGCGGATAGACGGCAGTGATGCGCATGCCTTTTTGTCCGGGAATTCCCAGGGCCGTGGCGAGTTCGGCGGAGATTACTTGGGTCGAGACACCCAGCCATGCCTTGCGGGCGAGGGCGACCTGCTCGGGGTCTTTTTCGAGGCCGACTTGGACGATCGTGAGGTAGCTTTTGCCATCGTGTTCATAAGTCACCAGAGCGGGTACAGGCGACGTGCCATCGTGGGTCAATTCGGTGGTGATCGCAGCAAGGTCCTCGCAATTTCGCACTTTTTTGCCATCGACCGAAGTGATCAGCGAGCCAGCGGCGGGAGCTGGTTTGGCGGCAGCGGTTGGTCCGCCGGGACGGACGCTTTGAATGACCACCGCTTCAGCGGAATCGCGGTGCAGTTCCTTGGCTTGCAAGCGGGTAAGATTGTGCGCGGTGATGCCCCACGCGAGAAATTCCTTTTCGCGTGGCAGCATGGGTTCTCGGGTCTCTGTTTTGACCTTCCACGTCATGGCTTTTTCACCGCGCAGGCCGCGGATCGACAGTTCTGTGCCAATCGGCGATTCGAGGATGATGCGGTTGAAAACGGGAATGTCCTCGGCTGCGCGTGCGGCGGCAATGCTTTGATCATTGACCGATACAATGATATCCCCCGCGAGCAGTCCGGCACGAGCTGCGGGGGAGTCGGAGATCGTTCCCGCGACCAGAATGCCTTCCTGTGCCTTGCTGGTTTTGAGCAAAGGCTGCACTGCTAGGCCGATGCTACTGCGTTTCACCTCGCCCTCACTGATCAGAATTTTGGCGATTTTTTGTGCAAGATTCGAGGGAATCGCGCCACCGAGAGAGCCGATGCCGACTTCATTCACCCCGACAATTTCGCCCTGGAGGTTGACCAATGGGCCGCCGGAATTTCCGGGAAAAATGACAGCGTCGTGACCAATCCAGCGCACCAGTTCGCCAACGACCTCGCCATCGAGCGAGAGACCACCGCTGCCGCCCGGAGCGATCATTTGGGTGTTGGCGACGACACCCTTCGTGACCGATTGCGAGAGCCCTGCAGGGCTGCCCATGGCGAGCACCACATCGCCGACTTGCAGTGAGTCAGAATCGCCAAAGCGAGCCACGGGCAGGGGAGCATCGGGCTGGCGCAGGTCTTGTCGATCGATTTTCAAAATCGCCAAGTCCGAGAGCGGGTCCGTGCCCACCAGCGTGGCGCGACACTCTTGGCGATCCGAGAGTCGGACCGTCATGCGTGTGGCGCGTCCGGCAACGTGGTGATTGGTGAGAACAAAGCCATCGGGGTGAATGATGGTTCCCGATCCAGAACCGCGATTCTTCTGCATGCGACCCGATTGGCCATTTTCCGAGACGACGTGAATGCGCACCAGCGCGGGATACACGGCATCGAGGGCAGGTTGGATGTCGGGCGCGGCGAAGGTGGGGGTAGAGCTCATCAGGCACAGGCCAGCGAAGAGCGTAGAGAAGAAGAATTTCATGAGCAAAAAGAAAACCGAGCAGTGGCTGACAGTAGAGCGGCGAGAACGGGGGGATTTGTTTTACGCATTTGTCACAGGGATGCGTAAGTGGTCGATCGCCGCTCGCAGATCCGCTGTGGTCACGGTGGCATCGACGTAGGCATCGCCCGCGAGGCGCAACAGCACGAAGCGAATGGCACCTGAGGAAAATTTTTTGTCGCGCGACAATTTCTCCAGCACGAGGTCCGTCGTAATTTCGTCGGGCAGCGTGAGGGGGAGGTCGAATTTTTTCAGCAAGTCAAGAATCGTGCGCGATTCCGTCGCGGGCAGACCGGCGATTTTTTCCGACAACTCCAAGGCGGCGCGGATGCCGAGAGAAATGGCTTCGCCGTGAAAAATCTCGCCATAGGGTCGGCTGGCTTCGATGCCGTGACCGATGGTGTGGCCGAAGTTCAGCAAGGCGCGGATGCCTAGCGTTTCGTGTTCATCGGCTTCGACAATACGAGCCTTGATGGCGATATTGCGGGCGATCAGTGCGGCGGGCACATGGCGGGAAAGCGGGTCGAGCGCGGCGAGGTCCTGCAGCATATCGGCATCGCGAATGGCCGCGTGCTTAATGGCCTCGGCAAAGCCTTCGCGGTATTCGCGATCGGGAAGAGTGTGCAAGACCAGAGGATCGACAAGGACCAGTCGAGGTTGGTGAAAACAGCCGACGAGATTTTTTCCTTCGGCGATATTCACGCCCGTTTTGCCGCCGACAGAAGAATCGACGACCGAGACGATGGTGGTGGGAATTTGGACAAAGGGAATGCCACGGTAGAAAATCGACGCGACAAAGCCGGCGAGATCGCCGACCACGCCGCCGCCGAGAGCGATGATGAAAGACTTCCGATCATGGCCTGCTGCGGCGAGAGAGCGGCAGAGGGTCTCGGCATGAGAGAGCGACTTCGATGCCTCTCCGGACGGCACTGTGTGCAAGGTGCAGACGTAGCCTGCTGCTTGGAGAGATTTTTCCAGAGTGGCTGCATGCAGCGGGGCGACGGTAGAATCCGAGACAATCGCGGCTTTTCCCTGAAGTTGTGCTTGCTGAAGAAAAAGGCCAGCTTGGGCGAGAATGCCCTCGGCAACTTTCACAGAGTAGGACCGTTCAGAGAGATCAACAGAGACTTCGTGCACAGGCAGAGCTTGGCGAAAAATGGGCGAACTGAAAAGAATTGTTTTTTCCGGGCGACTGCTCCATGAGTGAGGGCGATGAGTATTTCGCTAGCAAGCATCGCCGCCGTCGAGCAAGTGTTCGAACAAAACTTTGCCGATGGTCGTGAGTTGGGCGCGGAGGTTGTCGTTTACTGGCGCGGCGAAGAAGTGCTGCGTCGTCATCTCGGGTATCGAGATCGGGAAAAGTCTCGCATCTGGACGGCTGATACCATCGTGCCTGTCTACTCCGCCACCAAGGCTCCTGCATCGGCGACTTTGCTGCACGCACTCGAGAGTCGTGGTTTGAACGAAAAAACTCCGGTGCGCGAAGTGTGGTCGGGATTTCCGTTAGCCGAAGTCCGCTTTGCCGACATGCTTTCCCATCAATGTGGTCTCGCGGCATTGGATCAAGCGAGCAAGGTCTGGGATCACGCGACGGTGGTAGCGGCGATCGAAAACCAAGTCCCGGCATGGCGGCCTGGGTCGGGACTTGGCTATCACCCGCGGACCTTTGGTTTCTTGCTCGATGAGTCCGTGCGACGTCTCACGGGGCAGCCTTTGGGCGCTTGGTGGCGACGAGAAATCGCCGCTCCGATGAACTGGGATTTCTGGATGGGTTTGCCGGAAAGTGAGTGGTCGCGGGTGGCGAGCCTAGTGCCGGGTCGAGCGGAGAAGAGCGATACCGAGAAAGGCTTCTATCGCGACTTCATGACCGAAGGCACCATGACGCGTCGGGCTTTTCTCTCGCCGCGCGGGCTGCATGCGGTGCAAGAAATGAACGATCCCAAGGCGTGGGCTGCGGGATTTCCCGCGATGGGAGGCGTGGGCAGTGCGCGCGCGCTGGCGCAATTTTATCAAGCGGCGATGGGCTGCATTCCCAGTCCGTTGACCGCAGCGGTGCAACAGGCTTTGCAACAGCGGCAAGTGCAGGGGGAAGATCAAGTTTTGTTGCAGACCATGAGTTACAGTTGTGGTTGTCAGCTCGATCCCATCGATGCCAGCGGCGCGAAGTTGCGTCAGACCTACGGGCCAGATCATGCCGCTTTTGGGCATCCGGGAGCAGGAGGCAGTCACGCCTTTGGCGATCCAGCATCGGGATTGAGCTTTGCGTATGTGATGAACCAAATGGAGCTCAGCGTGATGCCCGGAGCGCGCAGCACGGAAATGGTGCGGGCTTTGTTTTCATAAGAAAAAGCACTCAATCGCTCTCGGCAAAAAGATCGAGCGCCAGCAGCAGAGCTGTGCGACGATCGAGCACGAAAAGATCGCTGGTGCCGGAGAGTCGACCGTAGAAAAACTCACTCTTGCCTTGTGTCGAGACAGGTGTGACTTCCAGGGTTTTGTTGCTCAAGCCAGTGGACTCACCGAACTCATTGAGTTGTCGTGAGATGAGATGCATGGTCATGGCGGGCTTTTCCAGTGCGTGGAGGGCATCGGCATCCGACTCGCTGAGCCATCGATTGACGCGCAAATCGCCGAGGACTTCGAGCAACTTGGCGGCGCGACTGGGATTGAGCTTCGCGCTCACATCTTCGCCATTTTGATCGACCTGCCACGATTCATCGCGGTCGCGATATGAGAGTCGGACTGTCGGTTGTTGAGGCAGGGACCGCTCCAAGTTGACAAAGTCCATCGGAGCGATGGCGAGCAAGCGCGTATCCTTCCACTGTCGCAATCGCAGAGGCAAGGTGCTGAGAAAATCATCGGGCATTTTGACAATCGTGTGCTTGGTGTCACTCGAATCGCAATGCGCGCACAAACTGCCATCCTTGTCGCGACCGAAGCGCAATTGGGTCACTTGCTGATCGAGAGATCCAAAGCGCAGAGTCAGCAATGGCTCGTGGAGACCGTATCGCATTTCATCCTGCGCTTCATCGGTGAGAAATGCGCTATCGGTGAGGAAACCTGCGACTTTCGCGCTGGTGATGATTTTGAGAAACTGATAGAGTGCAGCTTCATTCAGCGGCATGGGCGGACCATCGTCGGGGAGGATTTGCCAAAGTCCCCGCGGTGGACGTTGCAGGCGGATTTCTTGCTGCTGACGTGGCAGAATTTCGATTGTTTGAAGTTTCTTGTGGTCGAGATCGATCAGCTTTTGCGAACGCAGTTCATTGTAATTCCGCAGAGGCAATTCCGAGAGCGAGACGAGATCAAGATAGGGCCGAAGCGGAAGTTCAAACACCGTGTTTGGGCGGTCGGACACGGTTGCAAAGACCGTGGTGGCTTTGTCGTCGGCGGGAGGGTAGATCGATAGAGTGACGGGATGAGCCTGTCCCTTGCTGTGAATGGTAATGGCGAGGTCGATGGCTTCCGGGTTGCTTGGAAGATTGACTTTGGCGCGATCCATCAATCGGATGGCGCGCAGAGAAAAAAGCCCGGATTCGATGAATTGTTTCATTTCCTCAGGCTCCGTTGCGAGCTTTTGCGGTTTGGTGATGCGCCATGGGATGCGATTGCCTTGTCCTTCTAACACAAATTCAGAAGCGGCAGACTTGACATGAATTTTATCCAACTGCGATGGTGCAAAGAGAAACGGCTGGTGGTCGCGGAAAAAGCGGAAGCTTTCTTTGAAGATGGAGCGGATGTCGCCGGTGCAGGCGTAAATGTGACTCTTGCGACTGCGGTCACGAGGCTGCAAGAAAATGGTCGGCACCGTTTCCTGTGTTTGCGAATCAAAGTGCAGCCAACCGGTGCGACGTCCGATGATGAATCGCGCGCGCGCTTTACCGTGCTGGTCACCGAGGCGCACACTGATCATGCCATCGGTCAGTCCCGCTTGGGTGTTGTCGATTTTTTCGTTAGGAATTACATCCGCCGCGCG
This sequence comes from Verrucomicrobiota bacterium, assembly GCA_004293285.1. Classification (GTDB taxonomy): domain Bacteria; phylum Verrucomicrobiota; class Verrucomicrobiia; order Verrucomicrobiales; family Akkermansiaceae; genus UBA956. The sequence continues at coordinate 18,938 of RDYF01000031.1, read as the reverse complement.
AGTGGCGAGAGTGAAATCGATCAGAGTTTTCGCCCATCGTGGATCCATCCGATCCTTGACGGGCGAGGTCATCATCCAGACTCCTTGGATGCGCGAGAAAGTGGCCTTGGCATCATTCGAGCTGAGATGAATTTCCGTGATGTCTTGTGGGGTAAAATCCGTGTAGAGTCGTTCCCCAATGGGAGTCGGTGGCACGCCGAAAATTTGATCGAGATTGCCCCGCACGAGGTAAATGCCGGTGAGCGCCAGCATGATGAAGGCGACGAAGCAGAGGAAGATGGTAGAGGCGACGGATCTCACAGTCAGCAAAAGAGAAATTAGGCGCGTCGAGCGTTCCAAATGAACAAGCTGAGGAGCAGGATGCCCGCGGGGAAGAAAAACAAATTGATGCGATTGATCAGCGTCGCTTGACTGCTCAGTAGTGGCAGCTTGAAGGTGCCAAGCTTGCGCGGACCAGTGCCCGACATCTCTTCGCGACCGACGAGCCAGTTGGCGCAGGCGTTAAAAAAGTCCATATTCTCCGTGCGCAGAGCACTGGGTTCGAGAAAGCTTGCATTCGAAATCACCACCATGCGCGAGATTTGATCGGCAAATCGGTCATCATTGGCAGCACCGCGGATCACTGCGGCAGCCAGAGTCAGTGGACCGGGTCGATCCTCGACTTCGCTGAATGAGGGATTTTTCATGGTGGCATTGGTTTCCCCCCAATACTGTGGCGCCGACTCGATCAGCTTGGTTGGAGAAATGCGCCGATTGATCAAATCTTCTGCACCTTCACGGACTTCGAGCGACGAGCTAGAGCCATCGAAGCTGGTGCTTTTTGACCAAAAATCGCGGGTGAATTCCATGCCGTTGGAAAAAGTGGCATCGACTCGATAAATGGTGTTTTTTCCTTTGGTCGTCAAAATCTGGTCGCGTCGGGGAGTGACGCCGTGTTCGCGCAAAAAGGCGCGCAGGGCATCGGGTGTCTGACGGGCACGGAGGATGACCATGATGTTGCTGCGAGGACGGTTCCAGTATTCCTTGATCATGCTCATTTCTTCCTTGGTGAAATCATAGCGCGGGGCGGCAATGATCAGTCCTGCGGCATCGTCGGGAATGGCGTCGAACTCATTCATGCTCACAGGCACAGGAACGATGTTCTGCGTTAGTAGGGCATCGCGCATCACCGACCAAGAATTGCCGGGCACTTCGGTCTGAAAATCGCTTTTGTCGGCGAGAAAATACATTTTACGCGGTTTGCCCTCAATCGCGCTCAAAAGGGCGGTGGTGATGCGGTCTTCGCCGAGAAACGAGTTCATGCGTCGAGCGGATTTCCCCTGATCATTTTCATACGTGACCATTTGTTCATGCGTCACAAAGCGAATGTACGGTGCGTCGTCTTTGGTCGCCTGCACGCGGTGATCGGCCCGGGCATCGATGATGACCAAATCCTCGCGATTCAACACACCACCGTGAGCGGCGAGGTTGTAGGTCTCGGCAATTTGCAGCGAGCGATCGACATTGCGCACGGGGTCGAGGCGTTCGACGACAATTTTGCCGTGAGAATGACGTGCGTATTCATCGGCCAAAACACGCACGCGCTCCGTCAGCGCAGTGGAGCGACGAAAGGCGACGATGATCTTGATCGTAGTCGCGCGATCACGCACCGCCGGCGAAGCCAGAAGTCCCTTGGTCCATTCCGAGAGACTGTAGTTTTCACCGCGACTCAGATCGCGTTTCAGGAAATATTGACTGCACAAAAAATTGCACGCGATGGTGATGATCAGCAACGAGGCGATTTGCAGAATCGCCAGCGAGCCGATGCTCCAGCGATTCAGCGAGCTTTTGGCAGAGGATGGAGTAGAAGAATCCGACATGAGACAGAGGAAGAATTAGCGACGCCAGCGGCGGAAATCCAGCACTTGAAACGTCAAGGCTAGGGTGAAAAGGGTAAAAGTGAGATACAGCATCGCCACGCGAGTATCGAGCAGTCCGTTGCAAAAGTAATGCATGTGCTGCTTGGCAGAAATATAATGGAAAAAGGCCGCTCCCGCAAAATTTTCGCCCCAGATGGTGGTGACAAAACCGAGGAAGTAGTGAAACAACAGCAGACCAAGCGTCAAGATGGCGGCGACAATCGAATTGGAAGTCAACGACGAGGCAAAACAGCCGATGGCGAGAAAGAACATGCCCATCAGAAAGAGAATGGTGTAAGTGCCAATCATCGCTCCAGGATTCCAAGCCGGTGGCAAGTCGGTGATCCAGGGGTAGAGCTGGAATTGCAGGTAACTAGGCGTCCACAAGATCACATAAAAAACCAGCGCAGCAGCATACTTGGACAAGACCACCTGCCAAGTTTTGACAGGGGCGGTCAGCAGTGTTTCTAAGGTTCCCGACCGCTGTTCGTCGGCGAACAATTTCATCGTCAGCAGCGGGAAGATGAAGAGAAAGTAGAACCAGAACACGGGCGTGTGCATGGCCACGTAGACCAAACTCTGCGTCAGCGGAGTATCGCTGAAAGCCTTCATTGCGGTCGAGAGGGAAACTCCGTGCATGATCACGACAAAAGCCACCACGAGCCAGCCCAAGGGATTGAGCAGGAAAGCACGGAGTTCTTTGCGAAATAAGACCAGGAAGACACGCATGACGCGCGAACGTAGTCAACAAATCGACGGCTGACAAGCCCTCATGCGCCGAGAGCGATGGTCGGATGAATGTCGGCCAGGGCATCGAGAAAACTCGGGTATCGTGGAGACCAACCGAGCGCACGCAATTTTTGGTTGCTGACTTGCTTGTGCGTCCAGCCACGCTTGCGGTTGAGGTCGCGCGGACCGCTCGGCGGTAAGGCACTATCGAAAAACTGCGCCAGTGCCTCGTAGGCTTGGAGCTGGGTTAGCGATACCGAATCAGTCACGTTGAAAATTTCCCCGCGCACCTTTTGTGCCATGCTTTCTTCCAGCGCCAGCGATGCGAGATGCAGAATCGCATCGGCGGCGTCGTCGCGATGGATTTGATTGAGAAAGCGACTGCCATCTTCTTCGATCACTGCTTCGTTCTGCAGGAATTTTTTGAGGATCATCGAGCGCTCGGGGCCGTAGATGCCCGAGAGCCGACAGACAATTCCTTGCGCTGCGCGCACGATTTCCTCGGCCTCGCGCAAAATTTGCCCTGTGAGACGATCGGGCTCGGCAGGGGATTCCTCGGTCACGATCGAGCCATCGCACTGACCATAGACCGACGTGCTGGAAGTGTAGAGCAGCACCGCTTGATCAAAGGTCGTGCTGAGATGTTTCACGCCATCTCGATAGACCAGTTCGTAGGCCGAGACCCCGCCACGGCCACTGCTGGCGCAGTGCACGACGACATCCGGTGGTTCGATCAAATCGGCCAGTAGGGCGACAGAGCTGGCGGAGCTAAGGTCACAGACGTGACTGTCATTTCCTCCTGAGAGCGAGCAACTCGTCACAGTGTGTCCTAAGGCGCGGGCGCGGCGAGCGATTTCTGCACCGAGATAGCCGCTGCCGCAAACTAAGAGGTGGAACGAGGGGGTGTGGGAATGCGCTTTCATGGGGAATATTTCTACTATGGCGCAGATTTTGCGATTTGGAAATGAGAATTTTTTGCGGAGACGTTAGACGGTGGCATTTTCCTGCAAAAAGTTTCGATTTCTCTCTTGACATCTGGTGATGAAACCATGTTCATTTGCTCAGTCCTATGAGCGCGTTATCCCGACCTATCATCCATACGCCGAAAGAAGCCTTGCAACGTTATTTTGGGTTTAGTGATTTTTTGGACGGTCAAGAAGAAGTGATGAGCTCCATTTTATCGGGTCGGGATGGGCTCGTGGTGATGCCGACCGGTGGCGGGAAGTCGCTCTGCTATCAGCTTCCTGCCCTGTGTTTGGAAGGCGTAACCATCGTCATCAGTCCGCTGATTGCGTTGATGAAAGATCAGGTCGATGCCTTGATCGCACGCGGCATTCCGGCGACGATGATCAATTCGACGCAGAGCTGGGATGAGCAAAAAGAGCGGTTGCAGGGCATTCGCGATGGCATCTGGAAATTGGTCTACGTGGCCCCAGAGCGCTTTCGTGCCGAAAGTTTTTTGCAGGCTTTGAAAGGCAGCAATATCGCCTTATTCGCGGTGGACGAAGCGCATTGTTTGAGCCAGTGGGGACATGATTTTCGTCCGGACTACATGCGCTTGGGCAAGGCGCTGGAGAAAATTGGTCGACCTCAGTGCATTGCCTTGACTGCGACGGCGACGCCGATTGTACGAAAAGACATCATCGAGGTGCTGCGTTTGCACGAGCACTTCGAACTGGTAAGCGGCTTTGCGCGACCGAATTTGTCGTTGAACATCACTCATGCCGATAACGCGCAGCAGAAAGAAGAGCGGATGCGAGCGGTGATTGCGGCGCATCGCACGGGGATTGTCTATTGCGCGACGCGCAAGAAAGTCGAGGCGGTTTCCGAGACCTTGGCAAGTTGGGGGCTGAAATGCGTGGCCTATCATGGTGGCATGAGCGATGAAGACCGAGAGAGAGCTCAGAACATTTTCATTCAGCGCAAGGCCGATGTCGCGGTGGCGACGAATGCTTTTGGCATGGGCATCGACCGCTCGGACGTCCGATTTGTCGTGCACTACGAAATCCCAGGCAGTGTGGAAGCCTACTACCAAGAAGCAGGTCGGGCGGGTCGGGATGGCGAGAGTGCGTATTGCGAGTTGCTCTACAACTATGCCGATACCCGAACGCAGGAATTTTTCATCGACGGCGCCAATCCATCGGTCGCGGTGATTCGCGACATTTATCAGCACTTGCTGAGTTCTGCTGACGGCGAGTATGAAGTGCGGCAGACTTTGGAAGAAATTGCGGAAGGTTGTGGATTGAAAAACTCCATGGCGGTGGGCAGTGCGCTGGCGACCTTAGTGCGCGGCGGCTACATCGAGCGCTTTGACATTCCGGGAAAAAGAATGCGTGGCACGCGGATGATCAAGCCGCAGATCTTGGCAAGGGACTTGCCTTTGGATGAAGAAGCGATCGAAGAAAAAGACCGACGCGACCGCGAGAAGCTGAAGTCGATGATCGATCTGTGTCAAGCACGAGTATGTCGACAGCAATGGATTTTGCAGTATTTTGGTGAAGAACATGCCGAACTCTGCGGCAATTGCGATGCGTGTCGGGCCGTGGAATCGGGAGAAGTCCGCGTTGCGACGGCGGAGGAAGATGTTGTGGTGAAGAAAATCCTCAGCGGTGTGGCGCGGATGTCGCGCAAGACGCCGCAGGGCTGGGAAGCGCGGTTTGGGCGTGGGAAAATCGCGCAAATGCTGGTGGGGAGCAAGTCGCAAGACATTCTCAACAGCGGGCTCGATCAACTGAAAACCTATGGGCTCCTGAAGGAAAAAGGTACGGGTTACGTCAATGCCATGCTGCGTTCGATGCTCGATGCCGGATTGCTGCGCACGGAAACGGGGGAGTATCCGGTCATTACTCTGAGCCCCATGGGGGAGCGCGTGATGCTTGGTCAAAGCAGTTATCGACTGCTCTGGCCGAAGCTGGAAACGGGCAAAGTGGTCGACATGAAAGACCAAGGTTTCGATTCCGAACTCTACACCTTGCTTCGCGATTTGCGGGAAAAATTCGCCAAGGCGGAAAATGTTCCGAGCTATGTGATTGCCAGCAACAAGGCGCTGGAAGGTTTGGTGCGCTATCGTCCGATGGACTACGATGCCTTACTGGCCGTGCCGGGGATCGGTCCGGTGAAAGCACAGAAGTATGGTCGGGCGATTCTCGACTTACTGAAGCGTCATGCCGCGCGCTGAAATGCTGACGGTGAAACAAGCTTGTCACTCCGCGCTGAGCAGCCTAGATTGCGCGCGCATGGCTGATGAATTGGTAATTGCAGGTCGCACATTTCGCTCGCGCTTGATGGTGGGAACAGGAAAATTTTCCTCGCATGAGACCATGCGGCAAGCACTGGAGGCCAGTGGCGCCGAGATTGTCACCGTGGCGCTGCGTCGCGCGGATTTGACGGGGAAAAACGACCCCTATGCCAACATCTTGGAATTCATCGACCCCGAGCGCTATCTTCTTCTGCCCAATACGAGTGGCGCGATGAATGCCGAGGAAGCCGTGCGTTTGGCACGTTTGGCCGCTGCGGCGGGCTTGCCGAAGTGGGTGAAGTTGGAGATTCATCCCGATCCCACTTATCTTTTGCCGGATCCGATCGAGACTCTCAAGGCGGCGGAAATTTTGGTCAACGAAGGGTTTGTGGTATTGCCCTACATCAATGCCGACCCTGTTTTGGCGAAGCGCTTGCAGGAAGTCGGCACGGCGACGGTGATGCCCTTGGGCGCGCCGATTGGCACCAATCGGGGGCTGACGACGCGAGACCAAATCCGCATCATCATCGAGCAAGCGACCGTTCCCGTGGTGGTCGATGCCGGCATTGGTGCGCCGAGTCATGCGGCCGAAGCCATGGAGATGGGAGCCGATGCGGTATTGGTCAACACAGCGATGGCGGTCGCTTCCGATCCCTTGCGCATGGCACGGGCTTTTGCGCAGGCAGTGCATGCAGGACGAGAGGCGTTTTTGATTGGAGTACCAGAAATGCGCTTCACGGCCGAGCCGACCAGTCCGCTGACGGCGTTTTTTCAGGGAGACAATGCCTGAATCGTGGGTTTATCTCCTTCTCGGATCATTCGGAAAATTCGGAAAATTCGGAAATTCTGTTCACTCGGCTGCCCTAGCTCGAGAAAATCGGTTCCCCTTTGTCTGCCAGACAGAGCAGGGCTTTCCCTCGCTTGATCGCCGTGGTCGGTCGATGCGCAAAATCGGCTTGATTGTGAGGTCGTGAGAGGGCAGAAGGGGGCATGGCATTCGGAGAATCTTGGCATATCAAATCGCGCGCGCATCAGTGTGCGGTGACGGGAAAATCATTCGCCGATGGCGAGGTGATCGTCGCAGCCATTTTTCCTGATCCCGATTCCTCGGGCTGGCTGCGTCGGGATTACTCGCTGGAAGGCTGGAAAAATCGCGAGCTGGAAGCAGAGGAAAAGTTTTCTCACTGGAAGACCGTTTATCACGCGCCTGTATCGCAGGAAAAGGTTGAGGTTTCCAAAGAAAGCCCGTTGGATCTGTTGCGTCGTTTGGTCGATGAAGATGAAGAGCATACGGACAAAGTTCGTTTCATTCTCGCAGTCATGCTGGAACGTCAAAAAATCTTGGTAGAAAAAGACGCGCAAGCTGTGCCCTCGGGCATTCTACGAGTTTACGAACATCGCAAAGAGGGCGATGTGTTTTTGATCCGCGATCCGAACGTAGCCCTCGATCAAGTCGAGGAAGTGCAGCAAGAAGTCATTGCCCTACTGGAAAATCAATCGCGTGCGGCCACTGAGGAAGGGATCGATGCCGAGATGCCAGCCGAAACCGAGGCCGAAACCGGCGGCGACGTTGAGCTGTCGACAGAAGAAGTTCAAGCCGATGGCCCCTTCGGTTGAGAGACTTTGGAAAAGTCTGGAACCGTGGGCGGCGACGTGGGGATGAGTTGTTCAATTTGATCTGCAGGAACCCAGCCCCTTGTTTGTGTGGCAAAGGCAATGTAGACCCAGCGGTCGCTGCGGCGGATGATGCGGCACAGCGAACCGGCGGGGACTTCGATGACTTTTCCGGATGTGCGTGAGGCTTCGGCGTAGACCGTGCTCTGATCCATCACCACCACGGCCTGTTCTTCGAGTGGTGCGAAAATGGAATCGTCGGGATAGATTTTCTGTGCAAAGAGGCTGGCAAAGGTCAGTATGGGACAGACCAAGAGCGAAAGGATGGCCGCAATCCGCCAACGGCTTCCTGCCGATGTGGCGGGAATGGTCAATAAGGAAAGCGCCGCCAGCCAGAGCGAAGCATAGAGCAGTTGCTCGAAATAGGATTTCGGCACTTTGGTCAAAGTATGCTGGTAATTCGGTCGTTTGATGGTGAGCGCTCCGAATTTGCGTTCGAGAAAGCGCAGGTTTTGTTGTGCTTCCGCGTGGCCTGGTTCGACCGCGAGGGCGCGACGATAGTAAAGGGCGGCATGGCCTTGCGAACCAGCGCGGTAGCAGGCATTGCCGATGTGGTAGAGAGTGTCTGCAGAGAGAGACTCGTAGGGACCTGCGGCGAGCCATGCAGCGATGGCTTCTCGATACTTGCCCTGCTCATAGGCAGTCGCGGGCGGCAGAGCGGGTGAAGTGGGTTCAGCACCTTGCGCGTTGGGCGCGAGGGCGATGGCGAAAATCAGGAGAGTGAATGCGATTTTTTTCAAAGTGCTGAGAATTTCTTGGCGTCGGGAAGGGAGAATGGGGGCGTCGCCCGCGGTCGGACGGAAGCAGCTTTCGTCGCGCTCTTGCAGGATTTGCTGAATCTCTTCCTTGTGTGTGAGCTGCGGCAGCCAGACTTCGATGAATCGACCCGCTTGGCGCAGGAACTCGGTGCGATGATCTGGTGCCGATTGCAGAGCTTTCCAGGCTTCACGACGACGTTTCTGTTCGTCGGTCAGCTGCCAGCGCGGCCAGTAGTGTCGACGGAAAATGGCAGCGAGTAGTATGACCAACACGAGCAGAGGGAGCAGATGCCAAAAACGAGTGATGTCGGACTTTTGGGGGCCTTTGAGCAAGGCCGAATCGTGGATCAACCCAAGGATGTCGGTCATGGCTTCGACAGGAACATTAGCCGCAGGAGGAGCAGCCACAGCGGCACCCATCGCTGCTGCGGGTGCGGTGGAGGGAAGAACTTTCAGAGGAATGGGGGAGGTCGTGAGCGTTTTGTAAGAGGCATCGGACGGATCGAAATACACCAAGCGGAAGGGTGGAACCAAGGTTTGGCGAGCTGTCGGACGCATGAACTGCTTGAACTGCACCGTGCCTTGCTGGAGTCGACGCTCCTCACCCAGTTCACTGCGATTGGCTTCGTAGAGTTTCCAGCCCTCGGGGTCGGTCAGCACGGGGGCTTCCATGGAATCGAGATTGCCGCGACCACTCACCACCAGCTCGACGTGGATGGGATCACCCTCGCGGACCTCCGTTTCGGGGAGTCGGGCATCCAACGTAAAGGAACCGACGGCATTGCGGAAATCCGCCGGGGCATTGTCGGGCAGCGGCTGTGCCGTGAGTTCGAGAGCTTCCGCTTGGAGGTTGAGCGGAATGGCATTTTGTTCGAAGCCGAACTGTCCCATGACATTTTGCACCGAAATGAGACGGATTTTCGCCGGTCCCATCGTGACCTTGCCGGCACTGCTGGCCGACATGGTGCTGGGGTAGGAAGCGCATTGGTAATTGGCTCCGAGCAAAATGGCATTGCCGAGCTGCGGACGTGGTTCAAAGCGCCAAGCAGTGATGCCGCTGCGGTCGAAATCCGGAATGCCCCATTCATCGACGCGGATGTTGCTGGGAAAGTAAATTTTCAGCTCGATGGGCAAAATTTCGCCAACATAAGGGTTGTCCTTGGTGGTGCGGAAAAACGCGGCGTAGGGGATGACTTCCGAGCCAATGCGCAATTCCGAAAATCGGATGGCCGAGGCTTCGAAAATCTCGAATTCGAGCGCATTGCTGGTGTAGGTTTTCGATCCAATGCTCAGCGAAACGGGGGGGATTTGGTGTTTTCCGACTTCGAAGGACGAGACCTGGAACTGATAAATGTAGCCGAGCTTGCGACCGGGTAGGATGGTCGCATTCGGTCCGCCGAAGCCGCGCGATTGAATGCTTACGCCTTCGACTTTCGGGAGGATCAGGGTATCGGGAGGTTCGATTTCCGACAGCAAGACTTCCAGCACCGCTTGCTCGCCGCGCGCGAGAAATTGACTGGACATGTTCATCTGCAGAGACGCGGCGTGAGCGCTGGCACAGCTGAGAACGAGGAGCATCAATCGAAACAATGAATTCATAAAATGGGTGTGGAAAAAGTTACCAATCCTTGGCGGGTCGACGGTATTCATGTGGCATTTTCTTTCAGCTTGCGGAGCGCGCGATCTTCTTTGCTTTCGCCCGGACGTTGGTCCTTGCCGTGTGTGTTGTTCGGGTCGGCCTTTTCTGGCTCAGGGGTTTTGCCGTTGGGGTTTTTTGGGTCGTCACCATCTTGTTTGCCTTTGCCGTCTTTGGGGTCTTTGGGCTGGCCCTCGCCGTCGCCCTCTTCTTCGCCTTCGCCCTCACCCTCGCCGGGTTCTTGTCCCGGTTCTTCGCCTTGTCCTTGCATCTGCGCCTGCATTTCTTGCTGCTGTTTTTCCATTTTCTGGCGCAGTTTTTCGAGGTAATGGCGCGCTAAGGCCCCGTTCTGCTGGGCCGCGTTTTGGTCAGGTCGAAGCTCCAGAGCAGATTGCGAATGCCGCACGGCGTCGGACCAATTGAGCATGATGTTCTGCATTCGACGCAGGCCATTCGACGGCTGATCGGCGCTTCCTTGGTCTTCGGTCATCCACTCTTCCATGCGCTTTTGCAGCAGTTCGTCGAATTTTTCCGCCGCGACTTGGGCATCGGGATAGGACTCGCCCTCCGCGAGCTCCGCCCAGCCAAGCTGGAAAAGCGTGTTGCTCATGCCGTGGTGGGCGGCACTGCGCACCGCCGAGTCTTCCGCCGTCAGGGCCTCGGAGTAGGATTTGCGCGCGGCGGCGTAGTCCTTGAGCCGATAATCGGCCGTAGCTTTGCCGAGCATCAGGCTCGCGCGCTTCTCGCTCAGCGGCTTTTCTTCGTTGGCGAGTTGTTCGAACATCTGCTGCGCAGCGGAAAAATTCTCGGATTCCAGCGCGGCTCGGGCCTCGGGCAGTGTTGGTAGCGCGGCGGCTTGGACTTCGGGCGAAGATAGGACTAATCCCGACAACATCATCAGCGCCGCGAGGGCGGTCCGACGGGGACGCCACTGGGTGCCTAAAAGATGGGAAGCGATCAACAAAATCACGGCAGGTGCAAGAAACCATTGAAACAGCTCAGTGGCCACGACTTTTTCACGTCCTTTCAATTCAAAGGACTCCAAGTCAGCCACGGCCGATGCCACCAACCATCTGCGGGATATCGCTGGCCGATTGTGCGAGCGCAAAGCGTCCGCCGGCTTTTTCGGCAAAGCTGCGGAGGACGTCCGACTGCAAGCGTGTGAGCACGACCTCGTCATTGACGTCGCGGAATCGACCATCGGGAAAATTGCGATCGGGAATGAACGAGCCGTCTTCCGTGCCGATGCCGACCGCGAAAACGTAGGTACCGGATTGCTGGATTTCATCGAGAGTCTTGAGCAGTTCTGGCGCGTGCTCTTCGCCATCGGATAAAATCAACAAGCCGTTGTTCTGCTGAGCGGTCTCTTTGAGCGTCTGCACGGCGAGCTTGACCGCTTCGGCGACGTCAGATCCGCCCGTGGGGATGGAGTCGCAATCGAGCTGCTCCACGGTTTCGCGCACTGCGATGTGGTCGCTGGTGAGAGGCGCGAAGAGGTAGGGCATGCTGGCAAAACCAATCACGCCAATGCGGTCGTTAGGCAGCGTTTCCAAGAGCTCGTAGATGAGAGCTTTCGCTTGATCCAGACGCGAGGGCTTGAGATCGTTGGCGAGCATCGAACGCGAGAGATCGAGCACGATGATCAAGTTCCTACCGCGGGTCGTTTCGGTCTGGGTGGATTCTTCGAGCTGCGGTCGGGCGAGGGCGATGATGAGGAATGCGAGGCCGAGTAGTAAGCTGATGAGGGAAAGTCGACGCGGCCACGGTGGTGCGCTGCGCAACAACCGTGGGCGGAGTCGATCGGCCACAAATTCCTGCCATTGCTTGCGCTTGCGTCGGGCAATGAACACAGCCAGCACGCTGAAGATCGGCACGATGATCAACAGCAGCAAAACGGTGGGATAGGCAAAAGTCATCATGATCACGAAGCTCGTGGTGGCGGATAAAGAATGGTCAGCCAAGCGGCAATGGCAGCCAGCAGACCACTGGGAAGGAGAAACCAAGGAAACCATTCAGTGTCCTCGCTGACGTTGTATATTTTGCGCTCGGTTTTTTCGAGGGCATCGATGGTGCGAAAGGTATCTTTCAACTCGGCATTGGTCTGTGCCCAGTAATGCTCTCCTCCGGTGAGTCGTGCGACTTCTTGCAGGGTGGGTAGGTCGAACTCCTGACGTGGGAAGCGCTGGATGTTGCTGCTGACACGCCCTTCTTTGGTGCCGAGAGCGATGGTGTAAATTTTGATGTTCAAATCCGCGGCATACTTCGCGGCATCGATCGGAGCAATTTTTCCGGAATTATTCGCTCCATCGGTGATGAGCACGATGACTTTGGATTTGGCATCGCGCGCATGGAGTCGGGATGCGGCGGCGGAAATGGCCGAACCAATGGCGGTGCCTTGCTCTCTCACGGTGCCGCCACCACTGCGGTAGTTCAGTTTCACCCGAGCGAGTCCATCCAGCAACCAGTCGTGATCGAGCGTGATGGGGCTGATGTGATAGGGTTGTCCGGAAAAGACCACCAGGCCGATGCGGTCGTCGGGTCGGTCTTGCACGAAACGATGCACCACATCTTTCGCCGCACGAAGTCGTTGCATGGGACGTCCATCGTTGGTCGTGAAATCGTCGATTTCCATCGAAAGCGAGACATCGAACGCGATCATGATATCGATGCCCGATGCTGAGCGTCGCTGAAATTGCTCGCGCCAGACAGGTCGAGCCAGCGCGACAACCGCGAGCACGAGGGCGAGGAAAAGCAGGGGCAGGGAAGCTGCACCGGGGCCTTTGCGGAGCTTGCTGCCGAGGGCGACGAGCACGTTCAGAGTAGAAAAAGTCAGCGTCGCCTCGGCACCGCGACCGCGACGAAGAAACAGCAAGCCGAACAAGGGGGCTAGCAGCAGCAACCACAGCGGCGAGGCAAAATGAAAATGTTGGAGAAAATGGCTCATGAAGCAGAAGAAAGAGCGGGCCTTGGCAGCGCGCGGAGCTGTTGCAGCAGTGAGATGGCCTGAGGCACTAACAGCGATCCATCTACCGATGTGGAGGTGGGCGCGTATTTGTATCGACAGAGCGTAGTAAAGTAGTCGGTCAGCGAACGACGCAGCTCATCGGGCACGACTTCGAGCGCCTGATGGCGTGCGAGAAATTCTTCGTGAGTCTCAAACAGCGAAGAGTCGGCGAGAGCAATGGCAAGGTAGCGTCGAAGAATCAGCGAGATCGCAGTGGCCAGTGCGACGATGTGTTTGATGTCTTTGGCTTGTTCCAGACTGTCCATCGCCCGCTGATAGGCTTCTTCGCTAGGGATCACTTTCCTTGTCCGACCGCGCAGAGCACGGATCAGCAGCAACAAGGCGATGAGTGCCAGCGGCGCAGCGATCCACGCCCACCAAGGAATCCAGAATCGTGGGATCAAATCCTGGACGGACGGGATGTCGTAGAGTTCGAGAGATGGTGCGTTTTCTTCCATTAGCGGGCACGTTGGCGGGTGCGTCGTTTCAATAAGGCATGCAAGGCGGGGATGGGATCATCTTGTGTCGAGAGCTCCGCGCAATCGATCCCATGCTTGCGAAAGGCCATCATCACGCCTTCTTGGGCACGTTGCATGAGTTTTTCGTAAGCCATGCGCAGACTGGCATTGGAGGTATTGACATTCGTTTGCCAACCCGTTTCCGGATCTTCTAAAGTGACCCGACCCGCTTGCGGCAGTTTTTGCTCCAGTGGATCGGTGATGCGGATGGCGATGGTGTCGTGCTTGGCGGCGATCTTCCCCAGCGGTCGATCGATGGAATCGATGAAGAAATCGGAAATCAGCAACACTAACGATTTTTGTGGCACTGCTTGCAGCAGGGTTTGGGATGCATGCTCCAACGACGAGCCAGGAACGGTGGGCTGAGCGATGAGGATTTCGCGAATCAAGCGCAGCAGGTGTCGGGAACCTTTGGCAGGCGGGATGAAAAGCTGGGCTTCCTGAGCAAAGAGCAGCAGCCCGCACTTATCGCCGTTTTGCAGAGCCGAAAACCCCAAAATGGCTGCGGTCTCGGCGGCGACTTCGCGCTTGGAAAAATGCACCGAGCCGTAGTTGGACGAACCACTCACATCGACGGCGAGCACCACGTTCATTTCGCGCTCTTCCCGGAATTTGCGGATGTAGGGCTGGTCCATCCGCGCCGTGACGTTCCAATCGATGAATCGAATCTCATCGCCGTGCTGGTATTCCCGGAAATCATCGAAATCCAGGCCTTGTCCTTTGAAAGACGACTGGTATTCGCCGGAGAATGAATCGCGCACGAGCCTTCGCGCCTTGAGCTCGAGCTTGCGCACGCGAGCCATGATTTCCTCCACTTGATGATCGGGCGTCATGGATGGGGCGTTTTAGGGAACGGGGATTTTGGCCATCAGGCGATCGATGATCGTATCGGTAGTGACATTTTCCGCCTCTGCTTCGTAGGTCACGAGAATGCGGTGGCGGAGGACATCGCGCGCCATGTCCTTGACGTCTTGCGGGATGACAAAGGCTCGACCCGCCATGAAGGCACGCGCACGGGCACTGAGGGCGAGATTGATTGTGCCACGGGGCGACGCGCCGGAGCGAATGAGATTTTTCAGCGGCGCATCGTATTTCGCTGGTTCACGTGTGGCATTGATGATTTGCACGATGTATTGACGGATCGCTGGATCGATGTAGACGGCATTGACCAGCTCGCGTGAATGAGCAATTTGTTCGGGCGATGCCGATGTTTTGGTCTGATATTGTGGCTGCGATGTCGCCATGCGATCGAGGATGATCAGCTCTTCCTCGGGAGTGGGGTAGTCGACCGTAACTTTCAACAAAAAGCGGTCGAGCTGGGCCTCGGGCAGGGTGTAAGTTCCTTCCTGGTCAATCGGGTTTTGCGTCGCCAGCACCAAGAACGGCTGCGGGAGTTGATAGGTCTTATCGCCAAGCGTCACCTGACGTTCCTGCATCGCCTCCAACAGGGCCGACTGCACTTTCGCTGGAGCGCGGTTGATTTCATCGGCGAGAATCAGGTTGTTGAAAATCGGACCCAACTTCGGCTGAAATGATGTGGTTTGCGGATGATAGACCATCGTGCCCAGCAAGTCGGCAGGTAGCAAATCCGGCGTAAACTGGAACCGCGCAAAGGTCGTGTGCAAGCAGCCCGAGAGCGCTTTGACGGCAAGAGTTTTGGCAAGTCCAGGCACCCCTTCGAGCAAAATGTGACCATTGCAAAGAAGGCCAATCAGCAAGCGGTCAACCAATGCGTCCTGACCGACCAGCACCTGCGCCATTTCCGTTTTCACAGCCTGAATCCATTGGCTCGACGCGGCAATTCGCGCTTGTATCTCTTCAATCGTCATTGTCGGTGGAATCATAAGGGCAATCTACTCGCTGATAGCGACGTTGCGCAACTTGATTGTGTAAAGCGGGGCATTTTTTCTGATTTGGCAAACAAAGCGACCGCATGTCGACCAGAGCGGTGGATGTTTTGTGGGAGGATGTATTCTAGGAGGCGCGCACCCTACGCCATCACCGTTGGCCCCGTTGGGGTCGGGATGTTTTTTTCAGGGGGCGCTCCTCCTTGATGAGAATCGCTGTATTTGTGGTGTATGAATGCGGGAAAATACACGCATCGATCTCGAAAAGCGGTTCGTGGCGTGACTCGATTTTTTCTTATGATTCGAAGCGAACTTAAAATCGAGAGTTGCAGTCACCTCCGGGATGGGATAAATTCTACCCGTGAACCTTATTGCTCATAAACCATCGAATCTGGGAATCTACCTGATTCCTGATGCGGCCCGTATTTTGCGGGTGCCGATGGCGTCACTGCGCACGTGGGTATCAGGTCGCACCAAGGAATCCAGCGAGCGGCACTATCCTGCTGGGCCACTTGTCTTCAATGGGGCCAAGGCGGACAAATATCTCGATTTTCATACGCTCATCGAGCTTTTCACCATCGCGCAATTGAGAGCGCGCGGCGTCTCGATGACAGTCATTCGCGATGCTCGTCTGGAACTGAGTGAGCGATTCAAGACACCCCATCCGTTTGCTATGGAGGGTTTGATGACCTCTGATCGCACGCTGATCAAATCGCTGAATGAAGATGTTTTGCTGGAATTAGGAACCAATGGACAAACTGCGTTCCGAAAAGTCATTCAGCCGTTCTGCGAAAGCCTTGATTTTGATCAGACCAGTTCACTGGCAAGTCGGTATTATCCGCTTGGGCGCAATCAACCGATCGTCGTTGACCCCCACCATGCCTTTGGCCGCCCTGTCATTGAGGGCACGAACATTACCACCGAGGCGGTCATTTCCTTGCTGCGCGGTGGGGATGCGGTGGAAGACATTGCGGAATCCTTTCAGATCGATCCGCGAGCAATCATAGCAGCGCGGACCTTCGAACAGATCAAGGCTGCATGAGGATCTACTTCGACGAGAATTTTTCCCATCGAATCGTTTCTGGAATGAGCGAATTTCAGAAGGCGAAACCCTCTGAAGGAATCTCCGTCATTTGGACTCCCGATGAATTTGGCAAAGGAGCCAAAGATGAGGAATGGAGCATCGTGCTAACGCAAGACATCAACATTCACCGCACTCGTGCGCAGTGGGAAATGTGCCAACAAAACAAAATCGGTATTTTCTTTTTCAAACCTCCCAGGGCGGGATGGAGTCACTGGGTGATCGTGCGGGAAGTGGTGAATCGCTGGGAGGAAATCAAGCTACTAGCGAAACAGAAGCGACCCTTTGGATTTGTGATCGAACAGCGGAAGAAGAAGATTGTTCCGCTTTGATCACGGATGTCGTGCGCGTGATCACCTCACCCGCGAGCGGTCACGCGAAAAAAAACCATGCAATTTTGTTTAATCGCATGTTTTAAGCGACCTAAGACCCAAAATGATCGTGGCGGCGTTCGCATATCAGCAAAGGAATCCGTGTTCATCCAATGCCTGAGACGTTAGTCTGAAATGCTAACGGTTTTCTGAGATTTTCCTTGCAGTAGAAAGCAATATTTGATTGAATGGTCAGCGAAATACCTATCTGATATAACGGTCAGATGGGCTACGAATAAATTCTGTTCGCTCAGATAATGACAGAGGAAGACCATGCCGTTGTTGATCGCTGTATTGCCGAAGTCGTGAAGCGCTTTCGGAGTTCACCCAATGTCTTTCTCACTGAAGACGATGTTCGCGTGCATCTATGCGGGAAGCTGCTTTCACACTTCGACACTGAAGAGCGCACCCGCGATGGAGATCGTTCTATATCGCTGCACACCGAGACGCGATGGTATGGAGATGGGACGCTCAAGTTGCGTTCCGACATAGTCCTTATCGACGTCGGAACCCTGGATGTTCTTCGCCACTCGCAGATGCCAAGCAAGGGCTACGGATTCAATTTCCCGAAGGGGATCATCGAGATCAAGTTCCGCCGGCCCAATGGGAAGTCCGACAGAATGTGGATTTCTGATATCGAGCAGGACATTCAAAAGCTCGAAGGTCTTCAGCCAGTCTTCCGCGATGCCGGATCCCCAGTTCAGACGTCATTTTGGGTTCTGGCTTTGGATAAGAAGCGCCAGTATGCAAGCCAAAGCGAACAAGCTGCTCCATCCAACGGCTGGTAACGCTCCTGTTTGAATTCGGGCTTCCATCCCCGCCGTGGATGAGCTAAACGATGGGCGAAAAATTAATATCCTAAATACATGGCGCAGCGTGATCCAGAACTTACCCAGCACAATAAGGCTGCCGCTGAATTGACGGCACAATTGAAGGATATTGAAGAGGAGGCGATTGCGGCGAGCGGTCGCCCAAACCTTCTATCCTTGCATGCAGCGTATGGTGGCAAGAATGACGTATTCATTGACATCAAGAATGCCGTTATTCATAGCGCAGATCAGTTTGTTTCAATGTGGTTGGAAGGCTACATGAGGTTTCTCGACGGGGAGATCGAAAGCGGGTTATCTCCTACCGGAGCACTCGCGGTCAGCTTCCGCAATCTCCAAAAGAGTGAGGTTTTGCAGGACTATGTTTTCAAGTTTCTCAAGAGGACTTACCACCGGAACTACCGTTCTCTCAACAAGGTAAGACCAGCTGCAGAGAATGCCTTCTATTGGATCGGTCAAGAGCGGGCGAACTATGGGATATTCGTCACACCGAGGTTTCGGAATTGTCAGTGGGAGAATGACAAGAGTGAGATCCGACATTTCCGCCCAAATTATTGGACAGTTGGTCACGTTCTACAGACCGGATTGGTAATACCCTTTAAGGAAGAGAAGATTCAGTTTAACGATATTGATCAGTATCTAAGCTTCTTCCGCAACGCGATTGTGAGGCTTTCAGGCTCACCGCATGAATTGAATGTAGCCGACTTTTATTGCGAGTTCGTGCGTGCAGCCGAAAAACCGGAGGACATTCCATTGCTTATTCCGGAACTTCGATATGGAGGAATCGATCGAGAACATCAATACCGCCTAGATTTTTGCGTTGTGAGAGAAGATACCCAACAGCGTATCGGCTTCGAGTTGTCTCCATGGTCCACCCATGGTTACCTCAAAGGACTGAAGGGGCTCAATCAGACGCAGATCAACGAATTGGCGAAAGAGAACTTCGAGAAGGAGATGCGAAAGGTGAAAACCTACTTTAGCAAGCATGGAATATTTGTGTTGCTGTTCACTGACCAAGATTTGACACATCCAGCAAAAGTCTTTGACGAGATTAAGCGATTTCTTGATCCCGTCGAAGTCACCTCTCAGTTGAAGCTTTCGATCATGGACGACTTCCGAAACTATAAAATTTAATCAAGAAGCCCAACAATGCGTCGCTCTCAACACCTGCCCCGCCGCGAGTTCAAATCGTCATGACCATACAAACCTCAACCCAAAGTCGAAGCCTCGCCCCCGGGCAGGTGTGAGAGGACTTCGACGTTTTTCAAAAATGGCGGGGACAAGCAATATTCCGTGCGCCCATGCAGGGCGCTGGATGTTTTTGTGGGGGGAACGTTTTCCAGGGTGCCTGCGGCAC
>RDYF01000218.1 GCA_004293285.1 Verrucomicrobiota bacterium | reverse complement strand
CTATATCTTTCGACCTTCGACCTTAAGACTTTCCCACCCTAATTGCCTACTGCCTACTGCGTTGACTCAGGCGCGCCGCCCGCGCCTTCGGCCCTTCGGTCCACCTCGCTTTGCTCGTGTCCAAAACGGCTACAAGCCTTCGCCATTTTTCAACATTCAAAATTCCCTCCCCATCTTCCGCTCATGCGACTTACCCCACAGCAAGCTCATATCATCGCGCGATCGTTGGACCCGTTCCAACCGGCGGTGATCTATGTTTTTGGCTCGCATGGCACAGCGGCACAGCACCCTCAAAGCGATCTCGATCTTGCCTTTCTCCCTATGTCATCGGTCGACGCCTATCGTGTCTTCGAAATGGCCAATGAACTCGTGAATGCATTAGGCATCGAGGTGGATCTGGTTGATCTCTCAAAAGCATCCACCGTGATGCGTAAGGAGGTACTGCGCACGGGGCAGACGATCGAAGTGAGAGATCAAAGCGCCATGCGCGAATTTGAAATGCGGACTTTGTCCGACTATGCGCGGCTCAACGAAGAGCGCCATGAAGTTCTTGCAACTCTCTGATCATGGACGACATCACGATCAACAAATCATCGATCATTCGGCGCTGCCTTGTGAGAATTGCAGAAGAGTTTCAAGGTGATGCGGATCGTCTGAGCATTGCTACCGTTCAGGACTCAGTGGTGTTAAACCTGCTTCGCGCTTGTGAGGCTGCCATTGATCTGGCGATGCATCAAGTGGCTGTCCAGCATTTGGGCATACCCCAAAACAGTCGCGATGCTTTTGATCTTCTCTCAGCTCGCCATATCATCTCAGAGGCAAGTGCCGCATCGATGAAACGCATGGTTGGATTCCGGAATATTGCCGTTCACGACTACCAAAGAATGCAGATCGAGATTCTCGAAGCCATCTTGACCCAACATCTCAGCGACTTCGATGTCTATCTTCGTGAACTTGAAAGTTGAATCCTACTTCGCTCGTTGAGCTTCCTTCTTCGCTTAAGCTATGAAGGACAAGACGAAGAAAAAGAGTTAATAGTTCGACGTTGGACGTTCCCATTTGCCTTTCATAGTTCTGGGTTGCAGGTTGCAGGTTGCGGGTTAAGAATCGAAATCGAAATCGAAATCGAAATCGAAATCGAAATCGAAATCGAAATCGAAATCGAAAGTTCTTAGTTCTTAGTTGGACGTTCAAAGTTCGACGTTGGACGTTCCCATTTGCCTTTCCAATATCCTTATGTCTTCTATATCTTTCGACCTTCGACC
>RDYF01000083.1 GCA_004293285.1 Verrucomicrobiota bacterium | reverse complement strand
TCACAGCCGTTGATCCATATCGAGCGCTGGTGCGTTTTCCTTGGCTTCGCCAACAACGACAGCAGGCACGCCGGCGACCGTGGTGTGGGCGGGGACATCGGCAAGGACGACGCTACCCGCGCCGATTTTCGCGCATTCACCAATCGTGACGCGGCCGAGGATTTTCGCTCCCGCGCCAATGAGCACGCCCGAGCGCACAATGGGGTGTCGGTCGCCGCTTTCCTTGCCCGTGCCGCCGAGAGTGACTTCGTGAAGGATGGACACATCATTTTCGATGATGGCCGTCTCGCCGACGACAAAACTGGTGGCATGGTCGAGCAAAATGCCACAGCCGATGCGGGCGGCGGGATGGATGTCGACAGCAAAAACTTCGCTGGCGAGACTTTGAAAATACAGGGCGAGATCGCGACGTCCTTGTTGCCAGAGAACGTGCGACAATCGATAGGTGCAGATAGCGAGGAAGCCTTTGAAAAAAAGCAGCGGCTGGAGTGGGGAATCGCAGGCTGGATCGCGTTCGTGGATGGCCACGAGATCCTTCGCGGCGCTTTCGACGAGTTCGGGGTGATCGCGGAAGAGTCCACTGAGCAATGGTGCCAGCTCTTCGCGCGACATGTCCTCGCGCGCGAGTTTGCGGGCCAGTCGTGTGCCCAGCGCCTCACCAAGGGAGGAACGGTGCAAGACCACATCTTTGAGCAAGCTGCTCAGTTGCATCTCTCGTTGGCTCATGGCTTCAGCCTCGGCGAAGAGTTGCTTCCACACTTGATTGACATCGGCTGGGATGGATCCACAAAATCGCTTCACCTTATCGCTCGCATTTTCCTCGTTGTTCTGTTTCATTTTGCTTATGCGGATTTCCCAAAAGCTCGAATACGCGTGTCGCGCCCTCGCTCAGTTGGCCAAACGTCATGACGCCAAGAACGTAACACGTTTGGACGAGCTTGCCCAGCGAGAAGCGATTTCCGCGAATTTTTTGGTGCAAATCCTCAATGATCTGCGTCGAGCCGGCCTCGTGGAAAGCAAACGTGGTAAGGAGGGAGGCTATCTTTTGGCGAAATCGCCGAAACAGATTCGGTTGGCGGAGATTGTGGAGGCCATCGATCCAGCTTTGTTGACCAGTAGTGTCAGTGCGGAAGGCGAATCAGGCAGCAGTGTAGCGCAGTGTTGGCAAGGTCTGGCGAAGGAATTTCAGCAAAAACTCCAGCACATCACTTTGGAGGAGATCTCCCTCAGTCAGGGCGATGCGATGTTTTACATTTGATTCCCAGCTCATTTGCCCGTAGAACCCCGCTTCACGCCCGCATGTCTGAACTCGTCGAAACCAAATTTTTCACTTCCTCCGCGCCATTTGTGCTGCGCGATGGTTCGGTCCTGCCGGAATGTCAAATCGCTTACGAAACATGGGGGCAATTGAAGGCCGATGGCTCGAATGCCATTTTGTTGTTTCACGCGCTTTCTGGCTCTCATCATGCCGCGGGGAAAAATCCGCACATTCCCGGTGTCGATTCCCTCTGGCAACCGGAAATGCACGATGGCTGGTGGGAGGAGATGATTGGCCCTGGCAAGGCGCTCGACACCAATGAGTTTTTTATCATTTGCGCCAACTACCTCGGGGGGTGCTACGGCACCACAGGACCTTCGTCGATCCACCCTGAAACTGGTCGACCCTGGGGTTCGGCGTTTCCTCATATTTCCGCAGCCGATCAAGTGGAAGCAGCGGTGCTTTTGCTCGATGGGCTCGGCATCGGCAAACTGCACGCCGTCATCGGTCCTTCGGTGGGCGGATTGCTGGCTCTCACCTTCGCAACTCGACATCCCGATCGTGTCGAACGCGTGGTTTCGATCGCTGCCGGCTTTAAGACCACAGTGCTCAATCGTTTGATTTTGTTTGAGCAAATTCTCGCGATTGAAAACGATCCGAATTTCAATGGCGGAAATTACTACGACGCCATGCCGCCCCTCTATGGTTTGGCCTTGGCGCGGATGATTTCGCACAAAACCTTTGTCCATCTCGATGCCATCGAACGTCGCGCGCGGCAGGACATCGTGCAGGACAAAGATACCCTATCGTGGTATCAGGTGCGCGATCAGTTCCAATCGTACATGCTCCACCAGGGCAAAAAATTTGTTCGACGTTTTGATGCCAATACCTACCTGCGCATCATCGACATGTGGTCGCGCTTCGATGCCGTGGCAGAAGGCGATGCACAAAGTCCATGCGAATTGTTAGGTCGTGCGGCTCAAGCGGGTCAGCGTTGGTTGGTGTTTTCGATCGACAGCGACTTCTGTTTCTACCCGGAAGAACAGGCCGATTTGACCTTGCACTTAGAGCGAGCGGAAGTCAGTGCGACGCAAATCACCGTGCATTCCGACAAAGGGCACGATTCCTTTTTGCTCGAGCCGCATCTCTACAGTCCGCAGCTCAGTTGGCTGTTGAAAAGCTGAGCAGCGAGTGAGAAGAAAGATCCGCCATTAACCGAATTTGATGCCGCCAAATCCGCTGGGAGAGCCTGTGCTTGTCGTGAGGTTTTTCCGATAGGCAAAGAAATTGATGCCACGGCAGAGCTGTGAGAGCATAGGGAACACGACAATCATGGACAGCGGTGGGAAGACAATGCTGCCGATGCAAAACAGCAGAAAAGTCGTTTCGCTGAGTCGGGGTGCATTGTGGAGATCTTCGTAGCTGCTGACGACTCGGTTCCAGTCTTTGGGCAGACCATTGATGGCGACAAACATCCAGTAGATGTTGTAAAGTGGAACAAACATCAGCCCAACGGCGGAACCGGGGGTCGTGCGTGGGGCACCAGCTTTCAGGCAGAGCCAAGCACGATAAATGATGATGCAATAAAAGATCGCTGAGGCGACGTGAGCAACGACGCTGAGTAGCAAGAGGATGCCCCCAAATCCTCCTGCCGTTGCGGCATTTTCTGGGTCGTTCTGGGCCAGAGCCACGGTAGCGATGAGGGCGATGATAAATAGCACAATACTACCGACAAAAGATCCTGCCCAGAGGCCAAAGCTCACTGATTTTACGGGAATGTGCGGGTAGGGTGCATCGGTCGGGGCGGCGCCGGCCATCGGACCGGGTCGCAGTGAAGTGCTCGGCGCGAGAGCAGAAGAACCCGCTGCGCGGGCACCCGGTGGTGCCCATGCGGGGGCCGCAGCAGGAGCGGGTGCGACGGCTGTAGGTTGCGGCAACACGCCGGGGATTTGGGAAGCTGGCATCCATTCTGTCATGCCTTCAGCCCACAACAGAGTGCTATCGATGATCCGACCCTCTTGGGCAAACTGTTGCAACTGTTCACCCGTGTAGGGGCCGAGAGTTTGACCCTCGCTCGACAAATACCATTGTGCGCTCATGTAATCTCATGCAAGCACAAGGCGATCTTAGATGACAAGGAAGAATTTCTAACGAAAAATGTCACATCTCACCTCGGTGGGAGTTGCTGGATTTGTTTCCATGCTTTGGCGAGCAGAGTGAACAAAGCGATCAAGGCGAGGAGGTCAATGACAGGTCCGTGGATTTTTTGCCAGGGAGAATCTTGATTGCCGACAGCGGTGGAAAAGATCCATTTTGCGGCGTAGGTAAAAAGGAGCAAGCCATTGCCGACGATGATGGGATACAGCGCAAAACGCAGCGAGTGATAGCCGCGCTGTTGGGTTGTGCGGTAAAATTGCGCGGCGGCGATGATCGAAAGAAGCGTGAAGATCCACATAAGAGCTCAAGAAAAAGCCCGCTGGAGAGCCAGCGGGCGAGTCGGGGTGGGGGAAATGCGATTAGGCGAACAATTCTCCTTCGCGGAAAAAGCGCTTGAGTTCCGCCTCAGCCGCTTCGGGGGAATCGGACGCGTGGCAGACGTTGACCATCTTATCGACACCGAAGTCGCCGCGGATGGTGCCTTTTGGAGCTGCCTGTGAGTCGGTGGGGCCGAGCAAGTCGCGCACTACGGCAATCACATTTTCTCCTTCGAGAGCCAGAGCAATGACAGGAGTTTTGCTCATGAACTCAACGATTTCGGGGAAAAACGGCTTGTCGGCGATGTGCGAATAGTGATCGGCGAGAATTGCGTGATCCAGTTGCATCATTTTAATGCCACGAATGCGGAATCCTGCATCTTGGAAGCGAGCCAATACGGTGCCAGCGAGATTTTTTTCGATGGCATCGGGCTTGAAGAGAATGAGGGAAGTCTGTGTGTTCATCGGCAGCGAGGTAGTCGGAATCGGGCAAGCAAGCAAGTGTTTTTTCTCTTTTCGTGAGAGCTCTGCTCACTCTTGTCGGAGAGCATTTTGAGCGAAAAATGGCTCTTCGCGTCTGCTTTTTTCGCAAGGAAAGCGATCGTGCGCTCACGAGTTGTCTCATCGCTAGCAGATTTTTGCGATTTTGATCACTTTTCTGCTTGCCATCAAGCGACTCAGCATGATTGTTTAATGAACTATTGCACTCTTTATGGAGTGCATGCGTCTTTTCAAAAACCTTTACATCCCCTAAACCCATTATGAAACTACGGAATTCATGGCTGTGCCGTGCCCTTATCGCTATTTCTGTCACACAACTTTGTCATGCCGCGACGTACAATTGGAACGGTTCAACGACTGGCGGTGCCAGTGGCGCGAGCAATACTTGGGACACGACAAGTGCCAACTGGACGGGAGACGGAACCATTTGGCCGGCATCGTCGACGAGCAATGATGATGCGCTTTTGGCTGGGGTTGCGGGCACGGTAACGATTGCCGCTGGCGGTGTGACTGCCAATGATGTTTCTTTTGGAACCACAGGCTACACGGTCGCAGGCGGAGTTTTGACACTCGATGGCACCACGCCAACTCTTGCGACATCCACGGGAGTAACGGCGTCGATTTCTTCCATCATCTCCGGATCAGCAGGCTTGTCGAAATCGGGAGCTGGCACTCTGGTGCTGAGTGGTGCCAACAATTTCGCAGGTGATACCAATGTTTTGCAAGGGACCTTGCGATTGGGCAACGCGACGGCGCTGGGGAGTGTGGCGAATGGCACCTCGGTGGCCGATGGCGCCACCTTGGACATCAACGGTTCGAGTACGAGCACGGAGGTAATTTCGCTCGCTGGTGCTGGCGTCAACAATCTTGGAGCCTTGATCAACAATGGTGCCGAACAAGTCAATGCGCTGGGGCGATTGTTGTTGTCAGCGAATGCGAGCATCGGTGGCACCGGGCGAATGGACTTGCGCAATACCAGTCCGACACTGAATTTAGCGGGTTTTACTTTGACCAAAACCGGCACGAACTACATTGGGCTTGTTGGGGTCGTTACGACTCCTGGAGCGGGGAACATCGTGATCAATCAGGGCGAAATCAGTGCCCAAACGACGACGACCCTTGGCGGAGATTCCACCAACACCGTGACAGTGAACAACGGCGGCACCATGGGCATGTGGCAGTCGTCCGTGCCCCATTTGTGGAAGCTGAATCTCAATTCGGGAGGCACATTGAGAGCGCAGTCGAGCAGCGCGGCAGGGCAAAATCAGTGGAATGGTCCGGTGGAAATTTCGGGCGATGCGACCCTTCTCGCAGAGGGCGTCATGACGCTGGGGGGATCTCTTACCGGCACCGGAAATGTGATCAAAACAGGCGCGAATTCCACGACACTGGGCGGTTCTCTCGGGCACACTGGTAATGTGGTGGTCAATGCGGGAAATCTGACCATCTCAGGAGTGTCTTCTTTTGTTGGATCGACAACGGTCAACGCTGGTGTTTTGAATTTGAGTTACGGAACCGATGACAGTAGCAAGCTTCCCGACGATCAGCCGCTTACCTTGGCGGGAGGAACTCTGGCATTGGCGGGAGGCTCTCACACGGAGCAGGTGGGCTCGGTTGTTTTGCAGGCGAACACCTCATCGAACATCAATTTTTTGACACGAGCAGGATTTTTTGCCCTCAACAATGTGACTCGCCAAGCAGGTGCGTCGCTGAATGTGCAGAACTTAGGTACGGTAACGACCGACTTGCCTAATAGCAACGGGATCATTGGACCATGGATGACATTCGGTGGGAACATGTGGGCAGTCAATTCTCTCAACGATGTGGGTGGCGATGTGGCTGATCTACAAGATTTTCTTTTGTCTTCAGCTCTGCTGGATGCGGCGAGCGGATACGACAATCAACACGTGTTGGTCGACAGCAGCCAAACACCGGACGCGGGAATCAATCCTTTGAGCTTGATTTTTAACACGGCAACGGCACAGACGCTGACCTTGCAAGGAACGAACACTATTGCGACAGGTGGCATTTTGTTTGGTGCAAACGTAGGGACCAACGCTACGACCATCAATGGCGGCACGATCACCGGACCTGCCAATGGCGAGCTGGTGCTTCATCATCGTGGTGCGGGAGCGGTTAGCATCGGCTCTTCGATCGTCAACAATGGTGTAACTTCACTGGTGAAAATGGGAACGGGCACTCTGTCCCTCAGTGGCAATAACACCTACACAGGTCCGACGGTGATCGCTAATGGCATTCTCCAGGTTGCTAGCTCAACAGCACTGGGGGGGACTCACGTATTGACACCTGGACTTTCCGGTACAGGCGTGCAATTGCTGAATGGTGTCGCGGTAGCGAGTGGCAATACGATCACGATCTCCGGCCCTGGTATCGGTGGATTTTTCGGAGCTCTTTCCACCTCTGGAACGGCTGAATGGAATGGCAACGTCGTCATCGGCACACCCATTGGTACCCGCATCGGCACTTCGGAAACTGGCACAGGGTTGACGATCAACGGCGTCATCAGTGAGCCCGCAGGCGTTCCTTCGGAACTCAACATTCGCTCAGGAGCAGCGGCTGTCCCAGTGACGCTGGCGGGTGCAAACACGTTTACGGGAAATGTGTCGATTGTGACGGGCACCCTGCGCTTGACCCACTCGCAGGCTTTGGGCTTGGGGAGCAAAAATTTCAATGTTCAAGGCACTGATCGTCGCGTCGAACTGAGTGGTGGAATTTCTCTAGGAAGCAACATTACACTCAATCTTCAGACCAACACGAATGCCGGATTATTGAGCACGCTGGGTGACAACTCCATTCAAGGCGCTATCAACCTAACGGGTGGTGGGACTTCGATTGGTAGTAACACAGGGGCGTCCCTTTCGATCTCAGGCAATGTCGTAGGTGCAGGTGGCAATCAGCTAACTCTGCACGGAACTTCGACCGCGGATAACGTCATCAGCGGGTCGATCGGCAATGGCACGTCAGCTACCGTGGCTTTGGTCAAAGATCAAGCGGGCACATGGAGACTCAGTGGCAACAATAGTTTTTCCGGCGCTGTTACCATTACGGCTGGCCGGTTGATTGCCGCTAGTGAGAACGCACTGGGAACTGCAGGGAAAACAGTCAATGTGAACAGCGGCGGCACTTTGGAACTTGCCATGGATGGTGCGATGTCCAACTACTCGCTGAACACTTCGACAGCCATCGGTAATGCCACGCTTGTCATCAACCGAGCTACGTCCGGAGCGGCTCCTACGCGTCAATTCGACAATTACACACTGGGCATGACGGCAGGCGTAGCAGGCGGGCTGAATTTGGCGAGATTGACCCCGAATGGAGTCAATTTGCAAATCGGCAATTTGCAGCGGTCTGGTAATAACGCCGGAGCCTTGGTTCTTGCCGGCAATAGCACGGGAAATATCGTCACTGGTGTGGTTAGTAACGGCTCGGCCGGCAATTACACGATCACCAAAGATGATACTGGAACTTGGGAACTTGCTGGAGCGAACACTTACACGGGTGCGATGTTTGTACGACGTGGCACGTTGACCCTTAGTGGAAATCGGACCGACACCGGAACACTGGGAAACATCAACGTAGCGGATACAGCTGGACTGGATGCGACTCTCAACATTTCCAATGGCATTCATAACCTGGGAAGCAATGAGATTCGAGTAGCGAGCGCTACCACCACGGCGGTGACGGGAACGGTGAATCAGTCTGGTGGCCAAGTTCGCCTTCTTGGTGGCGGCGGCAATCAGCTCCTTCTCGGTACAGGAGCTGTGGCAAATCGCGGAGTTTACAATCTGAGTGGTGGATCATTGACGATCGCTGCTCCGACCAATGCAGGTCGTGGCGTCATGCTTGGCGTCAATACAGGTGTTGCGGGCGGAACCTTCAACTTGAGTGGCACGGGCGAACTCAATTTGACAGCTGCATCGGGTGGCACGGGCGATTCGCATTTGCATTTAGCGATTGGACGTTTTGATA
The DNA here is from genome assembly GCA_004293285.1 of Verrucomicrobiota bacterium. Classification (GTDB taxonomy): domain Bacteria; phylum Verrucomicrobiota; class Verrucomicrobiia; order Verrucomicrobiales; family Akkermansiaceae; genus UBA956. Next base: position 458 of record RDYF01000083.1, on the reverse strand, counting down.
CAGGGGCAAACAACACCAACAACACCTTCAGTCAAACGGGCGGCACGGCCAATGTCGGGATTTTGTCCATGGGGGGAGTTACCACGACAAGCACGGGCGTGACATCGAATCTTTCCATCACTGGCGGAACGTTCCGTGCGAATCAGTTCCCTCGAATGGCAGCAGGAAATACCAATAGGGCTTCCGTGGTGATCGGTGGAACCGCCGATGTCACTCTGCCGGCATTTCCGACAGCGCGAGGCACCAGTTCCACCGCTACGCTAACCTTCGATGGTGGCACACTGCGTCCGTTGGCTGCGAGTGCGACGTATATTAGCGGTTTGACCAATGTGTTCATTCGCAGTGGCGGTGCTCACATCAGTGCGGCAGTGGACATAACCATTCCCCAGATTCTGCGAGTTGACCCAGCATCCACAGGCGGAGGCTTTACCAAATCGGGTAGTGGTCGTGTCAATCTG
>RDYF01000211.1 GCA_004293285.1 Verrucomicrobiota bacterium | reverse complement strand
ATTCATCCCGATGACGTCTATCGCTGGTTCATGGAAATGTTTGTTGATTCCTACGACTGGGTCATGGTCCCCAACGTCTACGGCATGTCACAATTCGCCGATGGCGGCACCTTCACCACCAAGCCTTATCTCTCCGGATCGAATTATCTGAAAAAAATGTCGAACGAAGAAAGCGGCCCTTGGTGCGAGATTTGGGACGGTCTGTTCTGGAGCTTCATCGATGACCACAGCGACTTTTTCCTCAAAAATCCACGACTCTCGATGATGGTGCGCACTTGGCAAAAAATGGCACCGGAAAAACAACAAGCGCACCGCCATCAGGCCGCTGATTTCTTAGCAAGCTTTCACCAAAGCTCGTAGCTGCCATTTCGGAAAACGCGGAATCAATTTGCCTTCCTCGACTGAGAAAACCAAACTACATCAGTACACATCCCGGCGGTGGCCGATTTTGACGAGCACAATGATGAGCTCATCATCATGAATTTCATAAAGAATTCGATAGTCACCTTGCCTCAGTCGGTATTTTTCTTGCCCTGATAACTTTTTGCAACCGTGCGGCCTTGGATCCGAGGCAAGCTCACGAATTTTCTCAATGATGCGCCTGCGGTCAGCGAGAACGATTTTTTCAAGCTCCTTAGCAGCGGAGCGCTTGATGGAAATCTTATAGCTTGCCATCTTTCTTTAGCTTTGTCACGAGTGTCTCAAAATCAATGACCGGCTCCTCTGCTCGCTCTTTGAAAGAAGCGAGATCTTCGGCATCTTCATAAAGCGCAGCTCGAACAGCATCATTCACCAACTCGGAAACAGGAGTGGAAACTTCTGCCGACTTCATCTTCAGCACCCGATGGATGTCATCGTCGAAATAAATCGTCGCTCGTTTCATGACGGAAAGATAACGCTATGACGTTAAGACGTCAATTCCAATGCTAGAACCACCGGCAAGATCTGTCGTTGTGCAGCTTCTTTTCCTGACAAATGATTCGCCTCCGAGGCGCCGATCGGTTATCATTTTCTCATGTCAACGGCTCGAAATTTCCGCTTGCAGAAGGAATCGAGGAAAAAGGAGTTTGATCTGCTCTCCACCAACTTTCGGTCGATAGCCGAGTCACCCGCCTCCCCCTGCTGCGGCAATCGCCGCGGTTCTGTGGATTTCTTGTTCTGGGGATCGCTGATCCTTTTTGTTGCGGGCTGCTGCATGGCTTGGTTGCCTTGGTCGCTTCCCGTTTGGGCGCAAACGTATGGAGAAAGCTGTCGATCTCTCGTTCATCAAGCATGGTGGGCAATCCTCATGG
>RDYF01000210.1 GCA_004293285.1 Verrucomicrobiota bacterium | reverse complement strand
GCCCTGTAGGGCGCATAGGATTGACGAGCGGCCCTAAAAGGTTAAAAACAGTCCGCACCTTCAAAGTGCGTCGGAGCGATGCTACAGCCTTAAGTGCGGGATGCCACCCAGGCGCAAATAAAAAGGTGATGCCCGTAGCGTCTACCGCAGCTTTTACCTTGGCAGGATCGGCGCCCAGGTTGACTCCGAGTGCTTCCAACACGTCAGCCGAACCGACTTTGCTGGATGCCGATCGATTTCCGTGTTTGGCGACTCGAACTTTGCCCGCAGCAGCCACAAAGGCTACAGCAGTGGAAATGTTAAATGTGGACGCACCATCGCCGCCTGTGCCGCAAGTATCAATTAATTTGAGATTCGAGATGGGAGATTGGCGATCGACAACGCTCTGGGACTCGCCCGTCAGGGACTGAGACTGCAATACCTGAGCCATTCCTGCTAATTCTGAGGCCGAGATGCCTTTGGCTTGGAGGGCTGCTAAAATGGCTCCTGAAAGCACGGGGGGTATGGCTTCTGCCAGCCATCCCTGCATTAAGTCGGCAGCTTGGACGTGCGAAAGAGATTGTCTGTCTAACAGTTGTTGCAGCAGGGCTGGCCACAGGGGAGAATCCGCTGTCAAAGTTGAAGCTGCGGATATATCTGGTGTTGTAAGTACGGAAGAATCAGTCATGTAGCGACAATGAATTTTTTGCTGGGGTGGGCTGTTTGATGTCGGGCCTGGGCCGAGTGTCGATCGGGATTTTACCAGAGTTGCTGCCGACATTTGGCGCGCCCTGACCCAAATTTTTGCCAAAATGACAGCAGGGCGAAAAACTGTAACTAGATTGTTAGACAAAGTTGCCCATATGCGCCCGATCGTGGGTAGCTTTTGTCTTCTGTTAGATTTTCCATACTTGCTGCGGTGTCTGATATTGGTCACAATCAGACAGTGCAAGCAAGAAATATATGCCGCGAGCCAAATAAAGGAATGCCATGCTACTCGGATTTAAAACCGAATTAAAACTTAATGCCCGACAGCGAATACTGCTAGCCAAACATTGCGGGGTAGCTCGTCACGCTTGGAATTGGGGACTGTGGTTGACCAAAAACATTCTCGACCACAATAAAGCCAATCCCAACGAAAAACTCAAATTTCCTACAGCTATTGACCTGCACAAACTGTTAGTAGCTATGGTAAAATCAGAGAATGCTTGGTATTACGAGTGCAGCAAATCTACACCGCAGATCGCATTAATAGCATTGCGAGAAGCATGGAAACGGTGTTTTAAAAAGACTGCTGGCGTACCGAAGTTTAAGACTGGCGTACCGAAGTTTAAGAAAAAAGGAAGGGGAGATTCTTTCACATTAGAAGGAACAGTCAAAATCAGCGCGAGCAACAAAATCCAAGTTCCTGTAATTGGCGTCATTAAAACTTATGAAAAGTTACCGCAAGTATTGACTAAATCTTGCACGATATCCCGGATTGCCGACAGGTGGTTTATCAGTTTCAGGTTTGATGTAGAACAACAAGAATCATGCCAAACAAATATTGTAGGAGTTGACCTCGGTATTAAAGCATTGGCTACTCTCTCAACAGGTGAAGTAGTTATAGGTGCTAAATCTTACAAAAAATACGCAGCAAAACTCTCAAGGATGCAATGGTTTAGTCGCCATAAAGTCATCGGTTCGAGTAATGGTCAAAAAGCACAGAACGAGATAGCAAGATTGCATAGAAAGATAGCTAACATCCGTAAAGATACATTACACAAACTAACGACATTACTTGCCAAAAACCACGGTGTAATAGTTATAGAGGATTTGAATGTATCCGGGATGATGGCTAATCATAAACTGGCTGCATCAGTTGCTGATATGGGTTTCTTTGAGTTCCGCCGCCAGTTAACCTAGAGCGTGCAAGTTGTACGGTTCAAAGTTGGTAATAGTTGACCGTTGGTTCCCAAGCTCAAAAACCTGTTCTAATTGTGGAACCAAAAAAGAAACACTCTCTCTGTGTGAGCGAATGTTTGAATGCAGCCATTGTGGTTTTAAGATTGACCGCGACTTAAATGCGGCAATCAATTTGTCAAAAACCGTCAGTTAGGCGGGGTTAGCCTGTGGACTGGACAAGTGCCGACACTACCAGGATGAAGCAGGAAGTAAACGAAGCCCCGAGGCATCCAACATTGCCTAATTTTGGGTCGCTTTGGGTAGGATTTATGTAACGGCTACAGAATTTATTCCACGAAACTAGCCCAATATGAATTTTTTGATACAACAATGCTCCCTCGGATTGTGACAATTTTAGATAGGGGCCTCATCTACTAAAGAGCGATCGACCGTCAGCTATATAATCTGCCAGCAAAAATCAATGGTAACTGGCACCATTGGTGGCAGCATTCAGCTAGAGTGGCGGATTGCTTGCAGCAAGTTTGCCAGCCGATGGGGCGATCGTCTAAAAAAT
>RDYF01000209.1 GCA_004293285.1 Verrucomicrobiota bacterium | reverse complement strand
GCGGAGCAAAGTCAATCCCACCCTCTCCGCCATTCTTCGCTTTTTGCAAAAGCTACGAATGGCATGCCATGAGTCGCCATGCAAAAATCGAAGAATGCCCTTCGTAGCTCGCAGAGCGAAGTAGGGCTTATCGCGACCTTCGCTTGTAGCGAAATTGAAAAAAATCGCTAGCGCTGATTGGCGTTTGCTTTCCACTAAAAATGGCCAAATCAACCGCCTCGTCTATGCCTATGGCATTCACCGACCAACAAACTGCCGACATCGAAGCCTCGATGGCGAGCTTTATGATGAAACGCCGCCCGCCCGCTGAAATCCGGCACAAGGTGGATCTCGCTTGGCGCATCGAACAACAAAGTGTCGTGATCTACTCGATCCGCCCCGCGTGCGACGACGAGAGTCGGAAGATCGAAGAATCAGTGGCCAAGGCGACCTTTGTTAGCACGAAAAACCGTTGGAAAATCTACTGGATGCGCGCTGATCTCAAATGGCACTCTTATCCACCTCATCCCGTAGCAGTTTTTTTCGATGAGTTCCTTGCGGTCGTTGACAAAGACCAGAATGGTTGTTTCTGGGGCTGAGCCCACGGCGCTCGAACCTGGAAAGGCCATGCTCTGTCTGGCAGACAAAGGGAAACCGTTTTTCTCCATTGAGGGAAGCCGAGTTGACAGAATTTCAGAACTTTCCGAATGACCGTAAATGGAGATCAACCAAGATTCAGAAACCCTGAACGCAGCGGGATCGGAATGGTGGATCTCGGGATGACTGCCATGGCGAAATTCGGAAAAATTCTGAAATTCTTTCAAAACCAACCTCGATCACCAGCTTGTGTTCCGATCATGGAAGATTCTCTCCCTTCCTTGCTCGGTGAGTCCCCTGAAAAGGTCATTTGCCCTTCCGATTGCACACTACCAGATGTCCCAATCGTCTTCAGGTGCTTCGCGTGGGTGCCCGGCTTTGTGGAGATCTTCTTGAGTCACAGTCCATGTTTCGTCGATTCCCCAGATGAGTTTCATGAGGTCGAGCAGCAGTTGATCTTGCGCGGATAGAAAGGCATTGAGCGTGTCATCGACAGCATCACGATGACGCCGGTAAAGCTCTACAATGTCCCGAGGTGCTGCCATCATTCCTGCAAAGGGTGATCTCGTCGACTCCCGAACTTCCACGAAACCCATGAAAACTTGGTGCTGCATCGCGACATCCCAGTCCGCTCTCTCCGTCTTGGGCGAACGACTCAGATCGACCCCAAAGGCGCTAGCATACGCTTGGGCGATGAGCGCTTGATACTCTCGAACCAACGGTCGCGCGTTTTGAAAGCGGCGTGAGCACAACCAAGCACGCAGCCAAACCTCGCGGTTACAGACGACATTCGATTTTTGATCCCTTTGATTCATCAAAAGGATAATCGACTTATTCGAATGATAATTTTCTGACCATCACGGCTTTCTGTCATAAACGCGGACGTAGTCCACTTCCATGAAAGTGCCGTGGATGGCATCGGTGATTTTTCCAGCCCAGGGGATGATGGCGAGACTGAGCCAGACGGGCGAGGGACTGTGGCAAAAGGCATTTTTTTCGCGACGGATCGCTTTGCCATCGAGGTAGAACACCAGCTCTTTTTCACTCCACTCGAGCCCGTAGGTATGGAAATCGCGGGCAAAATTGGCACTGCCTTTTTTGATGTCGAAGCTCGAGATCTCCACCCACTTTTTGCCGTCGTGATATTCCACTCGGTAGTCGTCCATGACGCCCTGCCAATGACCTCGGTTTTCCCAACCATGCAAAAACTGGATACAACCGATTTGACGTTTTGTTGGAAAGCGAAATTCCACAAATTTGATGCCCTGTTTTTGAGAGACCCAGCGCTTGGTTGGATTGCCGTCAGTCAGCATGGCCATCGGATTGCTACCGGGCAGCAAGCACCCACTCACGCGCACTTGAGTTTTGCGATCACGCGCATGGTTCACCAATCCCGGCACATCGCGATCGGCCGTGGCTGATCGAGGCTTCGGGTAGCCCGCGCGATTGACCCCATACACGCGAAATTCGCCCAGATGAAAGTGCTCTCGATGATTCGATACCAGACGAATTCGATCCGTGGTGATGGGGATTTCCAGCGTCAGATTGACTTCGGGTTGCACCCCATAGGAAAAGCCTTTGGAGGAACTCGGATGTGTTTTTTTACCATTCACCACTTTGATATCCGACCAATTGTGAATGTTGGTGTTCACTTCATTGGGGTAGTGGCCTTCATTGATATCGATCTCAAAGGCTTTTTTCCCTGCGGGCACTTTGGTATTGGTCATCAGCCAAAAAGAATTGTTCGTTCCCTCTGCCGCGGCATAGCGGTATCGGCACTCGAAGTAACCATATTGAAACTGCTGCTTGGTCCAGATGCTGCCGGAAGTCCAATCATTGCCGCCGCGCGATTCCTTG
>RDYF01000082.1 GCA_004293285.1 Verrucomicrobiota bacterium | reverse complement strand
GTCCACTCAGCAATGCCGACAATCCGAGCGGGGAGGCACACGGCGCGTGCGACATCGGTGAGCAAGATCGAGAGACCAGTGCACGTGGCCATTTTGCGCTCCATCGATTCAAAAGGCCCCTGATTTGGCGCGCGACGTTTGGTGTTGTACTGCACTCCGAGGGTCGGGGTGATGTGCGCATGAATGCGTTCAAGAGCCGCAGTGGCATTTGGGGCATCGGCGACGATTGGTCGAAACATTTCATAAAACTTAGCCCGCCAGGGATCGCGTGCTTCATCGAGCGAAGCATAAGGCAGCACGTCATTGAAAAAAATCTCCTCGGGAATGTCCTTGCCCCAAGGCATCTCCTTGCGTGCGCGGTAGGCGAGATCGATGTTTTCTAGCAGGAAAGCAGCTTTCAGTTGTCGGGCATCATGTTGCGGCATGTGTTGCAAGAGAAACGCCAGGCCGGGTTTTTGCTCCTTGGGGCAGCGATTCCAGGCGTCGATCACTTCCGTTCGATTGTCGCCCGCGGCTTGCAGCGTGGGAGTCAGTGGTTCTGGCAAATCGTGAGCGGCGAGCCAGGCGCAGGGAAAAAACAGCCAAACGAAGCGAAACATGAGAGAACGATAGCGCAAGGCGGGGGAGATGGCGAAGGGGAAATTCGCGGATGTTTTTTGAATCGGCTTGCATTTCTGCCGTGCTGCGCTTGGATGGCGCGCGGTCAATTCCATTCGACTCCCACCGTGGCGAGTGACATGGATTTGGCGGCTGACCAACCATAGATCGAATGAGTTCATTTCACGTAAAAGCCATCAGAAGTCTGCAAGCCGAATTGAGTGTACCGGGGGACAAGAGCATGTCGCATCGTGCGGCGATCATCGCTGGACTGGCCGATGGTCAGGGCGTGGTGACCAACTTTTTGCCGAGCGAAGACTGCATCAACACCTTGCATGCGATGGCAGCGCTAGGAGTGGCGTATGAAGTGTTGGAGGAAATGCCGGGCTTCGGTCCGACAGTGATGCGGATTCATGGTTTGAAAGGTGAATTGCAAGCTCCGAGCAAAGAGATCGACTGCGGCAATTCGGGCACAGGCATGCGTTTGCTGGCTGGTCTTTTGGCCGCGCAGCCCTTTGAGAGCACGTTGTTTGGCGATGAGTCCTTGTCGTCTCGTCCGATGGGTCGGGTGATCACTCCGCTGTCGCAAATGGGCGCGAAAATCGAAGCGCAGGGGGAAAAGCCTGGTTGTGCTCCCTTGAAGATCTATGGGCAGAAGCTCAAGCCGATTCACTACGAAATGCCGGTGGCGAGTGCCCAGGTGAAGAGTGCGGTGCTATTGGCGGGGCTCTTTTGTGAAGGCGAAACCACGGTAGTGCAACCGGCGGACACGCGCGACCACACCGAGCGCATGCTCGAGGCTTTTGGGGTCAAAACGCAGCGCGAGGGGCAAGCGATTCATTTGCAAGGGGGGCAAATCCCTCAGGCGCGCGATTTCCGTGTGCCGGGCGACATTTCGAGTGCTGCCTTCTGGATTGTCGCGGCTTCTGCCATGCCGGGATCGCGACTGCTCATTCGGCATGTTGGCTTGAATCCCACGCGCACTGCGATCATCGAAGTGATGCGTCGAATGGGGGCTACCATCAACGTGGTTTCTTCGGGTTCCTTGGATGGCGAGCCAATTGGCGACTTGGAGATTTGCGGTGCGGCTCTGACCGGAACCGAAATTTACCCCGAAGAAGTGCCCAATTTGATCGATGAAATCCCCGTCATTTCCGTCGCTGCGGCGATGGCACAAGGGAAGACGCAAATTCGCAATGCCAAAGAATTGCGAGTGAAAGAGACCGATCGGATCACCACGGTGGTCAAAAACTTGCGCTTGATGGGGGGCGAAGTGGAAGAATTTGAGGATGGCATGGAAATCACAGGCGGGCATCCGCTGCGTGGTGCGACCTTGCAAAGCTACGGCGACCACCGGATTGCGATGGCCTTCGCGATTGCGGGTTTGTTTGCCCAAGGCGAAACCGTCATCGAGAACACAGCCTGCGTGAATACCTCTTATCCGGGCTTTGTGAAGCACTTGCAAGCGGTGATGAATCACGAAACGGATCCTGCAGCATACGAACTGCCCAAATCGGCACACTAAGAAGCTATGTCTGAGAACGATCATTACGCCATCGCCATCGATGGTCCCGCCGCATCGGGCAAAAGCACGATTGCCAAATGTCTGGCGCGCGAGCTCGGGCTTGTCATGGTCAACTCCGGCGCGATGTATCGGGCGGTGACATGGAAGATGCTCGAGCTTGGAGTCGACATCCACAATGCCGATTCGGTGGTGGCAGCGCTGCGCGCGATGCAGGTGGAGTGTGGTGTGGAAGGATGTTTTTCGACGATTGCGATTGATGGTCGATGGCTTTCAGAAGAACTGCGTGCGAGCGCGGTCAACCAAGCGGTCTCGGTCGTGGCGGCGGTGCCGGAGGTGCGCGAGTTGCTGGTGCAAAAGCAGCGGGATTATCTCAAACACACCAGTGTGGTAATGGAGGGACGCGACATTGGTTCCGTAGTGTTTCCTGATACGCGTTATAAAATTTACGTTGATGCGTCCGAAGAAGTTCGTGCGGCACGTCGTTCCGCCGAGGGAGTGACGGATAGCGTAGCGGCGCGCGACAAGGCTGACAGCAATCGCAAAACCGCGCCGCTGTTGATTGCGCCTGGCGCGGTGGTGTTAGATAACTCCCATCATACAGTGGAATCGGCCGTTGCGGCTGCGTTGGAAATTTTGCGAACACAAGGCTTAACAAAGAAATGATGGCGATGATGCGTTGGATTTACTGGTTGGGATGGATGAGTTTCGGTGCGGCGTATCGGACCTTGTTTGGTCTGCGCATCGACGGTGCCGAGCATTTGATCACCGATGGCCCCGTGCTCGTGGCGTCGAATCACCAGAGCTTTCTCGATCCACCACTGATCGGCAATTTGTATCAGGAAGAAATGTATTTCCTCGCGCGCAAGACCTTGTTTGTGGGCTTGGGCAAATGGCTGTATCGGCAATGGAATGCGATTCCTGTCGATCAAGAGCGTCCCGATATGGCGAGCTTGAAGACCATGGTCAAGCTGTTGCAGCGTGGAGAAAAAGTGTTAGTTTTTCCTGAAGGAGAGCGCAGTGAGACAGGTGCTCTGGGCAAGGCGCAGCCCGGCATTGGATTGATCGTCGCCAAGGCGGGGGTAAAAGTGCAACCGGTGCGCATTCGTGGTGCCAACGAGGCCTTGCCGCGGGGCTCGGGCCGCATTCGCTTTGCAAGAATCGTCGTGACCGTTGGTCCTGCGATTGATTTTTCGGGTGAAGATTACAAAGGCAAGGACGGCTACCAAAAAATCGCCGACCGCATCATGGAAGAGATTGCGGCACTGTGAGGCATGACGTCAAGCAGGCTTAAGACAGCGCAATGATTGCAGTCGCTTGCCTTGGCTTTCCCATAGCAATTGGAAGTCGGTCTTGGGGTAAAAGAAATCGCCATCTTGCCAGGGGAGTTGGGTGAATTTTCCAAATTCGCTCACTTCGCGACATACCCACTCGAAGTATTCGTCGTGGTCGGTTTTGAACAAGAACTCTCCGCCGGGCTTGAGCGCATCCCAGAGGCAGTGGAGGAATTCCTGTTGCACCAATCGACGCGAGTGATGTCGACCTTTAGGCCATGGATCGGGGCAGAGCAAATGGAGTCGATCAATGGAATGTTTTTCCAACAGCCACTCAATGGTGTATTTGCTTTCCAAGCGCAAGACCTTGGCATTCGACAAGCCGGCTTTCGTGATGTCTCGCGCCACCTTGCGCACGCGACCGAGGAGTCGCTCGACTCCGAGAAAGTTGCGTTCGGGAAATTGTTTCGCCATGGCCAAAAGAAACGCGCCATCGCCGCAGCCGAGGTCGACCTCGAAAGGCGCATCGCCGGGAAAAATGTTCTGCGGCGAGACGCGCGCAAAATAGTCTTGTGGAACAAACAGACCTGCCTCGATGTCTTTCAGTTTTACGCCTTTCGCCATGCCCAGAAGCATTTTCTGAAAACGATGTGGGTGTCAATGGCGATGACGGCAAACTTCTTCTGCTCGGAGTTCGGGCTATGATCCGTGGCAAAAATCACATGGCAACTGGGCGTAAGTCGCTCTCTTCAGAGCATCAAGCGAAAGAGAGAATCTTTCATGATCGGAGCGCAAGCTGCGGAGTCGAGACTGATTTTGACAGAATTTCAGAATTTTTCCGAATATCGCCATGCGATGATCCTGAGAACTACCATGCCGATTCCACATCTATCTGACTCCCTGAATCTTGGTTCATTTCCTTCTACGGTCATTCGAAAATTTCGGAAATTCTGTTCACTCGGCTTTCCTCGATCGAGAAAAATGGTTCCCCTTTGTCTGCCATACAGAGCAGGGCTTTCCTTGGCTTGATCGCCGTGGCTCTGTCTTTCGCATTGATGGCTTGACCTAGTCGCGAATTTTTCGCATTTTCTCTTCAGGCAACTCTGCTACCCTCTCTCACTCATTAACCAATACCAACGTGGAACTCGATCAAATTCGTAAAATCGTCGAACTCATGCAGGAGCATGAGCTGTCTTATTTTGACATGACCACTGCCGATGGAACTCATCTGCGACTGAAAAAAGGAGCTGATTTGGAGTCATTGCGCGGTGCTTTGGCTGCCGCTTCCTTTTCGTCGGCCCCCGTAGCACAAGCTCCTGCTGCGGCGGCTCCCGCAGCGGCAGCTCCTGCTGCTCCTGCAGGCAGTGAAATCAATTCGCCGATGGTCGGAACTTTCTACCGCCGTGCTTCACCCGATGCACCTGAATTTGTCAAAGTGGGTGATAGCGTCAGCGTAGGACAGACCCTGTGCATCATCGAGGCGATGAAAGTGATGAACGAAATCAAAGCGGAGAAATCTGGCACGATCACGGCTGTGGTGGTGGAGGATGCGACTCCTGTTCAATTTGGTGACGTGTTGTTCCGTATTGCCTAACATTTTTCCTATCATGTTCAAACGTGTTCTTGTCGCCAATCGTGGTGAAATTGCTCTGCGCATCATCCGCGCTTGTCGTGAGCTGGACGTGGAGTCTGTCGCAGTTTATTCGGAAGCCGACGTCGATTCTATGCACGTTCAGTTGGCGGATCATGCCGTTTGCATTGGCAAAGGTCCTTCCAAAGACAGCTATTTGAAACCGGATCGCATCATTGCTGCTTGTGAGATCACAGGCGCAGAGGCGATTCATCCAGGCTATGGCTTTCTCTCTGAAAATGCGCGCTTTGCGGAAATTTGTGCTTCTTCGGGGATTAAGTTCATCGGTCCCTCGGCGAAAGTGATTTCGATGATGGGAGACAAAGCCACGGCGCGCGCGAATGCGATTGCCAATGGCGTGCCGATTACTCCGGGGTCTGATATCATCACTGATCCCGATGAAGCCCTCGCCAAGGCGAAGGAAATTGGTTTCCCTGTGATGATCAAAGCCACAGCCGGTGGCGGTGGTCGCGGCATGCGTCCTTGCTTCAGTGCCGAGGAGTTTCCTGCGTTGTTCGTCGCCGCTTCGAACGAAGCGATGGCCTGTTTTGGCAACGGCGAGTGCTACATGGAAAAATTGGTGCTGAATCCGCACCACATTGAGTTCCAGATCATTGCGGATACTCATGGCAATTTTGTGCATCTCGGTGAGCGCGATTGCTCGATGCAGCGTCGCAATCAGAAGATCATTGAAGAATGCCCATCGCCCTTGATCAGTCCGGCCATGCGTCAGCGCATGGGCGAGGCTTCGGTGAACTTGATCAAAGCGATTGGCTATGAAAATGCAGGAACCATCGAGTATCTGGTCGATGAATCGGGCGAAAATTTCTATTTCATGGAAATGAATACGCGGATTCAGGTCGAGCATCCGGTGACCGAAGAAGTCATGGGCTGTGAGCTGATTAAGGAGCAAATCCGCATCGCTGCGGGCATGCCGCTCTCGGAGCATGTGCTCAATGCCACACCCCGAGGTCACTCGATCGAGTGCCGTATCAACGCGGAAGATCCTTACAACAACTTCACGCCTAGCCCTGGGAAAATCGATCTCTGGTATGCACCTGGCGGTAAGGGTGTGCGCGTGGATACGCACGTCTATTCGGGCTACACGGTGCCACCGTACTATGATTCGATGATTGCCAAATTGATCGTCACGGCGGCGACTCGTGAAATCGCGATTGCGCGGATGAAACGTGCTTTGAGCGAGTTCATGATTCGCGGTATTAAGACGACGATTCCTTTCCAAATGGAAATTCTCAACCATCCCGACTTTGTCAGTGGTCACTATGACATCGGCTGGGTGGGACGTTATCTCGAAGAGAAAAAACTCTAACGAGGATGCCGATGGCTGACGGAGTGCGGAATCAAGCCTCCGTGAGCCAATCGGTTTCGATCCAGTCTTGCTGGTGAATGACTTCCGCGAGAATGGGCAATTGCGCGAGCTGCGGAATGCTGTGCTTGTTGGAAATGGTGGCTGTGTCGAACTCGTCGACAAGATGGTTCATGATCAAGCCGAGCAAATCCATTTTACGAGTGCGGATCGCTTGACAAGAGAGCACTGTGTGATTGATGGCGCCGAGTTTGTTGGCGACGACCAGAACAACGGGAAGTCCGAGCGCTTGGGCGAAGTCGGCCATCGAGTAATCGAGTCGAATCGGGACTTCCCAACCTCCGCAGCCTTCGACAATGACCAGTTCGTGCTCGGCGGCGAGGGCGTGAAAGCCATCGATCAACGGCTGTACATCGATCGCCACATTTTCCAATTGAGCTGCGATCCAGGGGGCGACCGGTGTTTTGAGCCAGAGGGGATTGACCTTTTCAAGCGCGAGTCCGCCCGAGGCCGCGGCGAGAATGTGGGCGTCATCGCGATCGCCGCAAACAATCGGCTTGTAGCCAACGGCATCAATGCCATCGGCGCGCAGCGAATCGAGGAGAATTTTCGTAGTGTGAGTTTTTCCGACGCCGGTATCATTTCCGGCCATAAAGAGGTGACGCATACAAGACTAGGGTGATTTGCTCGAAGAGGGTGGAGGAGTGGGGGATTGTTTTTCTGGTTCAATGACAGGGTTGGCGCGGGGCGCATTTTCGATCATTGCTTTATCGATTTTTTGTTGCAGGATTGAGACCTCGACCAATTTTTGTTGTAGCTCGCGCTGCAAATTCTCTTGGAGCAATTGCTGATTGCGCGCTCTTTCGGTGATGAAGCGAAAGCCCACACCTTCACTGATGTGTTGATGGATCATATACCAGATCGCAAAAGCCGCTAAGAACGAAGCGATTTTAGCGGGCCAATTCTTCGTTAGGAGCGTTTTCATGAAAAGAGGAGTTGATGATAAAGGCCGATTCCAAGCGCTGACGGAAGTCATCGCCGCCGTTGGTGCGAATGAGTTCGCCGTCGATGCACAGTGAGATCGATCCCGTTTCCTCCGAGACCACGACGATCACGGCGTCGGTTTCCTCGGAGAGTCCAATGCCCGCACGGTGCCTGAGCCCGATCGAGCGGTCGCCTAGCTCCTTCGGGCTGACGGGAAAAACACATGCTGCTCCGGCGACACGGTCTTGGGCGATGATCATGCCTCCGTCGTGCAGCGGAGCTTTCGGGTAAAAGACCGAGTATCGAGATACTGCCGCAGGCTAATGCCGCGCTCGATGGCAAAGAGCGCACCGATGCGTTTTTTCGACAGCGTGATCACGGCATCGGCGAATGTTTCGAGGAAGGCGAGCTTGCGGTTGTTTGAGAATAAAAACAATCGACTGCTGCCCAGCTTGGCGAGAGCGTTGCGCAGTTCTGGTTGGAAAATCACGATCAATGCCAGTGCCAGCGCTGCCGCGGCGCGGGTGATGATCCAGCCGATGACTTCAAAGGAAAAGAGCTGAGAAATCAGTGTGAAAAAAATCAGAATTGCCGCAAGAGCGACAAGAATCCGCGCACCTCGCGTCGATCGAAAGGCACGAAAAATCTGATAGATGCCAAGAGCGAGAATCAGGATCTCGATGGCATGCCGCCAGTGCTGGTCAATCCATGTGGCTACATCATTCACAGCGCTAGATTTAGGTCATTCTTCCAGATCTGTCACTGGCAATTTTGTCCGATCGATCTGGTGGCTATCAGCCATTGAGCTTCGCGAGAGATTTCGGCAAGAAAACCCCGTCTTTGCGGATCAGTTTGCCATCGAAGTAAATTTCGCCGCCACCCATTTCCTTGCGCTGAATGCAGACCATGTCCCAGTGGACCGACGAACGATTGCCGTTGTCGGCTTCTTCATAGGCTTGTCCTGGTGTGAAATGGAAGGAGCCGGCGATTTTTTCATCGAACAAAATGTCGCGCATGGCGTGATGAATGTGGGGATGAAAGCCGAGGGCAAATTCGCCAATGTAGCGCGCGCCTTCATCGGAATCGAGAATGCGCTGCAGTTGCTTGGTTTTTTCGCCCGCTTCGGCTTTGACGATTTTGCCTTTTTCAAAGGTCAGGCGAATGCTGTCGAAGGGAATGCCCTGATAGATCGTCGGCGCATTGTAGGAAATGACTCCCTCCACGGAGTCTTTCACAGGGGCCGTGAAGACTTCGCCGTCAGGAATGTTCATTTTGCCACCGCAAATGATGGCGGGGATGTTTTTGATCGAAAAACGCAAGTCGGTGCCGGGGCCTTTGATGTGCACTTGATCGGTCTGATCCATCAGTTTTTTCAAAGCATTCATCGCGGGGGTGAGGGCTTTGTAGTCGAGCAAGCAAACGCGGAAGTAGAAGTCTTCAAATGCCTCGGTGCTCATGCCTGCTTGTTGCGCCATCGATGTCGTCGGCCAGCGAAGCACGCACCATTTGGTGTGCTTGATGCGGTAGTCGATGACCGGGCGCAACTGCGCCGCGATGAGCTTCATGCGGTTCGCTGGGACGTCGCTGGTTTCGGCGATGTTGTGAGCACCGCGGATCACAATATAGGCATCCATGTCTTTCATCTCATGGAGCAAGTGTTGCGAAATCAGTTGATACTGTTCCTCCGTGGCACCCATCGCCATTTCGCGTGAGAGCCGCGAGGAATGAACTCGCAGAAAAGGGATGGCGCCGACGGCACGCGCTTCGCGAATCAGGGCGAGGCCGATGCTGTCGGGGGAGTCATGCAGATCAATCAGGACTTTTTCACCTTTTTTCAGCGAAGTCGAGTAACGAATAAGTTGTTTGGCCAGTTGATCAATGCGAGCGTCGTGCATGCAAGGAGCATGATGCAAAACGGCGAGAAGGTCAAAGCGATAGTGAGTGTGCTTACGTCATTCGCCGAGGTTTTTCTCATCGGTGAAGAGGCATGCCATGACGCATCCAGAGGGCGCGCAGTTGTTCGGGGCTACCGCGAAAAATGTTGCGCTCTACAGGGCGATCGAGATTGCCAAGGTAGGTAGGAAATCCGCGATAGACCTTGGGGCGTGATCGACGATTTTCCCACAGCACACCGCCGTATTGCCAGAAGGTCCAATCGCGCCACGTGTGGTATTGTCGCGTGAGTCCGGTTGGCGTCCCTGGCACGGGGAAATGCCGACAAGCCCCACCATCGTGAGAATACAGCGCTGCCCAATAGGGACTGCGACGCAAGCGCTGTTTGACGGGTTCACTGGCATGATGCAGCGTGACTCGCAGGTGCTCGCTATTCTCCAGATAGACCACACAGTCCACCCCGGTGCGTTGTTTGACCCGATCCAGAAACTGAATCATCTGCGTTGTCGAGGAAGTGGCATCGAAGTCAGCACAGAGCAGCAAGTGCGATTGCTGCCAAGCTCGACTGCGGGCGATTTGTTGGGCCCGTGCGACCATTTGATCGGCTTGTGAAATCATGCTGAGATTCGGTAAGGTGCGATAGTAGACCCCCACCAGCATTTGGCAGCGATCGGCCGACTGGAGAAATGTCGCACATTTTTCATCGAGCACACCGCCCTTACCGATCCGAGCGATCAGCCCAGCAGCCCCATTGTCGCGGAGAGCGGAGACATCGTGCTCCGAGTATGAGCGGCCCGCACGTTGCTTTTCCTTGGGATCATACGCAGATACATTCACAATTTCCGTGATACCACGACGAGGAGCGGGTGCAGAACTGCCCGTGCCGCACTGGCAAAGCATAGCGGCGAGAGCGGATAAGGAAATCAGACGAAGCGAACGATGCATCGACGCAATCCAAGCAGAAGAAACGCATGTCATCAAGCAGGAACAATGTTTGGGAAATGCGCGCATCATTGTAGATTTTGCACGGAGTGGTGGTGTCGACGTCCCCGATTGCGCGACAGTTGCTAACGCGACACCGGAACGCAGAGAGCTAGGAGAGACTAACAACGAATTTTCGACAGAATTTCAGAACTTTTCAGAATTTTGGTAGAATGGATTTTCTCACACCAAAGGCGTAAACGGTGAGAGCGAAGGGTGATTTTTGTAAAAAAATCACCCTGGAACATGATTCCAGCCCACACATCATTCGCGCCCTGAAGGGGCGCACGGATTTTGTTGAGGGACCTAATCCCGCGGTGTCGAACGCGCGGGCGATACCACCGGAAAACAGACATCGGCATCTCGCATCCTGAAGGGATGCCAGACCTGCGAATGCGATCAACAGATCATCTCACATTTTTGCCATAGCGGATCGGAGTCAGACATAATCGCGCATCCTATCCAAAATTCCCCCATGATGAATCGAGGGGTTCTGTTGACCGCTTAATAAAAAATCATGAACTTTTCCACACCGATCCATGGATTTCATCACCGAATCTGACCTCATTAAGGCGAGAATGTTTGACGTGGGGCGGTGATGGAAAATTAAAACGTTGTCATTTGCGGACTACCTGAATGGCATGGCATTAAGCAAGATTTCGTTGAAATACCAAGGATGCAGAAACGACTGTTTTTTCCATGTGGTTCATATTGGGCGGAATATAGAGGATTCTTGTGCTTTGTTATTTTGACCGCATGGTGATCCAAGCTCGTGAAATCAGCGAAAATACCCTTAATCCCGTGCCATTCCGGACTACCTCCGAAGTCTAAGCCCCCTGACCGGCGCCATCGAATTCAGTCGCTAAATGGATCTCGTTTTGCATCGCGCTCTGCGTCACGCACATAGCCTTCTGCCAAACCGCGTAGGCTCGTTGCGATCCTTGTAAATTTTGACAAATCAAATTGATCGGCACGTGAGCGATAGCTTTTTGCGATATCCAATTCTTCTTTTCCGCCGCTAAATCCATGAACACCACGGCTGTTGAATAATTCAGTAGCGAGACCTCGACGCATATGTTCGTGCTCCAGCGCATCCAAACACTTCGCTACAGCTGGATACTTCAATATTTCTTGCAGACCCGCCGGATGATACGTCAGACTATGCCCTATCATCTCTTGAGCGATTGTCCAATGGCCAGATTCCTCGCAAAGAATTCGTGTAGCATCGATCCACTCAGAAAATCCAGCTTCATCGATTGTTTGATCAGTGGTTGTGCCTGGTGGCGTGTGCCAGTTATGCAATAATCGGTATGCTTGTTCTGCCATAGCCTTCTTCTGCTCGTCAATTTCAAGTGGTTTGTCGCGATCTTGCTCAGAGCGAAAGCAAGTTTTGACGATGTCGTGAAAGAACGAAGGCTCTGTTGCCATGCGACGTTCCAAAAACACCGGACTTCCACCTGAAAATCGGTCAAGCAGACCAAGGCATTGAAACTCGATCCATGTCATGTCCTCCACATCAACATCAGGCGCAGATTGGAGATGTTTAATAACTTCCAACAAATTGTGATGATCAAGGTGACCAACAGCTCGCGAGTCTGTCAAAAGTTGCTTAACAGCATCGGTCGCGAGCCGACTGGGAATCGGCCTATTCTCATGCTTTAGGGTGTTAAGGCAGTCGATTGCAATCTCCGGTCGTTTGTTAACAAGAGACTTTTCAGCTGCTTCTAAAATGTCACCCCTCGCCTGAAATGGATTCGGCCTTATCCGACTCCAATATTCAGATAACTCAGCACCGAGTCGTTCCTCAGCTAAGCGCCAGACGTCGGCAGTAAACGGTAGGTAAGAGAAAAACAGGCCTTTCTGAATCGGCGTCCAGGATTCGAGGCAAACCTCTTTGACCCAGGCTATAGATGCTTTGAAGTAGCGTGACCACGCATAACCGCGCATGAGATCAACCAACTTTCTCTCGCCATCTTCAAGATAGCAAGGTAGAAGAAATTCGTCCAATACCGGATTGCCTATTACATGGGGACAGACAAACTATTGAAAATCCCCTTGCCATTGGGCTTGATTGGGGTAGATTGGGGGTGTGAGGCGTTCTCGATGGTTGGCTCCTTGGAAGGA
>RDYF01000208.1 GCA_004293285.1 Verrucomicrobiota bacterium | reverse complement strand
GCCCTCGCCATATTTGAAATTGGCATCGAGCAAGTTTTTGGCCGTTTCCAGATCGCCGGAGAAAATCGCCTTGCGGGTGGCTTCCAGCGATTGGTGGGCGTCGTAGCGATTGGCATCATAAGGGCCGCCCGACCAGACACTGGACTCATTGAGGACAACGCGGCAATCGTCCACGCCGCCAAAATCCATCGCGCCGAGTCGGCCATTTCCGAGTGGATTGGATTCGAGGTAAGTGACGGCCGGTGTGGTGAACCAGAGGCTCATGGGTTCTGTGGGCGGTTCCACGGCGGAGAGCACAGAGAGCCCACAAAGAATCGCGGTGGATGTTTGGAGGAAGATGGATGATTTCATGATGAAGAGAGGAAGATGTGAAGATTTTTTGTTAGTTCTGATTTCCTTGCTGATGCAAAGTCTGGTGTCGTGATTGCGGTGCTGTTTCCCAGCCGTGATTTTCGCCTTGTTTGATCTCGATCGTCTTGTTCGGCGACTGGAGATGAAGATAAAGCAGCATTACGCCCGATGGGGGGCAGATATCATCACCGAGTCCGGTGAGCAGGTAAGTTTCGCACTTGATGCGTTTGCCGAAAGTGGTGGTATCGTAATAAGCGAGACCTGCTGCGTCGTCCGGACGCCATCCGAGCAAACGTCACAGCGCGTGACATCGGGATCGAGCGCTGCGGCAGCGATGGCCTGGAAGCCGCCTTGGCTGGGGCCGCTGACGATCAAATCATGGCCATTCCACTCAGGACGGGTTTTGATGTATTGCAGTGCACGCATCACACGAAGCAAGACACCGTTGAAGTAGGCTGTTTCTGGTCGGGCATTTTCCTCATTGTTGAAGCCGTAGTTCTTGAGCTCGCCCTCTTCCAAAGCCTTGTAATAAGCATCTTCGCGGCCGTTTTCCAAGCCATGCGCGCCGACATCGAGCACGATGCGGTCGGGTGAAGTTTGGATGGTGGCACCGCTCACGCCGTAGCCGTGGAACATCACTTGGGCGGGCAGCGACTTTTCACGGCAGCCGTTCGGGATGGCGAGGTAGGCCGTCAGCGGACGTTTGCTGGCGCAGGCGACCTTGACGTCGTAGATCTGAAAGCCGGGTCGAGCGTCCGCGATTTCCTTGAGCTCGGCAGTCATGGGGACCTCGGCCAAGCGCGCTTTTTGTCGTTCCCAAAAAGCATCAAAATCCGCTGGCTCTGTCGAGCCTAACAGTTTTTCTGGATGTGCCGCAGCTCCGCCCTCGAATCGTAATGCTTCACCGTTTGGTGCTTTCATGGGTGAGCCGTCTGGCTCCAACACATCGACTTCGATCCGTACAAAGCCCGGCTGCTTGATGGAAGTGATGATGACGACTGGTTGGCTCGCGGAGCTGACCGCGTGGCCGGTGGCGATGACGCCATCATCGCCGCTGCGTCGCCATTGGAGCGTTTTTCCTGCCAGCGGTTGACCATCATCGAGCAATTGGATGATGCAATGCATGGTATCGCCTGGCTGATAGGAAACCGGCTCTTTGTCGGTTTTCCAGCTCATCGAGATGGCACCTGCAAAGGCAAGTGAACTTGCCATGGCGAGCGCGAACGACGTGACGGAGATGATCATTTTCTGCATATTCCCATTCAATCAGACATCGGTTTGACCGTATAGCGATCCTTCGGATCAAACTCGATGCCGGGGTAGTGTCCTTCGCAGGGGCTGATGTGGAGTTTTCTCGCGGTATCATCCCAGCGGATGCGTGTGAGGGTGAACTCGCCATTTTCATAGCCGTAGCCATCGCCGGCGTCTTCGTAGAGTGTGAAATGAGCATCGGCTCCGGGGTAGATGCGCAGTTCGATGGGCTCGGATGACTTTTCCGAAGTCGACTGCAAGACGGGGCCGATGGGGATGATGGAGCCAGCGCGGACGAAAAGCGGAATGTCATCGAGCGGAGCTGCTGCGGTGATGGTTTGGCCGCCGTGAAAGCGCTGACCACTATGGAA
>RDYF01000207.1 GCA_004293285.1 Verrucomicrobiota bacterium | reverse complement strand
TTACCTTTACAGTTATCAAGGTAAATACTTGCTAGTTCCTAACACGCCTGTTGAGATTTGTCTGGATTGTGGCATGATTTATTATGATGCAGCAGTTCTCAAAGAAATTGAGCGCCGTTTCTTTGCTATTCACCAGCAGAATGAAATGCCGGATTCATATATTCAAATTCCCAGCAAGAGTTACACGTAAATAATTTTTGGTTTGTTTGGGAAGATGCGATCGCCCTTAGCGGCACTCGCAAGAAATCGAAAACCGCTATAATGTCTTAATGACCGTACCGCCTCAATCTCCTTAAGCCGTCTCGCCCGGGTAATTTTATGACGATGTACGTACCGGATTCGCAGCCTTACCAAACAAAACTGCTCCCTACGATGTACGATCTACCTAGTGAAGACCCGGAGGAGCCCGGTTTGCCTGACGAATTTCATGACTATCAACCCGAACTGCTGCGTCAAACCTGCCGCCCCCGCAACCATCCGCTAGACCAAATCTTTATAGCGACAGACCTCAATCTATACTACGATTCCAATCATCTCAATTGGTATAAAAGACCCGATTGGTTCGTTGTCTTGGGCGCTTCTAGATTTTATCGAGGTGAGGATTTGCGCCTCAGCTACGTGATGTGGCAAGAAAATATTAGTCCTCTAGTAGTAGTGGAACTGCTGTCACCTGGAACTGAAGATGAAGATTTGGGAATCACACCAGAAGTCCGAAATAAACCGCCTACTAAGTGGCGAGTTTATGAAGAGATTTTGCAGATTCCTTACTACTTTGTTTTTAGTCGCTACACTAATCAACTGAGAGTATTTCAATTGATTGATAATCGTTACTGCGAACAAGTTTTAACTGATTCGCGATTCTGGATACCGGAATTGGAGTTAGGTATTGGTTTGTGGGAAGGTAATTATCAAGGTTTTTCGAGGTTGTGGCTGCGCTGGTACGATGCTAGTGGCGATTGGGTTCTGACTCCAGAAGAATTTGAAAGACAACGGGCTGAATTAGAAAGACAACGCGCTGAATCTGAAAGTCAACGCGCCGAATTTGAAAGTCAGCGGGCTGAATCTGAAAGTCAACGCGCTGAATCTGAAAGTCAGCGGGCTAAATTAGAAAGTCAACGCGCTGAATCTGAAAGACAGCGAGCAAATCGATTGGCCGATCGCCTCCGAGACATGGGCATTAATCCAGATGATCTGTAAAATTAAGTAGCAGCCTGCAATACGGCGCGCCGTGTCAATAAAAATTTATTAACTAAAAATAACTTATGCCAGAATCTACTTCATTGCGCGATCGCTACCTAGCACTGATCGATAAAATTGTCGAAATCACCCTCAAAGGTCAAA
>RDYF01000030.1 GCA_004293285.1 Verrucomicrobiota bacterium | reverse complement strand
TTCGACAGCACCGCCTTCGCCATTGGTGACCCAGGCGATGAGCGATGAAAAATCAGGCTCGTGGCCGACGAGGCAGATGCGTTTGAATTCGGTGAATGCCGCCAGTTCTCGCAGTGCGACATCGGGATGCATGCCGCAAGCGAGCCACGATAGCACCACGGGGCCAGGCAACTGAGCTGCTTGGCTAAAGGCATCGGCGGTTTGTCGAGCGCGCAACAGGGGGCTCGATAAAATGATTTCCGGCAACAAGCCCGCGAGACGCAGGTATGTCGCGGCGCGCTTGGCTTGCTCGAATCCTTTGGCTGTGAGCGCACGTTCCGAATCGCCACTGGGATGACCGTGTGGCTCTGCTTTGCCGTGACGCAACAAAAGGACTTCCATAAAATTACATCGTCATACCGCCATCGACCGCCAATACCTGACCGGTGATGTAGCGTGCTTCGGCACTGGCAAGGAATAACACGGCGTGGGCGATGTCGGCAGGATCACCGAAGCTCGAGAGGGGAATCTTCGCCATCACTTCCTCGCGCACTTTTTCGGGCAACTCGCCTGTCATATCGGTCGTGATAAATCCCGGAGCGACTGCGTTGCAGGTAAGAGCTCGACCAGCAAGTTCGCGAGCGACGGCCTTAGTAAAGCCAATCAGGCCTGCTTTGCTGGCCGAGTAATTGGCTTGTCCCGCATTGCCGATCAGGCCAATGACCGAGGCGATGTTGATGATGCGCGGGTCCGTGGCCTTCATCATCGGACGCATGAACGCCTTGACCGTGTTGAACGCGCCTTTGAGATTAGTATCGAGCACAGTATCCCAGTCTTCTTCCTTCATGCGCATCAGCAAGCCATCGCGTGTGACGCCGGCATTATTGACGAGGATGTTGACTTGTCCAAAATCAGCCAAGACCTGTTTGCCGAGTTCTTGAACCGCTTCGTGATCCGCGACATCGACAGCATAAGCTTTGGCGCAGCCGGGAAATTTGGCATTCAATTCATCGGCCACTTGCTCCTTGCTCGGCCAGAGCCTGAGCGATGGCCTGACCAATGCCACGGCCCCCGCCGGTGACGACAGCTACTTTTCCTGCAAAAGATGACATGGCGGTATTTGCGATGATTTTGGCATCGTAGTCAAAACATTCCTTTGCTAAGTTCTGTTCATGCACTGCCCCTACTGCCAAGTCTGGATCGCGCAAGAGAGCGCGTCTTGTCCTTCCTGTGGGCTCAATGTCGCGCGCGCCGATGCACTACTCGGCCCGCCGCCGCCGCTATCGGGAGGGATCGTGGACCTTGCCGCGCTGGTCAGCAGTTGGCAAATGCGTGGCATTCGTCGCAAAGTCGACGCTTTTCAGCGACAATTCCCGCAGGTGATGGTGCACGTCTGTGTCGGCGAATTCCCCACCGATCAGCCCTTTGAGCTCTACGCGTTCTGGCTTTTCAATCGCGGAGCCATTGGTTCATCTGCGCCCGTTGGTGCGGAAAATTTCGACATGCTCTTGGTGATCGATCCACAGTCGAAGCGTGCGGCGACGATGCTCGGCTACGGCTGGGAAAATCTTCTCCAGCGCGATCAGTTGGAAGCGGTGTGGTCGCGGATGGAGCCTTATGTGATGCAGGGAAAATGGCAGCGCGGGTTTTTGGTGTGGCTGGATTTCCATCGACAATTGTTTGTCGACTGCTGGAATCGGCTTCAAACGCCCGCGGAACCCGCAGAACCATCTCCGTATTAACGAGGGGCTCAGCGCAGGTGCTTTTGGAAGAAATCGATGACCCGCTGCAAGTTCTCTGATGTTTCAAAGGCCGGTCCGCCGTGGCCAGCGCCTTCGAGAGTGTGATGAATCACCTTTTCCTTGCCAAGAACGCGAGTGAGTTGCTCTGCGAGCATTTGGTTTTGGATGGGCGGAATATGGCGATCGTCGCTGCCATTTTCGATCAAAAACGGCGCGTCGTCCGGCGTGATGAAATTGATCGGATTGGTCAGCGCGACCTTTTGGGGAATCGATTGAATCGGCGCACCGAGCAGTCGGGATTCGGGCGAGCTGGCGTCATTGGTGTGAGCGGCGCGACTGCCAGGACCGGCTTGTTCTTGCATTTTGAGGAAATCGATGGGGCCAAACCAGTCGACCACGGCCTGAACGCGACTCGATTGATCGGCGTGTCCGAGTTCTGCTCCTTCGAGCTCTGCGACCCCGCCTGTGGTGCCGAGGAGGGATGCAAGATTGCCGCCAGCCGATGCCCCCCATGCGCCGAAACGTGTGGGGTCGAGCTGATACGTCGCGGCCTGGGCACGGAGAAATCGCACCGCCGTTTTGGCGTCGAAAATCTGAGCGGGATAGGACGCCTCGCCGCTGAGTCGGTAGTTGATGCTCGCCACAGCGAAGCCTGCTTCGAGCAGTGAGTCGACTCCTGCTAAGCCCATGCCATCGGCCTTGTCGCCGAACAGAAAAGCGCCGCCATGGATCATCACGATGACAGGAAAAGGAGCCTTCGCGTTTTTCGGTAGGTAGAGGTCGAGCTTTTGCGCAGGCGATTTTGTCGCATAGGCGAGATCGGCATGGGTGGGCTTGACCGTGCTCAGCGGTCGACCTTGGCCCGGTCCGGGAGGTCGACCAGGTCCACCGGGATGCTGAGGCGGCTGCGCGAGACAACAAGTCACGAAAGGCATCGCCAGCATGAGCTTAGCGATCTGATTCCAGCGGGGGGAGTGGGATGATTTCATGGGAGTGAGAGAGGAGACTACGCTTCCAGCAGCGACTTCGCCATCGCGCGGGCCGAGTCGCCACCGCCGCCGAGCATGCGCACGAGTTCGTGAATGCGTGCTTCGCCCGTGACGGGGAAAAGGCGCGAGCGAGTGCGGCCTTGGGAAATTTCTTTTTCCACGACAAAATGCTTCGAAGCGGTGGCGGCGACTTGCGGGAAGTGGGTGATGGCGATGACTTGGTGTCGAGCACCCAGGACTGCCATCTTGCGTCCGACCGCCTTCGCAACTTCGCCGCCGACATTCGCGTCAATTTCATCGAACACCATCAGTGGTGTGGCATCTTGATCTGCTAGGGCGCTTTTCACCGCCAGCATGACGCGACTGATTTCGCCGCTGGAGGCAACCTGACGTAGCGGATGCAGAGGCTCGCCAGGGTTCGGTCCGAAGAGGAAATCGGTGCTCTCCATGCCATGCGAACTCGGTTCGGCGAGCGAGCTGAGTGAAATTTCAAAGGCCGATTGCTTAAAGCCGAGGTCCTTCAGTTGCGCGGCGATTTCCTTGGCGAGCTTCGGTGCCGCTTTGCGTCGTGCGGTCGTGAGTTTGCTCGCGGCGCTGTCGACTGCTGCGCGCAATTCATCGATCTGCGATTGCAAGGCAGCGAGCTTTTCTCCGCGATTTTCGATGTTATCCAGCCTTTCGCTCGCTTCGTCGCGAGCCGCGAGAATTTCGGCAATCGTGCTGCCGTATTTGCGCTTGAGCGACTCCAACAAATTCACACGCTCCTCCAAAGCCGCGGCTTCGGCGGGGTCGATTTCCAATTCATCAAGGTAATCCGCGAGCGTGCTCTCGAGCTCTTGCAGTTCCAAAGTCGCCGTTTCCAGACCGGTGCAGCGCTCGGCGATGGAAGGATCGAGTTTTTCCAAATCGCGGATCAAGCGCTGCAAATCGCCGAGTCGCGAGAGTATGCCCTCGCCCTCATTGCTGAGTAAAGCCATTGCTGCCGAAGTGTTTTCTAACAAACGTGTCGCGCCATTCGATCGACGGTAGCGGTTCATCAATTCCGCTTCTTCATCGGGTTGAAATTGAGCATGATTGATTTCATCGACTTGGTGTCGCAGCAACTCAATCTCACGCCCCGAAACCGCTTCGGCATTGCGCAGGTCTTCCCATTCTGCGAATTTTTGTTTCCACAGTTGCCATTGTTGACGGTATTGTTGCACCAGCAAATCCGAGCCCGCGTAGGCATCGAGCATCGCCATTTGTCGATCGGTCGAAAGCAGCGATTGGTGATCGTGCGGGCCGTGGAGGTCGACCAAGTGCTCGCCGAGTTTTTTAAGCAAGCCAAGCGTGACGGGAGAGTCGTTGACAAATTGACGGGTCGACGTTTGGCCGATGACTCGACGGATGATGAGGTCATCGCCGATTTCAAAATCGAGTGCATTTTCCTGCAAAATCGCGCGGATCTCATCGGGCTGGGTGAGAGAAAAAACAGCTTCGACCAAGCACGATTCCTCGCCGGTGCGGATCAGCGACTTGTCAGCGCGTTCGCCCAGCACGAGCTTGAGAGCGCCGACAATGACGGACTTTCCTGCACCGGTTTCTCCGGTGACACTGATCAGTCCTCGATCGAGCTCCCAGGTCAATTCATCGACAAGAGCGAGGTGGCGAATTTTCAGTAGAGTCAACATGGCAAGATGCGGTGAATGGTGGTAAAAAAGATCGACGTGACGATGATAGCATAGTGAGCAAGCTATTCCTCAATCGGAATCGCACGCATGGGAGAGGTCGGTTCTTCGAGAGGAATCGCGCGCTGAGGAACGACGGCATCGTCTTCCACCGGAATGGCGCGGATCGGTTCGATCGGGGCTTCTGACGCAGGAGAGTCTTCTTCGATCGCAACAGCGCGCATGGGATGGATGGGACAAAGGTCATTGGCAGCCGGGGCGATATCGGCGGAAACTTGATCGAGATAGGCCGTGCCAGCCGCGTAGCAGCCTTCCGTGGCGCGTTTGCCCGAGATTTTGCAAAGGTTGCAGGCGACGGTATCGGAGTCGACTTTCACCTCGCGAAATGGATTGGATTTGTAGCCCAAGCGTTCGGCGGTTTTCATGATGTCGACCCAGATGGGCAGAGCGAGTGTGGCGCCATAGCCGCCGTAGATCGTGCGCTTGGGTTCGTCCATGCCACACCACACGGCACAAGTCAGAGAACTGGTGTAGCCGGCAAACCAAGCATCTTTGAACTGATTCGTGGTGCCTGTTTTGCCCGCGCAAGGGCCATCGAAACCGAGTCGTTTTACCGCCGCGGCGGTGCCCGAGGTGGTGACCTGTTGAAGGATTTTCGAAACTGCATACGCCGATCCCGAAGAAGCTGCTTGGTAGGGGAGGGGTGGAGTTTCGTAAACGACCTCGCCATTGCGCTTGCGGATGGAAGAGATCAAAAATGGTCGATAGCGAGTGCCACCGTTGGGGAGCATCGAGTAAGCCGATGCCACTTCAAACGGCGTAGCTTCCCACGAACCGAGAAACGAAGAGGGCGTGGGCGGCAATTTGATGTTGAAAGCTTGTTCGCAAACATGGGCCACCTTGTCCATGCCCGCGTAATTGCCGATGCGGACCGACATCGTATTGCGCGAGCGAATGAGGCCGTAAGAAGCGGGAAAACTGCCGCCATACTTGCCGTCGGAATTTTTCGGATGCCAACCCCGAGGTGCGCCTTTGATTTCGCCTGAGCTGATGAAGCTATCAGAAATCATGGTGTCGGGCCGTAGGCCTTTATCGAAGGCTGCGAGGTAGACAAAAGGCTTAAAGACCGAGCCAATCTGACGCTTCGCCTGGATCGCACGATTGAATTTCGATTCATCCGCAGAGCGGCCACCCACCAATGCGAGCACTGCGCCCGTGTGATTTTCAATCACCACAGCAGCACCTTGGATGTAGGCGGTGGGAGTCTTTTTTCCCTCGGGGATCGCCTGCCATTGGGCGCGCGTCTGATGCGGAAAACCGCGATTTTTTTCCACTTTCGTCAATTGTTGATCGACCGACTCTTCCGCTTTGCTCTGAATCAGGTGATCGAGCGTAGTGGTGATGATCAGACCACCCAGTTCGATGTTCTCCTTTTCCAAAATGATTTCCAAGTCGCGCCGCACGGCATCGATGGCATAAGACTCGCGTTTTTTTCGACGATTGCTCGGGCGGATGTCGAGCGACTGCGCCTTGGCTTCATCGGCCTGCTGGCGTGTGATGAACTCGGCATCGACCATGCGCTCCAGCGTGGAATTTCGCTCACGAATGGCTGCGTCCATGTTGTGGAAGGGATTGAACGCATCGGGCCCGCGCACGATGCCTGCGAGCATGGCGGATTCCGAGAGATCCAGTTCCGAGGCATTTTTTTCAAAATAAATGCGCGAGGCTTCTTGGATGCCGCGGATCGAGCGACCCCAGTTGATGGAATTGAGGTAGGCTTCGAGAACTTTATCTTTCGAGCCCAGGAATGATTCAATGCGGAAAGCGATGGCGATTTCGAGAAGTTTGCGATCTAGCAACTGCCAGAACGACTGCTTCACACCGTATTTTTTGAGCTTAAAAACATCCGAAGCCAGTTGCTGGGTAATGGTCGATGCGCCCTCGCGTTTTCCCTGCAAATTTTTCAGAGCCGCGCGCACGATGCCGATGGGATCCATCGCTCCGTGGCGGTAAAATCGTTCATCTTCGCGCGCAATGATGGCCATGCGAAAGGTCGGCGCGACTTGATCTAGCGTAATGATGTCGCGGATTTCGCCATGGATGCGCGCCATTTCCACGCCTCGACGGTCGAGAATGAGCGAGCGTTCCGGCATTTCATGAATCGCGGCGAGGTTGTATTGCTTCGAACGAAGGCCGTAGATGACCGAAAAAATGAGCAAGAGATACAGCAGAGCGATCGCGGGATCGCCGATCAATCGCAGCAAAAAGCGAGCAAAAGTCGAGCGTTGACGGATCGCATGATGAAACAGATGAAAAGGCCAGAACAGCAAGAGCGAGACGAGCATAGGTGGCTTGTCTGCTGGGGCAGTCGATCGTCTGCGATTTTGAGATGAGTCAGATTTCTTGCCTGCCATGATGGTGGGCGGATGATAATCACCGTTGCGATGAATTTCGAGACTGATTTTTCGGAAAATTTTGTGGGCTAATGAAGCGAGCCTGATTCCCGAGATGGCGCGATGGCAAGCATCGAGAGAAGTCGTGCATGGGGAGACTTTGCTGGCGGATCTGTGATTTTTTTTGTCATCCCATCTTGGCAATTGCCAGAACGAGAAATTTCTGATTGAGTCTGTCAACCTACTTTCCCATGAGCCAAACACCTTTGAATGATCCGCGTAATTTCCGTCGTGCCGTCCTTAAACTGAGTGGAGAAGCTTTGCGAGAGGTGGGGAGTCGGGATAACATTTCTCCCGAAATTGTCGGTCGCATTGCCAGTGAAATTTCGGAAGCGTTGAAGAGCGGCTTGCAGCTCGGTGTGGTGGTCGGTGGCGGAAATTTCTGGCGCGGTGCTTCGGCGAGTGCCCGTGGCATGGATCGCGCGACGGCCGATTATGTGGGCATGTTGGCCACGGTGATGAATGCGCTGGCCTTGCAAAGCGCCTTGGAAGAGGTCGAGGTTCCCTGCGTCGTGATGTCGGCCATCGAGATGCAAAACGTCGCCGAAACCTTCATTCGTCGTCGGGCCGAGAAATTCTTGTCCGAGGGCACTGTGGTGATTTTTGCGGCGGGCACGGGTAGTCCCTTCTTCTCCACCGACACCACTGCCGCCTTGCGGGCGAGCGAAATGGGGGCCGATGTGATTTTCAAAGCGACCATGGTGGATGGCGTTTACGACAGCGATCCCAAGAAAAACCCTACCGCCAAGCGCTACGATGAAGTTTCCTTCCAGGAGTGCATTTCTTCCCAGCTCAGAGTGATGGACACCACGGCGTTCAGCTTATGCATGGACAATTCGATTCCCATCATCGTCTTTGATCTGGAAAAACCCGGCAACATCACCCAAGCTTTGCTTGGCGAAGATGTGGGAACCATCGTGCGCTAAATCTCTCAAACCTATCATTTATGGATCCAGAAGAATCATTGTTGGAAGTGGAAATGGACATGCAAAAGGCGCTTGAGCACCTCTTGCAAGAATTCAGCAGCGTGCGCACAGGCAAGGCCTCGCCGGCGTTGATTGAAAATCTCGACATCTACGTCCGCGCCTACGACTCGGTGATGAAATTGAAAACCGTGGCCGTGGTTACGACCCCCGAGCCGCGCATGTTGATGGTGCAGCCTTTCGATCCCTCGACCACGCAAGACATCGAGCGAGGCATTCGCGAAAGCAAGCTTGGGCTCAATCCCGCAGCAGCCGATCGTTCGATCCGCGTGCCGGTGCCCGAGCTTTCCGAGGAGCGACGTCGTGAAATGGCGAAGCTCGTCAAGCAGATGGGTGAGGAGGCTAAGGTCAGTGTGCGACAGGTACGCAAAGAAGGCATGGATGCCGCGAAAAAAATGAAGGCCGCCAACATTTTGACAGAAGACGGTCAAAAAGTGTTTGAAGACGATGTGCAGAAGCTTACCGACAAGTTCGTCAAAGAAGTCGACCTCCACGTTGCGGTGAAGGAAAAAGAAATCATGAAGATCTGAGTTGGTAGCGCCATGGGGCGACTAGCCCAACAGATAACCCGCTAAGGCACTGAGGAGGATCACCGAAACGGCGCCAAGGCGGGTTTTTTTGAGCAGCCAAAAGGCCAACAAGCTCACCCCAATCCAAGTCCACTGGGGAGTCTGTTTGGCACCGAGCCAGCTATGCTGCAGTAAGACCCAAAAAAGCTGCGCCATTACTCCCATGACAGCGGCCGAGATGGCTTGCATTACGCCTCGGAGTCGAGGTTTTTGGGTCCATCGTTCCAGATAAGGTGCGGTGGCAAAGATCATCAGAAAGCTGGGCAAAAACGTAAACCAGGTGGTCACCGCCGCGCCGAGGCAAGCAGAGACGAGGGGAGTAAGGTCGCTGTGATGGTGCCATGCCGCGACAAATCCGACAAATTGCAGCACCATGATGAGAGGTCCTGGGGTGGTTTCTGCGAGCGCAAGACCGGTCATCATATGCTCATGACTCAGCCACTGATAGTGATCCACCGCTTGTTGGGCGACATAAGGCAGCACGGCATAGGCTCCGCCGAAGGTCACCCAAGCTGCTTTGGTGAAAAAGAGACCCATTTTGGCGAACAAACTGGTCACGCCGAATTGGTAGCAAAGACCCGCCATGGGCAGCAGCCACAAGCTCAGCCCTATCCCAGCCACGCGCAGCAAGCGCTTGATGGGAAAGGTCGGAGTTCGATCCGTAGATGCAGCAGTCGACTCCTCAGACGTCGTGCTGGCATGGCGTGAATGCCAAAATCCGATCAACGCGGCCATGATGACGATGGCGATGAACGAGACATGAACCCACTGCATCAGAATCCAACTGAGTGGTGCGATCCATTTCAACGATGGCAAGCTCCAGACCTTTTTTCCCATACGCATCAGAGCTTCGGCAATCAATGCGATGACTGCGGCTTGCAATCCGAGGAACAGGCTTTGCAGCCAAGTCCAGTGTGCGCCGATCATCGCCAACCAGCTCAGTCCCAACAACAATAGGGCCGAAGGCAAGATGAACCAGATACCGGCAAAAATGCCACCGCGTGCGCCATGCATGCGCCAGCCCAGATAGGTGGCCAATTGTTGCGCTTCGGGTCCGGGTAGAATCATGCAAAAATTCAGAGCGTGAGTGAACTGTGACTCACTAATCCAGCGTTTTTGCTGCACCAGTTCCTTGTGCATGATGGCGATTTGCCCGGCTGGACCACCAAAGCTGATGCAGCCCAACTTGATCCAAAACCACATCGCTTCGCGCCATGGTGGAACAATCCCTTCTCGATCTGCAACAGGTTCGGGGTGCATGGTGGGAAAAATCTAGCAGAAAAAATCGATTTTAAGACAAAAAAACGCGACAGTAGTCATCCACCATCGCGTTGTTCTTGAAAGAGTCAACGAATCAAGCGCGACCAAGGTAGCTGCCGTCTTCTGTTTTCACAATCAGCTTTTCGCCGGGATTGATGAAAAGAGGCACTTGCATCGAAAGACCCGTTTCCATGATGGCGGCTTTGTAAACGTTGTTCGCCGAGTCGCCTTTGACACCTTCTGGAGATTCCGCGACGGTCATAACCATCGAAGGGGGGAGTTCCACGGCAGCGACATTGGAGTCGGTAAAGAGCAGAGTATACGACTGACCTTCGATCAGATAGAATTTCACCGGAGCGATCAGGTCCTCGTGAACCACCACATCCTCATAGGTGTCGTTGTTGAGGAAATGGTAACCGCCCGAATCCTTGTAAGAGTATTCGTGAGGAATGCGCTCCAGCAACACGCTATCCATCGAGTCGTTCGAAGTCAGGCGAAGGTTGAAAACTTTCTGTGTATTGACACTGCGGACCGACATCTGCACGTAAGAAGCCATGCGCGGAGGAGTCTTCAGTTCGTGACTGATGACGATACAAACTTCGTTGTTGTGGCGGACGGCGTGTCCTTTGCGGAGGTTGATGACGGGTGTACTGGCCATAAGAGTGCGTGTTGCGGAGCGCGTGATAGTAGGAAGAGGGAAGAGAAGCAAGCTCTTTTTGCCAATGTTGCGTAGCAGTCGCGCTTGCCCGATTCGCCTGTCACAAGCTCTGCTTTTCTTCCCTCTGTGTTTGTGATAATCCCAACACATGATTCACGAGATTTCCTACTTGCCCCCCAATTTCACCCTGAGTTCTTCGTTGCTGGATCAATTGAGCGCGCGCAGCGGTTCACAACGCTGCATTCGGGGAGAGGATGGTCAACTCTTGCTGATTCTGCACGACGTGCCCGAGCCGTCGGTCCCCGAGCGCAAGGCTGTGTTCTTTTGGTTCGATGGTCACCATTGGCATGGTGCAGAGAACGAAGGGGGGAAAGACTTGACCTTGCTGCTCGATGCCTATGTCGAGGCCATTGATCGCTTGGAAGCCATTGTCGAAGAGGCCGATACAGCAAAAGAAATTTTTGCATTGATTCGTCACGCGGCACCGCTTGCGCGGACCACACGCAATTTTTACCACGCGCTGGCCGATGCGGTGAACTTTTCGCCGCGAGATCGCTGGCTGCGTCATGCCAAAGACCGAGCTCACGAAATCGAACGCGCTGCCGAACTCTTGCATGCCGATGCGCGCGTCACTCTCGAATTCATGCGCGCCGAGAGCGCCGAAGAGCAAGCGCGTTCCAGCGAGCAATTGGCTCGTCTGGGATTCCGCCTCAACTTGCTCGCTGGCTTCTTCCTACCGCTCGTAGCACTCGGGGGATTGATGGGCATGAATGTAGAGCTTCCCGCCTTCGTCAATGGCGGTTTTTGGTTCATCTTTTTCGGCGGTTTGATCATGGGTGGACTGATCCTCTTTGCCGTAGGTTACAAGACCGGCCAGCACGAACAAAATCGCTGAAATCCTTGTGGCATCGAGCTTTCACGTTGTCTTGTGAAAATGCTCGATGAAAAATTTTAAGACATCTTAAGCGTGTGCTTTGAAACTTTTTGAAAAAAATGGAGCCGTGGAACACGCACCACTGAGGGGATTGATTGAGGAATGTCAGCAGGCTCAATTTTTTTGATTTTTTCGGTTGGTTTTTTTCCTACTCTTCCTCTCGCCGCGCGATGCCAGCCCCGTTCTTCGGAGTCGCCGGTCGGAACATTTTTTTTGAAAAAACACTGTATGGAATCCTCTGAGTCAACACTCACCCAAGCCCCCCTCCACAACCCAAATACCACAGCTCCATGGCAGCAAGTCCAAGACCTTCTCACTCAAAAGCTCAGTGCCGATGCCTACCATCGGTGGTTCCGCATGAGCGAATTGTTCAGTGAGGATGATCATCAAGTCGTCATCGCCCTGCCGAATGAAATTCACCTCGTGTGGATCGAGACCAACTACTGGCCTGAGCTCGTATCCGCTTGTCAGGAAGTGTTTGGTTTGAAGGAGATCAAACTCACTGTGCGTGAGGAGCAAGTGCTGCCTGCCCCGCAACCGATTGATGAACTGATTCTCGATGACGCCCCTTCGCGTCCTGCCGCTAGTGCTGATTCGCTGGAAAAACGCCTCAAAGCCGCAGGCCTCAACCCCCAGTTCCACTTCGATCGTTTTGTGGTCGGCAACAACAGCCAGTTTGCCCATGCAGCCTGCCAAGCGGTCGCTTCAGGCAAGGCGGTGGGCTACAATCCGCTGTTCATCCACGGCGGTCCGGGGCTGGGCAAAACTCACCTGATGCAAGCAATCGGTCAAGAGTGGTTGCGCAATCGTCCTGACTCGCGTGTGGTGTATCTCACTTGCGAAAAGTTCACCAACGAATTCATCGATGCCGTGCGCAAGGGCGATTTGGAGAAATTTCGCAAGCGCTACCGCAGTGCGGAATTGATGTTGATCGACGACGTGCAATTCATTGCCGGCAAGGATCGTACGAAGGAAGAATTTTTCCACACCTTCAATACGCTGATCGATGGTCAACGTCAGGTGGTATTGACCTGCGATCGACCTGCTTGCGAGATCAAAACATTGGAACCACGTTTGGTGTCGCGATTCGAAGCAGGGCTGACGGTGGAATTGCAGATTCCTCAGGAAGAAACGCGCACGGCGATTTTGCAGCGGAAAATGGAAGAGTGGAAGGTGAAGCTCGATGACTCGATTGTGCGCTACTTGGCCGAACACATTCGCAGCAATGTCCGACGTCTCGAAGGCGCGCTGATGCGCGTAGCGACCTACGCTTCGCTCGCTGGAGAGCGTGTGCCGATGGAAAAGGTTGAATATCTCTTGCGCGACATCTTGCGAGAGGAAGCGACGAAGCAAGTGACGATCGATGCCATTCAAAAGGCAGTGGCAGAGCATTTTGATTTGCGCTTGGCCGACATGACCAGTCGACGTCGCCCCACCAGCGTAGCCTACCCACGCCAAGTGGCGATGTATCTGAGTCGGCAGTTGACCAAGTCATCGCTCATGGACATCGGCGAGGCCTTCGGTGGACGGGATCACGGCACGGTGATTCATGCTTGCAAAAAAGTGGCCGAGCAAATGCAGAAGGATCACTCGATGAAAGAGATTGTCGGCATGCTCGAAAGCACCTTGAGACGATAACAAAAAACAAGGCGCATCGTGATCCGATGCGCCTGCTTCACAAAAACCGAGCTTTTGCGAATTACGCTTGAGCTCGCTCTTTGGCGACCTGATCGAGGATGCCATTGACAAATCGACCCGAATCATTCGAACCGAATTTCTTCGCGAGGTCGATCCCTTCGTTGATGAGAATGCCTGGAGCGATTTCTGGACGCATCAGCAGTTCCGAGGTGGTGAGACGCAGGATGGCACGGTCCACTGGATCAATCCGTTCTGGGGCGAAATTTTGCACGACAGCGGCGATGGTTTGATCGATGCGCGTTTTATTCTTTAAGACGACATCGACCATTTGATCGGTTTCTTGGCGCAAAGCGAGCAATTCGCTCTTGCTCGAACAGATGTGCTTGAGATCCGTTTGATCCGGATGATTTTGCGGGTTTTCCAACATCTGCACTCGATCAGAAATCCGTTGAAGGCGTCGGATCGAAGCCATGGCTGGTTCGATCAAAGGTCGCAGTGCGGGATGATCTTCGAGTGCTTGCTGAAAGCGGAGTCGCGCGCCAATCAGAGCGCGATCAATGGCATAGAGCGTGGTGAGAGCAGACTCCAATTGATCGACAACGGCATCGTTATCGACATCGTGGAGCGGCAGTTTCACGATTTTGTCCCATTGCATGGTCCATTGGGATTCCGTGCGCAAGATGTCTTGCAGCTCCTTTTTGAGGTCGGCAGTTTCGGCAGAGGCGCTGAGACGGGCAAGAGCATTCGGTGCGCGATCCGAGAGTTCGAGCAAGCGATCCGTGCGACCTTGGGTGATGTGTTCCAGCGCGCGAAACGTGCTATGCAGTAGTTTGCGGCGATCTGGGACCGTAAGCAGGTCCCAGAAAGTTTCACGATAATCGGCAGCGGGAGCACCACCTTCGAGGTCGGCACTGTAAAGAAACTGAACGGCGGCCTCGCGGATTTGACGTCGACTAGGCATTGGAGCGAGTAGTGGTGCGAGGGATCGAGCGGTCGAGTTCTTGGAAGATATCGATCATGGAAGTAGCAGCGCGCGCAGCCTCACGACCGCGATTCAGAGCGGCGCCAATGCAGCGAGCGTAGGCTTGTTTTTCGTCATCGACGAGAAGCACTTCGTGAATGATGGGCACGCGGTGATTGACGGCCAGTCCTTGCAGCGAAGAAGTGACCGACTCCGCTACTAGGTCGGCATGGGCTGTGGCGCCGCGGATGATCAGACCGAGAGCGATAATGCATACGGGAGCATCGCGCTGGATGATATGTGAGACCGTGACAGGGATTTCAAAAGCGCCAGGAACGCGAATGAGATCGACGCGAGAATTCGGCATCAGCTCGCTGAGCTCATCGATGGCGTTTTCGACCAAGGCATCGGTAAATTCCTCGTTGTATTTGGACGCAACGATGCAGATGCGAACCTTCGCACCGAGATGTCGAGGACGTGGCGGTAAGATAGACGACATGAGACGGACTTTATGCAGGCAAATGCGATGCTTGTCAATCTTGGAAAGCGGAAAGCAGGGAATGTGTCGTGAACAAAGAGATAGGGCACGAGTTCTTCGATCATTCTTCGGGGCGGATCAAACCGATTTCATCGGCTTCGAGCTGAATGCGATCATTGAGATTGCGTGCTTTGACGCGATGATCACGCTTGGCGCGTCGCTCCGTGTTGATCTGGCGTTTCTTTTGTCGGCGGCGAAGTTTTTCGATTTCTTCATCGAGCCGTAGATAGCTATCGAGTCGCTCGGCATCGAGTGATCCCTCCTGCACTGCTTGGCGGATGGCACAACCTTGATCGTTCTGATGCCTGCAATCATGAAAACGGCATTGCAGGGCGATTTGCTCCACATCGGAAAAGCTCTCGCGCAGCGTTTGCTCATTCGTCCACATCTGGATTTCGCGCATGCCCGGATTGTCGATGATCAAACCTTGCTTGGGCAGCGGCACCAGTTCCCGCGCTGTGGTAGTGTGTCGTCCTTTGCCTGTGACCTCATTGACCTCATCGGTCCACTGCCATTCCTCTCCATAGAGTTGATTGACCAGGGTAGATTTGCCCACGCCGCTAGAGCCGACAATGCACATGGTCGTGCCGCGTTTCAGGTGCGAGAGCAACACTTTCAAGCCGGTGTTATGCAGAGCGCTGGTGATGTGAATCGAGGCGTCGGGGCAGAGAGCTTGGAGAACACTGGCCGCTTCCTTGCTTTGTGCCTTGGGGTAGAGGTCGGACTTATTGAGCAGCACCACCGGCTTAGCGCCCGAGCGCTGGATCAGAGTGAAATAGCGCTCCATGCGGCGTGGGTTAAAGTCCTCGCCGGCATCCGTGACGACGGCGACGATGTCGATGTTCGCGCCGATGACTTGTTCTTCGGTGCTTTTTCCGGGCATTTTTCGGGAAAAGCAGGATTGGCGCGGGAGTCGCGCGCGGATCACGTGGTCTTCATTTTCGCCGCCGAGCTTCACCGCCACCCAGTCGCCGACAGCGGGCAACTCGGCATCGGATACAGCATCGTGCCAGACTTTGCCTGAGAGCACGACATCGATTTCCTCGCCATCACCCAAAAAAGCGCCGTAGTTGATCGGGCTCTCGCGGATCAATCGTGCAGGCACCCAATCCTTTTCCGGCAATCGGGAAAAAGCTGAGGCAAAAAATTCATTCCATCCGAGATCTTCAAGAGTCACTGCGGAGAGGGTAAGCCGAGAAAGTCCTTGTGGGAAGAGGAAAATGTTGGGCGAGATCTCAGCGTGCCGCATCTTGCTCAATCAGTTCGATACTGAGCGAAGTGGCGTTGTGATGTTGTCCGAGGACTTGCCAAGCCCGATCGCAGAGAGCTTCCCGTTCCGCAGCATGGGCAAACCAATGATCAAGAACGGCAGGAATGGCCTCGGCTGTGTCGACTTGGCAAATGCCTTGTCTCGCAAGGAGTTGACTTTGCAGTGGTTCAAAATTCTCCATGTGAGGTCCAGTGATCACAGGGATGCGAGCGACAATGGCCTCAGCTGGATTTTGTCCGCCCGAAGCAAGAAAGCTTTTGCCAATGATCACGGCATGGGCATGAGCTGTCCAATCCCGTAGCTCGCCGGTGCTATCGATGATCAAGCAATCGAAATTTTTCGACTCCGGCGCAATCCCATCGCTACGCAGCCAAGGTTTTCGTCCCATCGCGCGAAGAGCTTTCAGCACATCGTGTCGACGCTCTGCATGACGTGGTACAAGGACCAAGAAATAAGGAGATGCGGCGAGAGCTTGCGCGAGCAAGGCTTCTTCGCCATCGTGGGTGCTAGCAGCAAGGACGACATGTTGGTCCTTGCGGAGTGGCGCGAGAATTTGCGAAAACTCTTCTCTTTGCTGTGGCAGCGATGCGGCCGAGGGATCAAACTTGATGCTCCCAGTGATCGTCAGGCGCGAGGGATCGATGCCAAGAGACCGAAAGCGTTGATCATCTTCTGGACCTTGCACGCCGATGCGTGAAACGGCTTGATACATGGGTGCGATCCACGGCCAAAACCGTTTCAAGCGCTTTTCCGATCGGCAAGAGAGTCGGGCATTTACCATCGTCACAGGGATGCTCGATTGCTGGCATTCACTCATCAGGATGGGCCAAACTTCGGCTTCAATCAGCACCAAGCGTGCAGGTTCGAAGCGTCGCAAGTACGACCGCACAAACCAAGTGAGATCGAGCGGGGCATAGACAATCGAGAGAAAGTCCGATGCGTGAGGGCGCGCCAATTGATAAGCGGTTGCGGTGCTGACAGCGAGGACGATAGGAGTTGGTGCTTGCGAGTGCCATTGCCGAATCAGCTTCAACGCAATCAAAGTTTCACCGACACTGACCGCGTGAATGTGCGTGCATCCGCAGCGCGTCCATTCGGCGTCATCGCGATACACACCAAAGCGTTCTCCCATCGGCGTGCCCCAACCGCCGCGCTGCGTCATCTTGCGCAGCCAAGACGGCAGCGCCAACAACAGCATCAGCGGCGAAGCGAGACGATAGAGATGAAGCGCGAAAAACCAGCGCCAAGAAAAACAATGATGAGACAAATCCGACATGAAAGAAAAAGCGGAGTCAGCATGGCAGAACAACGATCACTGTGCCAAGCTTGCATCATCGACACCGGCATTTTTCTGCGCAAGCGACCGATTCATTTCTTCTGCGGTGGTTTCGGCGCTCCGAATCGCATCTCGACGTTTCCAAGCGAGTATCAGCAACAACAGAAGGTAGGTGAGCATGATCCCCGTGCTCAAAATGACAATCGTCTGTTGATCGAAGTTGCTGTCGCTGATCATATACAAGTGAATCGGCGGCAACCAGCAAAAGATCATCATCGCACCCTCGGCATCCGTGCTCTCCGCGAGAGCAATCAGCGCCAACATCACGCAAAATGAACCAAGCAAAATCGCAGTGTAGAGCCCCAGCGGATTGCTTGTGCGCTTAAAAAACGCTGCCACAATGAAAGCCGGAAACAGGGTGGATGCGATTAAGCTCGTGATCACGACATAACTATCCTCCGACAAACTCGATGTGCTATCGAACCAATGGAGCCATGAATTGACAAGCATCAAGAGGAACACCAAGAGTGCTGAGAAGTGCACCCCAGCCGTCCAACAAGGATAGAAAAATACGCCAACGAAGCGACCAAGCACGCCCTTTTTGACGAAGGGCTGAGCGAGTCGTGGCATCATCGTGTAGGGTTCTGTGAGAGACAGCAAAGCTGCGGGAAAGGCAATGGCACCGAGAAGATAAGGCAAGATTTCCAGCTCGCCATGGCAGCAGAGCAAGAGAGTGACGATCACCGCCATCGTGATCAGACAAATCAGTCGATTGAGCGAACTGTGATTTTCGGAGGCGGGAGCGACAGCTTTCACGCCAAGGTAAAAGAAATTCCAAGCCAAGTACCAAGTGCCGACCAAAAGCCCAAAAAACAGTGCGATCGAATTCAGTTCATCGAGTGAGAAAAACTGAATCAGTTCCTCAAAGTTGCTCCCGATCGACATCGTAAACGAAAACATCATCAGCGCAATGAGCAGAGGCAGAAAGCCACGCACCAGCAGAGAGCTATTGGCCGAGAGGCCGATATTCACCGCAGTGAGGCAAGACGACAGCCAGGCGATGGAGATCAATGCCAGCAACTCGGCAAACAAATTCATGCCACCGAAAAAGTATCGCAGGATCAGGTAGGGGATGATGGAAACAAGCAGCAGCAGAGTTTGCGCAACAATCGAAGCCCATTTGCCTGCAACGATGCGTCGGGCGGTGAGACGAGTGAGCACCATCATATCAATGGTTGTCGATTTGATCTCAGCGTGCAGAGAATTCATCGCACGCAACGGTTGCACCACCAAGACGGCGAGGGCAAAAAAGAGAAAGATGATTTCCGAGACCGTTTGTCCGGCTCCGCCGAGCGCGGTGGCGCTGGTGGCGAAAAGCATGACGATGGCGAGGAAGCATTGAAGCCCCAGAAAGACGCCCACAAAGGTGCGAGCTCGCATGCCCTGACGCAGCTCCTTGACGAGCATGGGCGGCAGGCGATCCGAGAAATCATTGAGCTCCATGGTACTCGGAGCAAGGTTCGGTGTTGTTAAGTCGGAAACAGAAGAAGAGGGACTCATAATGCGTCGTAGTTAGAGCTAGGTGCGGCTGATGCAGGTAAGGGAGGAGGAACACTGGGGGTTCGACTCTCCCGATCAATCTTGCCTAGCATATCGATGAAGGCATCTTCGAGATTCCGTTCTTCGCGATGGAACTCCGTGATTTTCAAACCATCCTTGACCATGCGCTGCAACAAGTCCGCTGCATCTTGGACATCGCTCGACGGAATGCGCAGACGAGCACCGTGCTTGCGAGCTTCGATCATCTCGACCTTCGGTTGCAGCAAGCACCACGATGCGAGTTCGGCGGGGTCGCCTAACAATTGAACATCATACAACAAACCGCCGTTATCGGTATTCTGCTTCATGCTTTCGGCATCGCCGTGATGAACAATGCGTCCGCCATTGATGAAAAGCAGCGAATCACACATCTCGCCGAGTTCCGAGAGAATGTGGGAAGAAATGAAAATCGTCTTGCCCTCCTGCGCGAGCACACGAATCAGGCTTTTCAATTCCACTCGTGCTTTTGGATCAAGCCCGGCTGCCGGCTCATCCAT
The DNA here is from genome assembly GCA_004293285.1 of Verrucomicrobiota bacterium. Taxonomy (GTDB): domain Bacteria; phylum Verrucomicrobiota; class Verrucomicrobiia; order Verrucomicrobiales; family Akkermansiaceae; genus UBA956. Next base: position 17,793 of record RDYF01000030.1, on the reverse strand, counting down.
GATCAACACTTGTGGATCTTGCAACAGCGCGCGGGCAAGCCCCAAGCGTTGAGTATTCCCCTTGGAAAGCTTGTTCGAAAATCGCTCCGCTAGCGAGCCAAGGTCGGTGAAGTCCACCACTTCCTGCACCCGGAGTCGACGCTCCTTGCCACGATAGCCCAGCGCGCGGGCGTAGAAATCGAGATATTCGACAACGGTCATGTGATCGTAATTGCCAAAATGATCTGGCATCCAGCCGATCAGGCGTCGAACTTCTTCAGGATAACTCACCACATCATAGCCGCAAATCTCCGCGCGACCGAGTGTCGGGTAATCGAGCGATGCCAAGATCCGCATTGTCGTCGTCTTGCCCGCGCCATTGGCACCGACAAAGCCACAGACCGAACCGTGGGGGATTTGAAAGCTAATGCCATTGACCGCTTTTAGAGGGCCAAAGTGGCGGTAGAGTTGCTGAACATTGATGGCGAAGTCACTCATGAGTTGATGCGAAAATGGTTAGAGAGAGGAAGTCGCTTGGACTTTGCCTGTCAGAATGGTTTTGTTTTCCTTCCAATCGATCGAGGTAGAGGTTTCGATCATTGGCGCGTCTTCGGAGATGCTGATAAAATGATCGGCTCGTTCGCTGATTTTTTTGATGCGTTCTTTTTGCGCATGACTGATTGCTGCGATGTCGGACTGAAGGAACTTACGCCAATCGGCATCGGTGCAGGGTTGCAGTGTAAAAGCTTTGCCGGGAGCGATATCGTGCGCTTGCCATAGCTGACCTTGTGCATCGCGCAGGAAAAAATGACGGAGCGAATGATCGAGGTTCGACATCAGTTTCGGCGACTTCGCCGCATCTGTGTATTCGATGCGTGAGCGTGAAGGGCGAATGGTTTGCAGCAATTGTGCTTGTTCAGAACGCGATTGAAACCAATCTCCCGCCGCCCGAAGGGTGCCTTCGCTTTGTTCCAGTTCAAACGACTGCATCGGGCCTTCTACTGTAGACAGACGTGTCCATTGACTCGCATCGAGTGCGAGCGGCGTGATGGCGCAAGGCTCCTCGATGACAAAGCGAGATCCCATCAGTACGCCTGTGCGCGACAACTGTTCTTGATGCACATACGCGTGATGATCGCCTTTTTCGTGAACGAGGTGAATCCACTGCATGCGAACACCTGCCCCGCCGACTCCATCTTGGGCAAAAATGAGGATAATCATCAACAAACTAGCGCCCAACGAAATGAGTGGGGTGGTGATGAAAAGCTTGTGTCGTTGACCAGATTTGGCAAAAACGAACAAGTTGATCGGTCCTACGAGGATGCCAAAGATCACCAGCAGAATGATGAACATAGCGAAGTAGAAGGTTTTACGCCCCATGGCTGAGGTCATCTCCCATGTTCCCTTGCTGTAGTCATTCTGCAGCATCTCGGCGCGAGGCGTACGCTCGGATACCGATTTTTTCATTTTCGTCACCCATTCGGTCGGATTCAGTTTGAGATCGCTGTTGATGGGTTCCAAGAGCACAGGGCCAAGACCGCGGTAGGAAAGTTTGGGGTCGTCGACATCAATGCCGAGCGACGGCAGCGATTCGTCTGCGCGCGATGAAAGCAAATGCAGGCAACCGCCTTGTCGATTCCATTGCAACATGGCGGCACGCGCGCCTTGCGGCATTTGCTGCCAGTCGTCGCTCGTCAGCAGGATGCGATCATAACCTACATATGCGCGCCAATCCGAAGGCATTTGTTTCGGTTCGAACTTGCCAGCGAAAGTCGCTGCGCCCAAGTGAGAGCGACCCGACCCGGAGTGTTTGTTCAACTCACCATCCAAAGCCGATGCGTTCGGAGTGTAGAGAGATTCCGACATCAACATTTGCGGAAAATCTCCCGATCCATCGCTGGACTGCTGGTGAGTGGCCTCTGTCATTCCATAAAGGTTCACTTGCAAGGAAAGAGGTGCATCGTAGGCATAACTGCTCTTTTTGACCAAAGCTGCAACAGGAACCATCAAGTCCGTCGATCGCACTTGTGAGGCAGGACAGGACAACGTGAAAGAGGATTTCACCTGCACGTCATCATTGCGATAGAAGGCCTTGCTAGTTGAACGGAAAGACAAAGTAAAAGTCGCTGGCACGATCATGCGATTGGAAATCGTCACACGCACAGGAGCATAGCCCGATGTCGGGAGCTTGGAAAAAAGGCCAGTGACTTCGATGTGTGAAGCTGTGTGATTTTCATACACTTGGCGAAAGAAAAGCTCCTGGGCATGGAGGTTGAGCCAACAAAATAAACTAAGAAAAAAGAGCAGACGGGAAAGGAATTTCATGCAAATGATTCTGCTATTATGATCAAGTTAGGAATGAAATCAATCATTCCTTTCGCAAATGCATGAAAAAATGCTGCGGATGCTCCTCAGAGCCCCCGCAAGCTGAGATAGACCGATTTTTTTGCTTAGGATGATGCTCCCGAGATCATGCGTCGAAACCATCCGCGCTTCTTGGGCTCGGGCTGACGGATCTGGGCATCGGGATCTTGTTCCATCTTTGGCAGGACGGGGGCTTTGCTTTGATGCCACGAGCCGCCGATCGCTTTGATGAGGGTTGTCGAGGCAATCAGTTGCTGGCCTGTGAGTTGATGCTGGGCACGTCGCAAAGCAATCAATTGCTGTTGGGTTTCGAGCAAGTCCAGATAGGCCCCTGTGCCCGATTCGTAGCGAACTTTTGCGAGGTCAAAGGCCTTGTTCGCTTGCGCAAGAGCTTGGTCTTGGTGATGGGCTTGCTGCTGGAGTTGGTCGACAGCACTAAGCTGTGCATCGACTTCAGCAAAGGCGGTTAAGACCGACTGTCGGTAGCGAGCCAGCGCGACATCGGCTTCGGCTTTTTGCGCTTCGAGATTGGCTCGGAAGCGACCACCCGAAATGACAGGGAACGAGAGGTTGGGACCGATCACCCACTTGCGGCTTCCTGTGCTGAATAGGTTGCCTAAGTCGCCACTCGCAAAGCCGCCATTGGCGATGATCGATAGGCTTGGATAGGCCGCGCGTTGGGCAATGCCGAGTCGACTCAAATTCGCCGCGAGGGCGCGTTCGCTTGCGGCGATGTCGGGACGTCGTTCTAACAGGTCGGACGGAATGCTTGTAGGTAGTGTGGGCAGATGGGACGTCGCCGCGTGAGGTTTGAGTGCAAAAGCGGGAGCTTGTTCATTGACCAAAACAGCAATGGCATTTTCAAGGCTCTTGCGTTGACCGCGAAGACTGGCAATGAGGCCCTTTTGCGTCGCGACTTGAGTGGCACTTTGCGCACTCTCCAGTTCCGTGGCAGTTCCCGCTTTTTCCTTGGTGCGCGTAATCTGAGCGGATTCTTCGAGCAAGGCGAGGGCACTTTCACTCTCACGGATTTCCGCATCGAGTGCACGAAGGCGGAAGTAGTTTTGTGCTAGTTCAGCATGCACCGAAAGCATCACTTGCGGAATCAGGTTCAAGGCTTGTTCCGCTTCTTGCCTTGCCGCTTGGTGACCGAGTCGCACTCGACCCCAGAGATCGATTTCGTAGCTCATGTCGAGTGGCACTTCGAAATTTCGACCCCGGAAAATCGTGCCATTCGGATCAAAGGGCACCACGGTGTTGCCGCTGTACGATTGATGAGTCGGAACAAACCCGGCACTGGCCTGTGGGAAAAAATCGGCGCGGGCGACGCGAGCGAGAGCACGAGCTTGATCAAACTGCAGCACTGCGATGCGCAATTGTTGGTTAGAGCGAGTGGCTTTTTGCATCAAGGCATCGAGAATCGGATCTCGATAAATGTTCCACCAGTCGCCGCGCTCCCAATGGTCCTTGGGTTCGACTTCGCGGAGCTTGATGTCTTGGGTCGACGCCACCAAAGGCAACATCGTAAGCAGCGAGAGGAGGAGGACGAGATTTTTCATAAAGTTAGGCCGAGTGAGAGTTGTGAGACTTCGTGCGGCGATTCAGCAGCACGTAAAATAAGGGAGTGAGGAAAAGACCAAAGATGGTCACGCCGATCATGCCCGAAAACACCGCTGTGCCCATGGCTCGACGCATTTCGGCGCCTGCTCCGGTGCTGATCACGAGTGGATAGCATCCAGCAATGAAGGCGATGGAAGTCATCAAAATCGGACGCAGGCGGAGTCGGCATGCTTCCAATGCCGCATCCAGCGCCGACATGCCTTCGTGTTGTTTCTCGCGAGCAAATTCGACAATCAGAATTGCATTCTTGCAAGCCAAGCCAATCAGCACAATAAAGCCGATTTGCGTGAAAATGTTGTTATCGCCATCGCTGATAACCACGCCGACGAGAGCAAAGAGCAGGCAGAGCGGAACAATCAAAATGATCGCCAGTGGCATGCGCAAACTTTCATACTGCGCGGCCAATACGAGGAAAACGAGCAGTAGGCACAGCGGATAAATGTACACCGCCGAATTACCTGCGAGAATGCGTTGATAGACCAGATCCGTCCACTCGGGTTCAAAGCCCGGAGGCAGGGTTTCTTTTGCCATCTTTTCGATCAAACTCTCGGCATCGCCAGAGCTCAGTCCAGGGCCTGCCGCACTGTTCAAATCGGCCGCGAGATAGCCATTGTAGTGAGTGACGCGATCGGGACCGGAACTGCTGGTGACTTGAACCATCGAGGCAATGGGCACCATTTCCCCTTGCAGGTTGCGGGTTTTCAGTCGGCCAATGTCTTCTGGGTTATCGCGGAACGGGGCATCGGCTTGGGCGACAACTTGCCAGGTTCTGCCAAAGCGATTGAAGTCGTTGACGTATACCGAACCAAGATTGATCTGCAGAGTGTCAAACAAGTTCTGCAACGGCACCCCAGCGGCCTTGGCTTTTTCGCGGTCGACATCGGCATCGAGCTGCGGCACGTTGACGGTGTAGCCCGAATAGGTTTGGCCAAATTGCTGCGATTGCATGGCACGACCCAACAACTGCTGTGTTTGTTGATAGAGTGCATCATAACCGGCATCGGCGCGATCAAGAATCATCAGCTTAAAGCCGTCCGACGTGCCAATGCCATTGACGGGCGGCGGCGATAGACTCAGCACCAAAGCTTCCTTGATTTGAAAAAACTGCGCGTTCAGAGAGGCGGCGATGGCATCGGCTGATAGCTCGGGTGTGGTTCGTTGTTCGAAGTTTTTTAGACCGACAAAAACAATGCCCGAGTTGGGGCTGATCGAGAACCCTTGGATCGACAGACCGGGGAAGGCGATGCTGTTGTCGACGCCGGGATGTGCGAGGGCGATTTCGCTCATGCGGCGAATGACCGCTTCCGTGCGATCAAGCGAAGCGCCATCGGGCAACTGCGCGAAGGCGATGAGATACTGCTTGTCTTGCGACGGCACAAAACCCGTCGGCGTGGTTTGAAAAGTCCGATAAGTCAGCCACAACAAGCCGCCGTAGAGCAGTAGGGCGACGGCGGCAAAGCGAATGATGCGTCGCACCAAGCCGACGTACATTTTCGATGACCAAGCGAAAAAGCGATTGAAAGGATGGAACAGCCAATTCAGCGAGCGATGGATGATGCGGCTCACGAGATCCGGTTTGCTGCCGTGTGCTTGCAGCAACAAAGCCGAGAGCGCGGGGCTGAGAGTGAGCGAATTGATCGCCGAAATGACGGTCGAGATCGCGATGGTGACGGCGAACTGTTTGTAAAACTGTCCACTGATGCCGCTGATGAAAGCGGTGGGGATGAAAACCGCGCAGAGCACCAGAGTCGTGGCAATGATCGGACCTGTGACTTCTCGCATGGCAATGCGTGTCGCTTCGATAGGGGGATGGCCGAGTGCGATGTTGCGTTCGACATTTTCCACCACGACGATGGCGTCATCGACAACAATCCCAATCGCCAAGACTAGTCCAAAGAGTGACAAATTGTTCAGCGAAAAACCAAACAGATGCATGACAGCGAAAGTACCGATCAACGAAACTGGAACTGCGGCGAGAGGGATGAGGGAGGCGCGCCATGTTTGCAAAAACAAAACCACCACAATGACGACCAAGAGCACAGCCTCGAGCAAGGTGTGAATCACGGCATCGATCGATTTATTGACAAAACGTGTCGGGTCGTAGGCGATGGTGTAATCGAGCCCTTCGGGAAATTTCTTCTTCAATTGCTCCATCTTCGCGCGGACATCATCCGAGAGCTCAAGTGCGTTCGAGCCAGGCGCTTGGAAAATCGGAATGCCGACAGCTTCTTTGTTATTGATCAGTGCACGCAAGCTGTAATCGCCTGCACCAAGTTCGATGCGTGCCACATCTTGCAGTTTGGTTTTTTCGCCATGCGGACCCGTTTTGACAATGATTTGGGCAAATTCCTCTTCATCGACCAGACGTCCTTTGGTGTTGATCGTCAGTTCCACCGGCACACTTTCGGCAACCGGTTGTTGACCGATCGCACCCGCGGCGACTTGCACGTTTTGCTCGCGAATCGCTTGCACGATGTCCGATGCAGTGAGTCCGCGTGCCGCGCATTTGTCGGGATCAATCCAGACGCGCATGGCGTAATTGCCTCCACCGAAAAGTTCTACCTGGCCTACACCGGGAAGGCGGGCGAGCTCGTCTTTGACATTCAAAATCGCATAGTTGCGCAAGTAGAGGGAATCATAGCGGTCATTCGGTGAAAGCAAATGCACCACCATGGTGAGGTTGGGCGAGCTTTTCACTGTCGTCACGCCAATCTGCCGCGTTTCCTCGGGCAACTTCGGCAATGCTTGCGATACGCGATTTTGCACCTGCACTTGGGCGTTATCGATGTCGGTGCCGATTTTGAAAGTGACAGTCAAGGTCATCACGCCATTGGCGGTGCTTTGCGAGCTCATGTAGAGCATGTCTTCCGTACCATTGATCGCTTGTTCCAGCGGTGAAGCAACCGTTTCGGCAATGGTTTTCGGATTCGCACCGGGATAGGTCGCGGTGACGATCACTGTCGGCGGAACGACTTCTGGGTATTCAGAAATCGGCAGCAGCGACAGCGAGATGCCGCCGAGGACGAGAAACATCGTCGACAGAACACCCGCGAAAATGGGTCGGGATATGAAAAAATGGGCAAGATTCATGGCTTGGGGGTCGGTTGGGATTCCGCAGCGACGGGCATGCCGGGCATGAAAATTTTCGCCAAGCCATTGACAACAATGGTGTCGCCCTCCTTCAGTCCACTGCGGATGATGCGGTTCATGCCCAGCGATGGACCGAGCACGACGGGTCGATACTGCGCGCAGGATTTTTCATCGACCACATAAACAAATTTCTGTCCCTGGTCGGTTTTAATCGCCATTTCAGGAATGACAATTGTGGCTTGTTCGGCACTAAGGGGAATGCGAATGCGGGCAAACATTCCTGGCACCAATCGACCACTCGGGTTGGGAATGATTGATCGCAACACAATGCTTCCAGTCGATGCCTGGACGCGGTTGTCGAGCGACTCAAACCAACCGCGGTGAGGGTAGTCCTTTTCATCGGCCAATTGCAATTCCACCGGAATGCGACCTTGTTCATCGACTTTGATTTGTTTCTTTTCCATCAAAGATTGCACTCGCAGCAAAGTGTTTTCATCGAGGTCGGCATACGCGTGCATGGGGTCGACACTCACAATGGTCGTGAGTGTCGTGCCAAGATTCACCGCATTGCCAACCGTAACCAGAGCACGAGAAATTTTGCCATCGATCGGAGCCAGGACTCTGGTGCGCTGCCAGTCCAATTCGGCCAGTTCGCGGTCGGCTTGAGCGGCTTTCCAAGCTGCCTCAGCCTGTGCTAGAGCCGAAATCCGAGCATCGGCCTGTTCTTGCGTCATGGCCCGCGCTGCCAGCAATTCAGGCACCCGCGCAGCTTCGCTTTTGGCTGTTTGCAAGGCGGCTTCGGCGCGTGCGAGGACGGCCTCGGCTTGCGATTTTTTCGCTGCGTAGGGTAGGGGATCGATCTCAAACAACAGCTGATCTTTTTTGACCATCGCTCCCGCTGCCACATGAACAGCATCCAAATAACCGCTCACTCGAGGACTCAGAGAAACGTGTTCGGCGGCTTCGACGCGCGCGCTGAATTCCTGCCACTCGACGAGCGGTTGAGGGACAATTCGCAAGACTTCAACCGGCGTAGGCGGCATTGCGGGCGGGGGAGTGGAGGCGGATCGCTGACAATGACTCAAAACGAGAACTCCAGCGAGCAGAAGGGATGGTTTCATAGTTGACTAGTTGGTAAATAATGAGGGCAAAAAAAGATCAAGCTCGTTGGCGGGCGAGGAGGTCGAGCATCGCCATGAAGCCTTGTTCGATTTCGGCGATGTAGGAAAGGCAATCGGTGCAACGGGAGTCATGGCAATGAGTTGCTGGTCTTGTGCCTCGCGCAGAGCGGACTCGTAATAACGCAAGTGCTGATCGAGGATTTGTTTGATCTTGTCGATCAAGGATTCCTCGCGCGTGCCGACTTCCGCGCCGAGAGAAAAAAGTGGACATCCCAATACTCGACCGAACTTTTCAGTGATTTGCTGCTGATATTCATAGCCCCAGCGCGCCTCTTGCAATCGCCAGTTCTGCCTTGGATTCAAAAAAATGATAAAAACTGCCCTTCTTAACGCCGGCCAGTTTGCAGATTTGATCAACGCTGGTGCTGCCATACGAACCCAGCCAAATGAGGTCGTGCATCGCTTCAATCAGTCGCTGTTTGGCATCACTCGTGCGTCCCATGCAGAGGAAATTATCAAAACTAGACGTTCGGTCAACTATTTTTTTCAGAAAAATGTCAAAGTTTGTTATTTTTGAAAAACTTTCTTTTGACAGATAAAGTTAGTCGGGTCTAAGTTTCTACGGCATGACGAAACACAAGACGACATGGAAAACGGCGACCGCCTTTACGGTGGGATTGACTTGGATGGCGAGTGCGCAGAGCAGCACAGAAAACACCTCCGAAGAATTGGAGGCCATGGTGATCACGGGGTCGGCTTACGCCGAGCCGCTCAAAGATGCGCCGGTGCGCACGGAGTTGATCGAGCGTGAGTTAATTCAAAGCACTGCCTCGCGCGATTTGGCACAGGCGATTCAGTATACACCGGGTGTGCGGGTGGACTCGACCTGTTCCAATTGCAATCCGCAGTCGATTCAGATGTTGGGGCTTCCGCAAAGCTACATCGCGATCCTAGCCGATGGTTTGCCGACATTTTCCGGACTGGCAGGGGTCTATGGCATCGAGCAAATCCCCAGCGGCTTGATCGAACGTGTTGAAGTGGTCAAAGGCGGCGGATCTTCTCTCTACGGACCGGGAGCGGTGGCGGGGGTGATCAATTTGATTCCTCGGGAGCCTGAGCGCACGGGTGGTTCGATCGAAGTCACTGGCGCCGCGATGGAAGGCCGACAGGTCGGTGGGACGGTGAATCCGGGCACTTTTGGGGTGTATGATTGGGTTTCGCCCGATCAAAAAACGTCGGTTACGGTTTTTGGATCCTACGACATGATGCAGGCGGTTGATCTCAATGCAGATGGTTTCACCGATGTGTCCGAGCGCGAGCTGACATCGGGCGGGCTGCGTGCCACTTGGAAACCGCAAAGCGAGACCAAGCTGACCTTTGATTACTTCGCGTCCGATGAGGGACGTCGAGGTGGCGAGGCAGGTGCTGCCTTTTCGGGGCCACCGAATCTGGCCGCGATTGCCGAGGAGATTTTCAGTTTTCGCCAAGTAGCGACCCTCAAATGGGAGCAAGAGCTGACCGATGCCTGGAGCATGCAGCACGCGTATGCCTTTTCAGGAACTCGGCGCGATTCTTACTACGGAGGCACAGCGGCATTGGGGTCCCCAGATCCGACATCGGAGTTTTTTGATCCCACATGGACACCGCAGCGGGGCTTTGGCGATACCTCAAGCGATTTGCACTTCGTCGACAGCTTGTTGTTTTTCGAGCCATCGGAGTCACATCGTTTCACCTATGGCTTGCAATACCGTCACGAGCAACTGATCGACGCACAGGATGCAGTGGGGCGATTTTTGGATGAAACCTACACCAATCTCGGAGTATTGTTTCAGCATCGTTGGAAATTCCATGAAATTTACACCGCAGAGTATGGTGCACGCGCGGATTTTCACTCAGAAATCTCCGATCCGGTGTTTTCCCCGCGCGCCAATTTGATGATCCAAGCGGCAGACAACCTGCGCATCCGAAATTCCGTGAGCTGGGGATTTCGGGCACCGGAAGTTTTTAATGAAGACCTGCACATTGCCAATGTCGGCGGTGAGTTGAGTGCCATACAAAACGACCCAGGACTGCGTGAGGAGTCGTCGATCACCCTATCTGTGGCCCCCGAATGGCAGATCAATGATCAATGGCGCTTGGAGGTCAATGCCTTTCACACTTGGTTGAGCGATACTTTTGCGTTGGTATCCAACGACAATCCCGCGACGGATGTGATTGAGTTTCTGAAAGAAAATGGCGGCAATTCGCAAATCGCAGGTGTCGAACTCAATCTCGGCTATCGTCCGTCCGACACCTGGCGTGTGGAATTTTCTTGGACTCAGCAGCATGCGCAGTTCGATGAAAATCAACTGGTTCTCGGCGACGACACCTTGTCCGATCCTCTCGACAATCCGATTTTCTCAAATCGTTATTTGCGCACTCCGGAGAGTTTGGGCTTGTTGCGATTCTTCTACACCGGTGAGTGGTTCGATGCCTTCATCGGGGCGAAAATTACCGGCCCCATGGATGTGCCGCACATTGTTTCCGATGCATCGGGCGATCTTGTGGGCAATCGACTGGTCGAAACGCCGTGGTTCTTCAATCTGGATGTCGGGATCAGTCGTGATATCGATATGGGCGACGCGCAGACGCTGACACTCACTGCTGGCATCAAAAACCTGCTTGATGCTTACCAAGACGACCTCGAGAGAGGAGCCTTTCGCGATGCGACTTATGTCTATGGTCCGGCCTTTCCGCGCACCTACCACGTGGGCGCGCGCTGGTCCTTCTGATAAATGGTTGTCGATCCCAAATCACGGGTTGCAATCTTTTTCCAAAAACCACGGAGAAATGTGTGTCTCTGTGGTTTTTTCTTTGGTAGGATGACCACCATGAAAACCCTCATGCTCTTTCTTGCCAGTATTTCGATGTTGTTCGGTGCCGCCGATACGGATGCGTTGTGGAAAGAAGTCGAAAAACACCAGCAAAACGATGCGCCGAAATCCGCGATGGAAAGTTTGCGCAAGATCGAAGGGATTGCGCGCGAGAAAAAGCGTTGGTCCGAGGCCACGCGTGCGACGGCGCTCAGGTTGCGCGCGGAAGCTGCAACCTCGCCTGAAGAGCGTCCACTAGCTCTCTTGCGTCTTGCGGAGAAGGAACTGGGACAGGCACCTCCTGAAATGAAGCCCATGCTCGACGTGTTGCGTTCGCTGTGGATGTGGCATTATTTTCAGCAAAATCAGTGGCGTTTTCGACAACGCACAGCAGCTGCCGAGAAAACCAGCGACGATATCGCGACTTGGGATTTGCCGCGTCTTTTGTCGACGATCGACGAGGGATTTCAGCGCGCCCTGAACGATGCAAAATCGTGGCAAAAACAGCCGGCCCAGGTTTTTGATGGGCTCTATGAAAAGGGCAATGTCGGCGACGAACTGCGTCCGACTTGCTACGATCTTCTTGCGCAGGAAGCGCTGGCTTTTTATCGCGATGCGAAACATCATCGACGTCAAGGTGAAGAAGTTTTTTCCTATGGCATCGACGCGCCGGCTTTTGGTGAGATCAAGGATTTCCTCGCATGGCAACCCGTAGGCGGCGAGGCAAGCGATCCCTTGCGTCGAGCGATTGCTCTCTATCAAGAGCTGTTGCGCTTTCACCAATCGAATCGCGAAGCCCTGCTCCATCTCGAACTGGAGCGCTATCAGTGGGCGATGGATCATGTCGATGCGAGTGATACCAAGACCGTTGCGGAACAATCCCTGCGTCGACTCGTGGCTGCGACGCAGCAAAGCGACCAAAATGCTCTTGCGCATGCTATGCTTGCGGAATGGCTCGTGCAGCAGAATCGGCGTGCGGAAGCCCTTGATATCGCTCGTGCGGGCATCAAGGTAGGTCAGCAGAAGCTCTATCAAGAGAGATGTCGTCAGGTCGAAAGAGAAATTTTGATGCCGAGCATCAGCCTGCGCACTGAGAGTTTGTGGAATCGTGCAGGACCCGATGTCCAGGTGGAGCACAACAATGTCAAGAAGGTGTGGTTTCGACTGTATCCCCAATCTTGGCAAGAGTCGTTCCAAGCTTTGCGCATGGGGCTGAATGATTCTTGGAAAAAGCAAAAACCAATACGCGAGTGGTCGCTCGAACTTCCGGCGAATGACAACTATCAGCCGAAAACAACAAAAATCACAGCGCCGGTGGATCTGCCCAAAGGTCATTACACTTTGGTGGCGAGTTCCTCAGAATCTTTTGCTGCGGAAAACCAAGCGCTGCATCGCACGGAAATCACTGTCACCGATCTCGCCAAAATTTCCGCCCAAGGGTCGCACCGCTGTCGCGGATTGGTTCTTCATGCCATCACGGGGGAACCGATTGCCCAAGCCACTGTCGAACGCTGGAGCTTTGATCAATCGCAATGGAAACTTCACGAACAAACCAAAACAGATGCCGCCGGGGCTTATGAATTTCCGTTAGCTCCTCAGCAAAACTTCATCGAACGCGTGGTGCACGGGGAGGATCAAGTGGTCAGTCAGGGCTCGTGGCATCATCCGCTCACGCCCATTCCCATTCAGTCGATGGTCCATCTTTTCACCGATCGCGCCATCTATCGTCCGGGGCAAGTGATTCGATTCAAGGGCATCGCGGCGACCTATGATCGCGAGAAGAACGATTACCATGTCGAAGCCGATCGCGATTGGACTGTTGTGTTGCGCGACGTCAATGGTCAAGAAATCGCCAAGCTCAATCGACGCAGCAATCGCTTTGGCTCGTTTGAAGGAAGTTTCCCCATTCCCACCGGCAAAGCCTTGGGGATGATGCAGCTCGAGTGCGCGGGGCATGCGACTTCGATTGCCGTGGAAGAATACAAGCGGCCTCAATTTTATGTGGAAATTGATCCATCACAGCAAGCGCCCCGACTCGGCGAAAAGGTGACGCTCAAGGCCAAAGCTCTGGCGTATTCGGGTGCCATCATCAGCGAGGCAAAGGTCAAGTGGTCGGTGAAACGTCGTGCTCAGTCGCCGCCATGGGCGCGTTGGTGCGGCTGGTTTTTGCCCATGCCCAGCGAGGAAAAACAAATCGCTCACGGCACAACCGTGACAAATGGTCAAGGGGTAGTGGAAATCTCTTTCACGGCTTCACCCGATGCAACCATCGCGGCCTCCGAAGAGCCGATTTTTGAATACGTGATCACGGTCGATATCACGGATCAAGGTGGTGAGGCGCGTCACGCAGAGCGAACGATTCGACTGGGCTATGTCGGTCTGAGTGCCAACATGACCGCAGACTCGTGGCTCGATGCGGCGAGCGACGTGAAGATCAAGCTCAAGACACAAAGCATCGATGGCGTTGGTCAGTCGGCGACAGGCACGGTGAAGATTCATCGACTGAAACAGCCCGAACGCGTGCAGCGTGCGGTCCTAGGTGTTGAATCGTGGATGCCGTGGAATCGCGAGATTGAACCCTCCTCGGCTTCAAAGGATCTCAGCGACCCTCGTCATTGGGAGTTGGGAGAATTGGTGCAATCGATCGATTTTCAAACCAATGCCCAAGGCGAAGGCGATGTCGAATCGAAGCTTTCCGCAGGCGAATACCGCGCGGTATTGGAGACAAAGGATTCCGCAGGGAAAAAAGTTCAAGCCTTTGTGCCCCTGCGAGTGATCGATGTCTCTGCATCGAAGTTTCCGATCAAAATCCCGCATCATCTTGAAGCGAAGTCGTGGTCGGTCGAACCTGGTCAAGAATGGCTTGCGCTTTGGGGCACGGGGTATGATCGAGGAGTTTTTTACTACGAAATCGAACAACGAGGGAAAATCCTGAAAAGCGGATGGTCGGACGGTAAGTCCACACAACAGTCACTGCGCTTCCCCGTCACCGAGGAGCATCGTGGTGGGTTGGTGTTCCGAGCCATTTTTCAACAGGAAAATCGAACCTATCTCACGACAAAATGGATCGATGTTCCTTGGTCGCAAAAGGATCTCACATTGCGCTGGCAAAGCCTGCGTGATCGCACCAAGCCCGGTGCCGAGGAAACTTGGAAATTGGTGATCGAGGGAGCCAAGGCCGAAGACGTGGAAATGCTGGCGACCTTGTATGACGCATCGCTCGATGCCTATCGTCCGCACGATTGGCCGCAGCAGCCGAATCAATTTTTCTATCGAGAAATGGCAATGCATGGATGGACGATGCCGAGCCAGCCGCAGTCGTTTTTTGCCATCGCGTCCTTCGCAACTCCGCCCTATGGGGATGCGAATGTGGTCTATCGCCACCTCCCGGAATCGATTGTGGAGATGTTTGCACCGAGCGATCCCTTTGCATCTGGATTAGGAGGGGCAAGGGGACTTATGCATCGCAAAGCCATGGCCGCTCCGGCAATGGCAATGGCAATGGAAGCGGGTGCTGTTGCTGATGCGGTGGTAGCTCCTGATGCGAATCAAACTCCCTCCCAAAAGGAAACAACTCCCGCCAAAGCGCCAGAAGTTGCACCGAGCCTGCGCAAGAATTTTCAGGAAACCGCCTACTTTGCGCCACAGCTCACGACCGATGCGCAGGGAGTCGTGACGATGTCATTCACCATGCCCGAGGCTCTTACGCAATGGCGTTTCATGGGATTTGCGCACGACGCCCTGCTGCGAACTGGTCGGATTGAGGGTCGCACGGTCACCAGCAAAGATTTGATGCTGCAAGCCAATCCACCGCGATTCTTGCGCGAGGGCGACCGCCTGGAGTTCACGGCAAAAGTTTCCAACCTCACCGACCGCGACATCGAGGCGAAGGTCACTTTGCAGTGGCAAGACGCTGTTCGCTTGAATGAGCTCAATGCTGCCATGGAACTTCCCGCCAGCGAGCAATCGGTGAAAGTTCCCGCGCGCTCTTCGCAAACCGTCTCGTGGCGTTTTTGTGTGCCTGATGGACAGGGTCCTGTGCAGTATACGGCCATGGTCAAAACCGCCGATGCCAGCGATGGCGAACAGGGCATGATCCCCGTACTGTCGCGTCGACGTCTGGTCACGGAGTCCATGGCCTTGCCGCTGCGCGATGCGGGCACGCGACGTTTTGAGATGAAGCGTTTGCTTGAGAGTGAAAAATCTAACACCTTGCGTCATGAAAACCTGCGTTTGCAGATCGTCTCGAATCCGGCCTGGTATGCGGTGATGGCCTTGCCTTATTTGATGGAGTTTCCTCATGAATGCGCCGAGCAAACAATGAATCGATACTATGCCAACGCACTCGCTCAACACATCGTGCAGAGCGATCCGAAGATTCAGCGTGTGTTCGAAATCTGGCGCAATCAAAATGGCGTGCTCGATAGCCCGCTTTTGAAAAATCAAGAGCTCAAGGCCTTGATGATCGAAGAAACGCCGTGGTTGATCGATGGTCTTGATGAATCGCAGTCGCGCCGTCGTGTGGCGGAGCTATTTGACCGTAATCGAGTCGATCAAGAACTGCAACGCGCGCATCAGAAGTTGCAAGACATGCAGTTGCCAAGTGGTGCTTGGCCTTGGTTTCCAGGAGGCGAGGGCAGCTCTTTCATCACGCTCTATCTGATCACCGCCGAAGCACGACTCCGACATCTCGGTGTGAAGTCAGACGCTACGATGTCGCTTCGTGCTCTGGAGTGGCTCGACGAGCAATTTTTCCAACAGTACCAACGCATTGTGGAACAACATCGCGAACAAAATCATCTCGATGCATCCATCGCGCTGTATCTCTACGGTAGGAGTTTTTATCTTTCCGAAAGACCGGTGGCCGAGAAGCATCGCGCGGCATGGGATTTCTACGTGGCGCAAGCCGTGAAATATGGCAACAAGCTCTCTGGTTGGATGAGTCGATGCCACGTAGCCATTGCGCTGAACCGTTTGCAACAATCCGACGCAGCGCAAGGGATCATGCAATCGCTACGGCAACATGCACAGGAATCCGAGGAAATGGGCATGCATTGGAAAAGTCAATCGTGGCTGCGCTGGCATGAAGCACCGATCGAAACGCAGGCGATGATCATCGAAGCTTTTCGAGAAGTCGCGAAGGATGAGAAGGCGGTCGATGCCTGCCAAGTCTGGCTCTTGAAACAAAAGCAGACCCAGGGATGGAGTACGAGCAAATCGACAGCGGATGCCATTTACGCGTTGTTGTTGGGAGGACAGACTCGTCGTCTCGCGTCCGATGCTCTCGTGACAGCCGAATGGGGTGGGGAAAAGGTGCAACCGCAGAATATCGAAGTGGGCACAGGATTTTATGAAGTGGCACGCGTGCGCTCGGAGATCAAGCCGAGCTTTGGTGAGGTCGAGCTGACTAAATCCGACGCCGGTGTTTCCTGGGCCTCGCTGCATTGGCAGTATCTTGAAGACCGATCGAAAGTCACGGCATCGACCACTTTGCCTCTATCGATTCGCAAGTCGCTCTATCGCAAAACCATGACTGCTGCAGGAGCCAAGCTCGAAGCCATCCGCAGCGTGCTTCAACCGGGGGACGAGGTGGTTTCGCGCATCGAAATCCGAGTGGATCGCGACATGGAATACGTGCATTTGAAAAACGAACGCGCCAGTGGTTTGGAGCCGACGAACATGCTTTCAAGCTACAAGTATCAGGATGGTCTGGGCTACTACGAGATGACCAAAGACAGTGCCGATCACTTTTTCATCGAGTCTCTGCCTCGCGGCACCTATGTCTTTGAAACCAGTGCGAGAGTGCAATTGCGCGGAAAATATCCTAGCGGAATGGCGGAAATCGAGTGCATGTATGCGCCTGAATTCCGCAGTCACACGGCCAGTGAAATGCTGGAAGTTAAGTGAGCGCGAGGCCCGTCCTCGCGCCGGAGGATCAACAGCAGGAAGAAGTCGCCTCGGACTCATTCGCGCAGCAGGGCGACGCCGGTTTCTCGGTGTCGCAGCAGGGGGCAGCCATGCTTGGATCAGGTGCTTGCGCTCCCAGTCCGAGCTTCGCCAGTAGCGCGCGGTCTTTTTCCACGGCAGGATTTTTTGCCGTGAGCAATTTGTCGCCGTAGAAAATCGAGTTCGCACCAGCGAAGAAACACAGCGTCTGAGCTTCTTCCGTCAGCATCGTGCGGCCTGCCGAAAGTCGAACTTTCGCCTTCGGCACAGCAATCCGTGTAACCGCAATCATGCGCACCAAATCGAGTGGATCGACCTGGGGATTTTCCGCAAGTGGCGTGCCTGGCATGGGCATGAGTGCGTTGATGGGGATCGACTCTGGTTGGGGATTGAAGTTCGATATCACCTCGAGCATCTTCAATCGGTCTTCGATGGTTTCGCCCAGTCCCAAAATGCCGCCGCAGCAGACCGACATTCCGGCGTCTTGAGCGTGGCGAATCGTGCGCAGACGATCTTCGAAAGTGTGCGTCGTGACGATGTTCGGATAATGCTCCGGGGAGGTGTCGACGTTGTGATTGTAGGCGGTGACACCGGCTTTTTTCAGTGCGACAGCCTCCTCGGGGCCGAGCTCGCCGAGTGTCACACAGACTTCCATGCCGAGTTGCGCGACGTCTTGCACGATGTCGAGTACCTGCTCAAATCGCTGGGTGCCTTGACGCACGCCACGCCAGGCTGCGCCCATGCAAAAACGCGTCGATCCCGTCGCAAGCGCCTGGCGCGCGCGTTCCATGACGGCATCTTTCGACATCAAACGTTCGGCA
>RDYF01000192.1 GCA_004293285.1 Verrucomicrobiota bacterium | reverse complement strand
GGTATCGGTATCGAATCCTACTTCGCTCGCTGAGCTACCTTCTTCCCAAACTTCAAAGTTGAAAGTTGGACGTTGAAAGTTCCGATTTGCCTTTCTCCCATCTCCCATCTCCCATCTCCCATCTCCCATCTCCCATCTCCCATCTCCCATCTCCCATCTCCCATCTTCTATCTTCTCTCAGAAAAAGCACCCTTCCTTCCCTCGACAAACCTCAACCAGCAAAAAGCCCCAGCCGCCGAGACGACGGCTCTCCCTGCCTTTCATTCAACATCCAACATCCCATCTCCTATCTTCCCTAAAGCTCCGACAGTGGGATGATGGTCACCGGAGTGGCTTCCGGATAATCCTTCTCATTCGCGGTGATCAGCCCATGCATACCACCTACGAATGCGGTCGCAAGAATCTGCAAGTCATGCAATTTCTTGCCTCGGGCGCGATGTTCACCAGCCCATTCAACAAAGATTTCTGCCGCTTGTAGGGTTTCAGCCACGAGCGATACTCTTTTCCGAAAGCGTTTGATGTTTTCCAGCGCCAGTTCCGTCGACATGCCCAAACCATTATTTTCGAGCGGCCTCGTTGCCACGACGAGGTATTCACGGAGAACTTGCGTCCCCATAAACAAATCGATCCCATCGCGAGAAGCATGACGAAACAAGTTCTGAGCCTGCTCATGGAATCGTCGCGATTCATCCGTGGCCTCCAGAAGCACATTCGTGTCCACGAGAACCTTGGAGCCCCGCTCAATCTTCATACATGCCCTCCCTGGACCAATCTTGATTGCCGTGAGTCTTCACCGTGTGAAGGACAAATTCCGCACTGTCATAGAGCACAACTTGCTTTGCGGCCTCTTCGAGCAAGGCCTGTAGTTCCCCCTGCAGAGAGCGGTGGTTCCGGCTGGCGCGCCACTTGAGCCGCTCAATCGTTTGCTCAGGAACATCGCGGATATGGATCGATTTCATAGCGGTAGCATAATGCAGCCATTTCGCAGAACAAGTCGAAAATGACTCATTTACTGGGGATCCGAGACACAAGACATCATTCTCCCCCCCGTGGCGGCGTCTTTCCAAGCGCCAAGCCTTTCGTAGTTCTGGGTTGCAGGTTGCGAGTTGCGAGTTGCGAGTTGCGAGTTGCGAGTTGCGAGTTGCGAGTTGCGAGTTGGAAGTTGGAAGTTGGAAGTTGGAAGTTGGAAGTTGGAAGTTGGAAGATTGAAGTTGGAAGATTGAAGTTGGAAAATTGGGCTGCCACCGCCAACCGCCAACCGCCAACCGCCAACCGCCAACCGCCAACCGCCAACCGCCAACCGCCAACCGCCAACCGCCAACCGCCAACCGCCAACCGCCAA
>RDYF01000191.1 GCA_004293285.1 Verrucomicrobiota bacterium | reverse complement strand
TTCCACGATTTCGGCAACGCCGTTGACGAAATCGATGGCGTCATTGAATTCTTCAAATTCCACCACGCGAGTGATGGCTTTTTTTTCGTATTCCCACTCAGGGCATTTCTTCAGGGCGGACTTAAGTTCGTCTTCTTCGAGCAAATCGGACATAGATGAAAAAGGTTGGTTGGCTTCGCAGCGAGATTGCTTAGGAAGCGAGAAAGATTGCAAGCGGGAATCGCCATTTTGTGCGGATTTTTTTCGCAGAGCATGACAGATCACGTTCCCATGGTGTTGCCATAGAGGTCGATGTGCAGTCGCGGGCTGTAGCGGAAGCCGTATTGCTTGCACCATTCAGCGACTTGCAAGGCGCGTTGGTGCAAGACATTCGCGTCGGTGCCCTCGGACATCAATTGGATTTTGTGCGCTGGCACAGTCAGGTTTTCGCGCGCGAGCAAGTCGATGATCTCTTCGACGTCGCACTCGCTCTTGACCACGAACTTGAGCTGGAAATCGTACTGCTCCAACCATTCGCGGATGACCTCCGGCTGCCATCGCGTTCGCTCGTGGCGCGCCGACCACGCACCGGCCAATTCTTCGGATGGCGTGGAATGCGCGAGCTTGGGACTGATCGATGCCAAATCGCAGGCGATGCCGTTGGGCAAAATCGTTCCCGCGGTCTTGGCTACCATGGGTTCGCCGCCCGTCAGCACCACATGCGATGCCGGAAAGGCGACGACTTTTTGCAAAATGGCATCAATCGACA
Organism: Verrucomicrobiota bacterium; assembly: GCA_004293285.1. Lineage (GTDB taxonomy): Bacteria > Verrucomicrobiota > Verrucomicrobiia > Verrucomicrobiales > Akkermansiaceae > UBA956. The sequence continues at coordinate 4,406 of RDYF01000191.1, read as the reverse complement.
TTTCCTCACCCGTAGGATTCCACGATGCATAAGGTGTATCGCACCAAGCACAGCGCAAGTTGCAACCGGAAGTGCGCACGAACACGCTCGGCACGCCTAACAGCGAGCCTTCACCTTGCACGGAGTAAAAAATTTCGGAGATGAGCATGAGATCCGTGGCGGCGCTTTCCCAGCGCCATGCCGATTACGTTGTTTTGGATGGGCTTGGCGCTGGGAAAGCGCCGCCACCGGGAGCATCCGGCAGTGGGGGAGTTTCAAGATAGGTGGTGGGATCGGCTACGTCCGCTAACAGAAACGCTTCTCTGCGTTCGACACATGTCCCGCAGGTGCCGCAGTGAATTTCTCCGCCTTTGTAGCAGGACCATGTTTTTCGATAGTCGATACGCATAGGTGCCCTCGCGCACGGCCTGGGCCATGCCTTGCATGAAGGACTCACGACAATCCGGATAGATCGCGTGGTCGCCTGCGTGGGCGGCGATGACCAAACGCCCCGCGCCATCGTTTTCCGCAATCCCCGCCGCGATCGCGAGCATGATGCCATTGCGAAATGGCACGACGGTTTGTTTCATGGTTTCTTCGGCATAATGACCGTCGGGAATTTCTCCGCCGCCTTGCAGTAGGTGACTATCGAAAAGCTGCGCAAAAAAATCGAGCTTCACGATTTCATGCCGAATCCCCAAATGCGCGCAATGCCACGCCGCCATCGGTAGCTCGCAGGCGTTGTGCTTGGAGCCGTAGTCGAAACTCACCGCACGCTTCACCACGCCCGTGACATGAGCGTGGTAGAGCGCAGTGACAGAGTCCATCCCACCACTGAGCAAAACGATGGCTGGTGTTGTGGACATGGCTGGAGCAAGTTAGAGAATCGCGCCGGGCACGTAGGTAAGGGCATCGGCAAATTCTTCTTCGAGCGCTTGCACCGCAGAGGAAAACCAATCGACCTGTGGGTCGGCCGCGCCGGTCTCTTGTTCACCGCGTTTCAAAATGCCCTCGAGCACCACTTTGCTGAGTCCCAGACGCGCATCTTCGGCGAGTCGTTCGATGAGATTGTTGTGATGGATTTTCCCACGACGCAGATCTTGCACGGTCGCCACCGCGTGTTCTTTGATCGCTTTGTGCGCGGTCTCGCGACCGACCCCGTGCTTGACTGCTTCCATCATCACCGTGGTGGTCATCAGGAAAGGCAAGTAATGCTGCGTTTCGGAGGCGATCATTTCTGGATAGGTTTCCATCTGATCGAGAATCGTGAGGAAAGTTTCCAGCAAGCCATCGAAAGCGAAAAACGCATCGGGCAGCATCACGCGGCGCACCACGGAGCAGGAAACATCGCCTTCGTTCCACTGATCACCGGCGAGGCCCGCTGCCATGGCGAGATAGCCTTTGAGGATGACGTGAAAGCCATTCACCCGCTCGCAGGAGCGAAGCCTTCGCTCGCGGTTTCGTGCCCGGCCATCAAACGCAGAGTTTTGCAGAACGACGAAGGAGCCGATGCCAAATCGGTGAGGCAAGACACGACACGGAAGTCGAGCGATCGCGGGTAGACCTGGCCGACATTTTGCCACACGCCCGACATCCCCAAGTGCTTGACGATGCGCTGTTCCAGTTCTGCCACTTTCGTGGCATCGCCATCGAACAGGGAAAGCTGGTCCATCTGCGTGCCCACCGCGCCCTTCAGACCGCGCACGTGGTATTGATCGATGGTCGACTGCAATTGGCGCAGGCTGTGCAGAAATTCTTCACCAAACATCGCAATGCGCTTGCCCATGGTCGTCGGCTGCGCTGCGACATTGTGCGTGCGTGCGGTCAAAACCAAGTGACGCGTGCTTTCCGCGTGCTTGCGGAGTCGGTGCAGGGTTGCGACGCATTTGTCACGCAACACCAGCAGCGATTGATAGACCTGGAGCTGTTCCACATTCTCCGTCAGATCGCGCGAGGTCATGCCCTTATGGACATGCTCATGGCCGGCGAGGTCATTGTATTCCTCAATGCGCGCTTTCACATCATGGCGCGTGATGCGCTCGCGTTGCATGATCGAAGCGACATCGATGTTCGACTTCACCTTCTCATAAGCCTCAATCGCCTCCTGCGGGACATCCAGGCCCAGATCCTTCTGCGCCTTCATCACCGCGATCCAGAATTCGCGTTCGAGTAAAATGCGGCCCTCGGCGGACCAGATCGCCTGCATGCGCAATCACGCGGCTTGATACTTCATCCCGTGCCCGTGCGCAACGCCTTTTCACGCCTTTCGCCAGGAAAGCATCGTCCACGTCCAGAAAGTCCAAGACCTTGGACTGCGGCAGCCCTGCTGCCGCTTTCCGCGAAGCAGCCCTGCTGCGAGCATGCTTCGCTTACTGACGCTCTTCCGCCCATCGAACGAAACGCAGAGAAGCTGAGTTTGCAGAGAACAAGCAGAGTCAGAATCAAAACCACTCTCCGCGATTTCCTCTGCGACCTCTGCCACTCTGCGTTTCGTTAGAATCTCATCCCGCTTCTCGGCATCGATTTTAGCAAAAAAGGACTCACCTCACCCCCATCGCCTCAACCAATCAGTGCCCTCAGTGAAATCTGTGGTTCAACTGCTTCAGATCAGGAACTAGCAAGCGCTGGCCGAAGGCCCTTGGACTGCGGAAGCCCTGCTGCCGCTTTCCGCGAAGCAGCCCTGCTGCGAGCATGCCTTTCGCTCACCGACTACCGAATCAGGAAAAGCCACCTCCCGCTCTCCCTACTTCCATCTCCCCATTCAAAATCCAAAATCCAAAATTCAAAATTCCTCCCCATCTCCTATCTCCCATCTTCCCTCCTTCGTGTCTTCGTGCCTTCGTGCCTTCGTGTGAGACCATCTCCCATGTTGACTCAGGCGCGCCGCCCGCGCCTTCGGCCCTACGGGCCACTTCGCTTCGCTCATGTCCAAAACGGCTACAAGCCTTCGCCGTTTTTCCATCTTCAATCTCCTCCCCGGCAGCAGCCTGCTGAGCTCTTCTCTGGCCCCTTGGATCGACAAGCGAGAAAAATTCCTGAAAAAAAGGATTGCCACGAGCCCTCCGCCCCGCTGCAAACAGTAGCGCGGTTAGCTCAGTGGTAGAGCACCACCTCGACACGGTGGGGGTCGCAGGTTCGAAACCTGCACCGCGCACCATTTCAAGACCTCCCCACAAGCCCTTCACCCAAGGGCCTTTTTTTTGCCTGTGAATCTGGGGCATGGCGCATTTCATGCTGTCAGGTGTCGCGTGAGCACCCGCATAGCTCGTTCGTATTTTTGCACACTCTCCACAGCATTCATTTCATCCCACAGTAGATACGGGGCTCACTTTAGAAAAAGTATTAGCACTTCACTTTGCCTGTCGACCTTGTATTCAGGGAGATTTAATGACCTGCACAATGGATTGTTCGGGATTGAATTTGGTGTCTTTCTTCGATTCTAGCTTGATTTTCTGCTGTTCAAGAAACCGGGTAATGACGTCGCGATGAATCCCGAAATTTACGTTTTCGGGTAGTCTGCCAGTTGCTTTCGCTACCACAATCTTATCAAGGGAAGCGACAGCGACACCGAGCAATTGGTTTTGCTCGTCGAGCAGTGCGCCACCTGAATTGCCTGGTTGCATCGGTGCAGTAGTCTGAAAATGCAGGGGATTGTCTCGCTCCCCAAATAGGCCACTGATTATGCCTTCTGTGGCTTTCATTGTGTATCCTTGCATCATCGGTAGCGGATAACCGTAAGCGCGCACTCGTTGACCGAGTGCTGGCTCGTTCGGGGCAATTGACAAGGCGACGCCATTCAACGAGTTAGGGGTGATTGTCAGCAGTGCCAAATCAAAGTCCTTCGAGACGGCAATGACATCTGCCCACGTTTCTTTATTACCGAGACCTACCGCGACGCGCTTTGCTTTGCCAACGACATGAGAGTTTGTAACAATGTGGCGCTCTGTTACAAAGACACCAGAACCGTAAGTGGCCTCGCTGTCAGGAAGACCCCTATACCAAGATTTGGGTCCATCCTTTTCATCAAGTGGTCTGATCGTTCGTTTAGCTAAGTTCATTGCGAGAAATAGTGATTTGAACTGATCTCTGTAAAGTCCATTACGCGGCGGATCAAATTCGAAGGTGCCCGATGCGTGGATAAGCGCTTCGCCGTTCCGAATGTCTCGAATGGGTGAGTAGAGAATGCTGAGATGAGCACCTTCAAATTCCGGATAAATCTTCTTAAGGCCAGTTTCCATGATCTCGCGAAACTCAGATTCGGAGAGGTAAGGTTTCGCGCCAGGAAGAGCTTCGCGAAAAACAACTGGTACATTTCCGTATCTGGAGGAAGGCTTAGCAAATCTTTTTCTGTAAAATTGTTCAAGGCATTTAGTGAATGCGGTTGGTTGCGGTATTTTTTTTGTTAGATTTGTGGTTTGAGGTAAGAT
>RDYF01000190.1 GCA_004293285.1 Verrucomicrobiota bacterium | reverse complement strand
AGCGAACTGATTTGCACGATCGTGCCACGACGTTTTTGCCGCATGGCTGGAACGAACAGAGCGGTCAAATGCGTCAATGCCTCCATATTGAGGCGCATCATGTCTTGCAGCTTGCCCCACGAGGCATCGACAAAACTGCCGTAATCCCCCATCCCAGCATTGTTGATCAAGAGATCGGGATGCCATGCCATTTCTTGCAGTTGCGCATGCAAGGCCTCACGCGCCGCAGGCTCGATCAAATTCGACTCCACCACATGCACCTGCAAATCGTGCTGCTGGCGCAGCGACTCAGCCAAGGACTGAAGTCGATCGACGCGTCGCGCCACCAAGACCATGCGCTTGCAGCGCGGCGCCCACTGTCGAGCATACTCTTCCCCTAGCCCAGCCGATGCTCCGGTGATCAGAGCGCAGTCGATGTCTTTCATGCCCTGACTCTATCACGACTGACGTTTTTCACAAGACGCACGATGAAAACAAAAATGGCACGGATGCGAAATCCGTGCCATTTGAAAAAATTCGGACGATTACTTGCCCCAGCGCTCGAGCAATGTGGTCGCCATCACGCTCGGCGTTTCCGCCACGGCGATGCCACCATGCGGCGTCCTGGAGGCGCCGTGGCACCAGCGATGAAACCAGCAATCGGCTTCTTGCAATGCTCCTTCGCCCAGCGTGCGGCTTCGACCTCCGCCGTCCCACCAATTTCACCAATCATGATGATCGCTTCCGTCTCTGGGTCGTTATTGAACATTTCTAACACCTCTTGGTGGTTCGTGCCATTGATCGGGTCGCCGCCGATTCCGACGCAGGTGCTCTGACCGTAGCCGAGTTGAGTCAACTGAAACACCGCTTCGTAAGTAAGAGTGCCCGATCGCGAAACCACGCCGACATTGCCACGCTTGTGAATGTAACCTGGGGCAATGCCGATGCGGCAGCCACCGTGCGATTTTTCGCCATAACCGGGAGTCACCAAGCCGGGGCAGTTCGGACCGACCAAGCGCACTGGCAGACCTTTGAGAGCTTCTTTGACACGCATCATGTCCATCACAGGAATGCCTTCGGTGATGCAAACGATGAGCTCCACGCCAGCATCAGCAGCTTCGAGAATGGCATCGGCCGCAAAAGGAGGTGGCACGAAAATCGCAGAAGCCGTCGCACCCGTTTCGCGCACGGCATCGGCGACGCCATTGAAAATCGGCACTTTTTCTTCAAACAACTGACCACCTTTACAGAGAGGCATGACGAGCACCAAAGCTGCCAGTAATGCCTTGGATGAGAACTTTTGTATTTTCGTTGATGAGGATGGACATAGTCGATAATGGTGAGGAGATTGAGAGAATTTAGAAAGTTTGGGGAAAAGGAAGAATGCGCATTCGATGTTTAAGAGGTGATAGTGTGACAAGAGCGCCTTCGATCAATTCTTTTTTGATGGCACGTAGGATTGCTAATACCGCGTCTTTGCAGCGGACAGGATCGATGTTTTCCAAGCGAACTTGAATCACACTAGGCCCTCTGGCTCCTGTGTGCTGAAGAATCTCACCAAAGTCCAAGTCCTGAGTCACAATGATGAAATCATTGGCTTGAGCATAGGATAAGATCGTTTCATCACTGTCATTGCCCCGACCGACTTCGCTCCAATGAATCGCTTGGCAATCATCGAAGCTCAGCATATCGCGCCATGCAATGGGTAAGTTCATATCGATCAAAAATGTCATGATGCTAGCGGCACATCGAGATCATAGGTGTTCGCGGAAATCGCCCACGCTGCGTATGCGAGAGCTGCGTGGATGTCTTCTTCTTCTAGGTAAGGATACAATTCCAAAAGACGTTGCGAGTTCATGCCTCCCGACAAGTTGCCCAGAATCGATGAAACTGTTACGCGCAAACCACGGATGCATGGTTTGCCACCCATGACTTGGGAGTCAAAGGTGATTCTTTCGTTGCCAATAAATTCGCGTTTCATGATGATATCCTAAACTTTATTGCGACAAAAGCGATGGAATTTTACTGCTCCAGGCGCGATGCGATGGATTCGGGGATGAGTGGTTGAAGATGTGGATGAGCTTCGAGAAGACGTGAGATGTCAGAGAGGTCTTTCAGACGCTTGCTGCGGCGGCGCTCCGAGTCGGAAAAGGTTGCCACTTTTCTGTGCAAGATATCTTCAAGTGATGCCACTTTCACAACAATGCCTTGAACTCTAGCAGGAACAGCACGACGAGGATAATCCAGAAACATTTTTTCCTTAATTACCTGAAACGATACATTCGAGGAGCCACGGTAGTGATATGACTGCGGAAGACGTTTTTCTGCAAAACCCACAAGTTTGAACAACTCAGCTGCCTCTTCGACTTTCTCGGAAGCAATCACCAAATCGACATGATTGGTTGTCATTGGCTCATTCGACCAATGGTTGACTGCGAAATCGCCAATCATGCACCACGGAAATGCACGCTCATCTACAACAGCAACCAACCGAGACACATCATGTGCGCCTCCGTCGGTTTGCCAGTCGTAGAATTGCTTTTGCGTCATGGATTGCAGGAGTTAGCCAACCAGCGCCACGATTTTCTCTGCCGCATCAGCCATGGTCGATGCTGC
>RDYF01000029.1 GCA_004293285.1 Verrucomicrobiota bacterium | reverse complement strand
AAAGACTCCTTGCGAGGCAAGCGCTACAGAGCTGCACTCGACGAAAACATCTTGGAGGCAATCTTGTTTCCGAAGAACTCAAAGTGAGGGAGCCCTAGCCGATGCCGACCTCGCTGAAATCAGGATTGCCACGGGGCGCAAAATGTTTCACAGTGGCGCCCTCATGATCATTGCTCCGAAAATTCGTGGATTCATTTGCACCACGGCGCATCCCGAGGGCTGTGCCGCTCACGTCGCCGAACAAATCGCTCTGGTGAAAAGCCGCGGTCCCATCGCCAACGGCCCGAAGAAAGTTTTGGTGATCGGCTCGTCCACTGGCTACGGTTTGTCGTCGCGCATCGCTGCTGCCTTCGGTTCGGGCGCCGCGACGATGGGCGTGTTTTTTGAAAAACCTGCTGAGTCCGACCGCTGTGGCACGGCGGGTTGGTACAATTCTGCGGCTTTTGAAAAAGCTGCTCAGGCGGAAGGCCTCTACGCTCGCTCCTTCAATGGCGATGCCTTTTCGGACGCAATGAAGGCGGAAGTCTGCGCTGCGATCAAGGCCGACCTTGGTCAGGTGGACTGCATCATTTACAGTCTCGCCTCACCACGCCGCACCGACCCCAAAACGGGCGAGGTCTACAAGTCCGTGCTAAAGTCGATCGGCGAGCCTTACACGAACAAGAATCTCAACACCACCAATGGCGTTGTCGATGAAGTCACGATCGCACCTGCTGAAGGCGACGACATCAAAAACACCGTGGCCGTGATGGGCGGTGAGGACTGGGAAATGTGGATCGATGCCCTGCTGGCAGAAAACCTCATTGCTCCCGGCACGCAGACGGTGGCTTATTCCTACATTGGGCCCGAACTGACTTGGCCGATTTACAAAAACGGCACCATCGGCGCTGCGAAAGAAGACGTCGAGCGCGCCCAACGTGCCCTCGATGACAAACTTGCCCCGCTCGGTGGTAAGGCCTGGGTTTCTGTGAACAAAGCCCTCGTCACGCAAGCGAGCTCGGCGATTCCCGTGGTGCCGCTTTACATTTCTTTGCTCTACAAGGTCATGAAGGCCGAGGGCACGCACGAGGACACCATCGAACAAATGGACCGCCTCTTGGCAACCCGCAGCCCGATGAAGCCGGCCGCATCCGTGTCGACGACTGGGAAATGGCACCGCAAGTGCAAGCCCTCGTCGCCGAACGCTGGAAGTCGGTCGCTACAGAAAACCTCGCCGAGCTCGCCGACTTCGAGGGCTACCAAAGCAGTTTCCTGCGCCTCTTCGGTTTCGGCCTTGCTGGCGTCGACTACAGCGCGGACACCGACCCGAATGTCGCGGTGCCTTCCCTGTAATCGCATCGCTTCACTCCATCAAAAAAGCACCGCCCGTCGTGGGTGGTGCTTTTTTGTGCTCTGCGAGAAAGCTCAGGCCATTTCACCGCGCAAAGCGTTGGGAGCAGGCTTGTCCTTTTTCCGCAGGGCGTTGCGCATTTTGGTCAACGCACTGTTTTGCAACTGACGGATGCGCTCGCGTGTGACGCCGAACTCGCGTCCGACCTCTTCCAAGGTCAGTGGACGCTTACCGGTCAAACCAAAGCGCTCATCGATGATCGCTCGCTCGCGGCTGTCGAGGACCGTCAACAAGCCATCGAGATTGTCGTGGAGATTTTTATCCGACAACATTTCCAAGGGATTGATGGCTTTTTCATCGCCGATGATTTCACCATAATTCGTCGACTCCCCTTCATTGATCGGCGCATCGAGCGAAGTGGGACGCTGCGAGGCCTGCTTGAGCATCGCCAGCTTGCGACGTGGGATACCGGTTTCCTCGGAAAGTTCTTCATCGGTCGGTTCACGACCGTAGGCTTCTGTCAGCATCGCCGTGATGCGACGCAATTTGGCGATTTTATCGACCATGTGCACGGGCAGACGAATCGTTTTGCTTTGATTGGCCAAAGCGCGCTTGATCGACTGCTTGATCCACCAGGCAGCATAGGTGCTGAGTTTGCCGCCTTTGACCGGGTCAAAACGGTCGACAGCTTTCATCAAACCGATGTTGCCCTCCGAAATGAGGTCGGACACAGGCATGCCGTAACCGGAGTAATCTTGAGCAATTTTCACAACCAAACGCAAATTCGCCTGACAACGCGATCTCGTCTTCGAGGGTAAGAAGGGGAGTCTTCGCGATCTCCTTCATGTAGGCCTTCATGCTGCTGTCGAATTCTGATGCCATAATGTTGTTTGTTTAGTTGCCCAATGACTTAGCGACGCCGACGAGCGAATTATTCCAAAAATCGGACATTTACTCGAAAGGGCGCCATCACGCGACTGCGCAAATCTTTGCAAGCAGGAAGCATTCCTATTTCTGCAAATTCAAGATAGCCGCCAGACAAGGCTTGCTGGAGCTAGGAATTACGCAGAAAAACCGGCTGGAAAGACTGAAACGTTTTTTGTCAGTGGGACATGTTGTCACAGTGCGCGATCGCTTTTTGTCGCAGTTAGGGACAAAACATGAAAATTTTTCACCGAAATCGAACACGGATTTCGCAAAAGGAGATTTTTCACTGTTCAGATGATTACTCGAATCTATTCAGCCGCGTTGCGTGGGGTCGATGCCTTGGAAGTGGAGGTGGAGGTCAATGCTTGGGGAGCAGAAAAGCCGCAAATTTTTGTTGTCGGCTTGCCGGATGCTGCCGTGCGTGAATCGATCCAGCGCGTCACCTCAGCGATCATCGCCTCGGCCCTGCCATTTGCCGATGGCAGTAAAACGGTGAATTTGGCGCCTGCCGATGTCAAGAAAGAGGGGCCGTCGTTTGATTTGCCGATTGCCCTCGCCATGGCTTCCGCCTGTGCCGAGCAAGCGCTGCCCGCGGACGATTGCTACATTGCAGGCGAATTGGCGCTTGATGGCACGGTGCGACCGATCAAAGGTGCGCTGCCAATGGCCTTAGAAGCACGCGCTCGTGGAAAGAAGCGTATCATCGTGCCCGCCGTGAATGCCTGTGAGGCGGCGATTGTCGACGGCATTGAAGTCTACGGTGTCGAGTCTCTTCACCAAACCTGGAATTTCCTCACCGGCGATGCAGAAATTCCGCGCTGTCAATTGGACCGACAAGCCTTTTTTGAATCGCATCGCAAGTATGATGTCGATTTTGAAGAGGTGAAAGGACAGTACCAAGTCAAACGCGCCCTGGAAATCGCCGCCACCGGAGGTCACAACATTCTCATGGTAGGACCGCCAGGGACGGGGAAATCGATGCTTGCCAAGCGACTCCCCAGCATCCTACCTGACATGACGGAGGAGGAAGCCATCGAAACCACGAAGATTCATTCGATCGCCGGTTCGCTGGATCCCAAGCGTTCTTTCATCACCACCCGCCCGTATCGCGCGCCGCATCACACCATATCGGATGCCGGATTGCTGGGAGGTGGCAGCAATCCTGGCCCCGGTGAAGTCTCGCTATCGCACCATGGACTGCTGTTTCTCGACGAGCTCCCCGAATTCCGCCGCAACACGCTGGAAGTCATGCGTCAACCTCTCGAAGACGGCCACGTTACGATCTCGCGCGCCGCAGGCTCGCTGACCTTTCCCTCGCGCTTCATGCTGGTCGCCGCGATGAACCCCTGCCCGTGCGGATTTTACGGTGATTCGAAGCGCGAGTGCCGCTGTGGTTCGCGCGCGATTGAAAAATACCGACAGAAAATTTCTGGTCCGCTGTTGGATCGGATCGACATCCATGTGGAGGTTCCTTTGGTGGATTTTAAGGAACTGTCCTCCACCGAGTTCGGCGAAAACTCCGCCACCATCCGCGCACGCGTTTCGTCCGCCAGGGAAATTCAGAGCGAGCGCTTCCGCAAAAACAAAGGCGTTTCCACCAATTCGGCGATGTCTGCCAAGCTTGTACGGGAGCACTGTGCTCTCGATGCCACCAGCACGAGTTACCTTGAGCATGCCATGGAGCAAATGAATTTCTCCGCCCGCGCCCACGACCGCATCCTCAAGGTCGCGCGAACCATCGCCGACCTCGCCCAATCGGAGCGCATTCAAAGCGAGCACATCCTCGAAGCAATTCAGTATCGCTCGCTGGATCGCAAGTTGTTTACTTGATCATCATCGGCACATCGCCTAACAAATTTCATTTCGCTTGCGCGAGTGATTGTGCCATGACGACCTCCCCATGCGTCCGCAGCACGCATGGAAAGATGCTATCATGGTGTTTGTTCATGGCTATGCAGAATTCGACGAGCCTCGGCGATTCCATCGGGATGCACGTGAGAACCATGACCTGAGGGGATGACTTTTTCTGAAGCAGCACCCTCAAGATGCGAGCTCCAGTAGGAAACAACGCCATCGCTGGAATGTGGGCTATCGCCCTTGCCGCGGTCGCCGATCACACTGTGGTATCTGACCCGTGGATGGATCGGGATTTCATTGATCGCCAAAACAAAGGGATTTCCCGGTGCCAGTGTGCCAATGCTATTGGGAGCCGATTGAATCATCAATCCCGCCTCGTCCACCGTCGCAATCGAATACATCAGGTTGCTTGCATCTGCAATGGTCGCAGGAATTTTCACCAACCGCGCCATGGTGCGCCCCAGCAAACTAGTTGCTAGATTCGAACCACGATGAGGCGCAGAAAAGAAAATCGCACGGGAAATTTCAGGCCTCGCGTTGAAAACTAAGGTTTCTTCTAACAATTTTCTGCTTTTGCCAAAGACTCGTGTTTCCGATGGTTTCCTGCGGAAGGCTTTCCGCCAAATTTGATCGCCTGCATCGGTCAACATCAATCGTGTGATCAATCCTCCCATGCTATGACCCATCACGACCATGGGTTTTTGATGCGGGTAAGCGCGACGAATCGAATCGAGCTCGCGACGCAGCAAGACTGCCGAGTAATGATAGGGGTAGCCACTCGGATAACTAAACACCCAAAATTGATAGCGGCGACGGATCTCCGGATCGGACATCAAGCGCAAGTACATCGCCGTAAAAGTCGCAGGAGTGCTATCAAGGCCATGCACCATCAATACGGGAATTCTTTGCGGATCATACGCTTGTGTGAATTTGATATGAGCGGTGTTGTCATATCGCGAGGGATTGAGCAAGCGCACAAACCCCAGCCGATCCACCCGTGTTTTCGATAGTGTCAACTGCATCGCTGCGCCGTAGTCTGCGGCCAATCGGTAGCGACTTCCCCGGAGTTCGATGGTTTCCGTTTGCAATGGATCATAAAAGCTCAACTGCGCCTCTTTTCCTCGGAATCGAATCACGGCCGTCAGATTTACGACAGGAATTTCATGACGATGCGAAGAATTTCCGATTTCATCAAATGGACTGGCTGCCACCAACGGCGCGCCCACCCCGTCCACCGTCGCCAGGATCTTTCCCAACTCGCGCTTGCGCTTCAAGGTATCGACCGGAAACCACTGCTGTTTGCCATGAAAAGCCGCCACATTCGAGCAAGCCGTGAGCCGATAAGAGTCGCGCGGGCCGTTCAAAGTCACGGCAGAACGCCATGGCTCGAGTTTCTGAGCATTCACCGATTCAACCACGCGCGACACCAAAAAATTGTAGCGTTGCCTGACTCGTTCATCACCCCCAGGCAACTCCTCCTGCAAGGTTTGAAGGTCGGTCAGTAAATCCACGAGTGAATCCCGCCGAACCTGTCCTTCAGGCCAATTCGGTCGCTTGGTCGTCACCAGAATCGGCGCGGTGCAACTTGCCCCAAGCAACAAAACCATCACGCCGATGAGGCAACGTGCCATGCTGCGGGTCTCTCTCATGGCGACAAGCACGTTTCCTCCAGTATGATTCATGAGCCGGAATGTTCGCTGACATCGCGAACTCGCACGGACAAGTTTATGGCACGTCGGGCGACTCGACTTTTTTCGCAAAGACAATCGAGGTCACCACACCGATCACCAAAACGCTGACGATCACAGCGAGAACAATGAGGTTGAACGAATCACCCAACCAAAGCTTGAGCCATTTGGCCGCTAACATTTTTACCCCTACGAGCACCAGAATCAAAGAAAGCGCAGGCTTCAGGTATTGGAACTTATGAATCAATCCTGCCAGCGCGAAATACAAAGATCGCAAGCCCAGAATCGCGAACACATTGCTGGTAAATACAAGGAAAGGATCTGCTGTGATGGCAAACACCGCAGGAATCGAATCGACCGCAAAAATCAGGTCGGTCACCTCAACCAATACGAGCGCCACAAACAAGGGCGTCAGCAACCATTTCCCTCGCGGCGCGGCAGCAAGCACCTTATCAACGGACGGAGCTTTTCCTGGCTCAGAGCTCTCCTGTGCCCACTCGCCTCCCGCGCGCACCATGAAATGCTGGCCGTGAAAATTCTGTGTAATCGGAAACACGCGTCGCATCCATTTCACAATGCGATTTTTCTCAGGATGAGCGTCTTCTTCGTCTTCCTTCATGAACAGCATTTTCAATCCTGTAAAGAGCAAGAAGGCCCCAAAAACGTAAAGGATCCAATGGAAGTTTTGTACCAACATCGAACCCAATCCAATCATCGTGCCCCGCAAGGCCAGTGCTCCCAAAATCCCCCAAAACAAGACACGGTGCTGGTAGCGCGGCGGCACCGAAAGAGAGCTAAACACCAGCGCAATCACAAAAATGTTATCGACGCTCAGCGACTTCTCCACCACGTAGGCCGTGAGATACTTCGTCGCCGCCAAATAACCGTTGTTTTGGATCCGATCCACCGCATCGATCGTACTTCCGAGACCAAACCAATGATTCTCATAGCCCATGTAGACCAATCCTGAAAAGGCCAGTCCCATGGTAATCCACACAGCGGACCACATCAACGACTCTCGAAATCCCACTTCATGAGACTTGCGATGAAACACTCCCAAATCAATGGCGAGCATTGCGAAAACAAAACCAATAAAAATCAACCAAGGAATCACGCGCACAGTTTAATCGGACGTGCTTCGCTGACGAGTAGAATCTCAGGGTTTTTTTCTGATTGATGGCACGCGGGACAAGAGGTGACTCGACGCTTCTGACGCCAATGGGCCCCAACCCTGCCCTGCTTGTCTGATGGATTTTAGCAACCCACGAGGTAGCGCGATTTTTTTCCCAGCAATCTGGCCAAAAGACGAGTTGTCGCCAAGCAGAGATAGACCACTCCTAAGGAATAAGCAAAGGAGACAACAAACAACAGAACAGGACTCCCTTGTGCAAGAAAGTCAAACATCCGATACCAGATAAAATCCAACTGTAGCATTGGGTGAAGGAAATAAATGCCAAAACTGGCCTTGGCGATTTGATCCATCAAGACCAGCTTCCTTTGCCCTACGCGCCGAAAGAACTCCATGACCAAAAAGCTCAGACCCAGTTTCTGCAAGTAATAGAGCGATTCCCTCAAACTCCCCCACTCATACCGCAGCTCATTCTTGCTCAGCTCGAGATAAAACAAGGCTGACGTAGCCATAGCGACTCCGATGATGATCGGCATCAACCATGACTTGAGCATTGAAACGACCGCCGATTCATAACGAGCGACGCCATAACCCACCACAAAAATGGGCATGAAATACAACATGTTTAGCCCAAAAGGAGAAATGCCTTGGCGCGTCCCCAGCAAAGGCAACAACGCCGATACTCCGCACAACCATGGTAGGTGTCGTTCAGGGACTTTGAGAATCCAAGGGCTCACCAGAAAAACCACTGCGATGAAAGGAATGTACCACAGCTGCACGTGCGCTTTACCCCAAAGCAGATAGTCGACGTAGTTGGCAAATGAACCATCAAACTCCTCTTTCCCCCAGAATTTTCTTACAACAAACAACCCAGTTGTGATCACGAGATACGGACATAAGACAAAGCTCCATTTGTTTTTCCAATACTTGCGCAAATCGAATTTCGCAGACAGGGCGAAAAACAAAAAGCCCGAGATGAAGACAAAATAGATCGAACTGGAGTGAAAAAGCGTCTCTCGACAGGCGTCGAGCGGTCGAGCGAACATCGCTGACTCATATGATTTGGGCACCACCCATGAATGCACCAAGACGATGCAGACAATCGCAAAAGCCCGAAAATAATGCACGTGCCAGAGATAATCTGGCGGCACCATTTTGGGCTGTTTGTTTTGGATCGCGGTTCCCATATTTGCGGTGAATGATGATCTCTGTTCTCTCTCCTAATGCAACGCAGATTCCGCTGACCTCGTTGCTTCTTTCGTATGACGACCGAAACGTAACCATTTTTCCCACTCCACGGCGAGACATGATAGAGCCGCCACCAACCCAATCCTGATCCAAGCCCCTTGATCAAGCGGTGCGGTGTGGAATAGTTTGTTCATGATTGGGGAATAAGTGAAAAACATTTGCGCCAAAATCATCACCACTGCTCCAATCAAGGCCCATCGATTGCGCCACAAGCCCACATGGAGCAGCGAATGTGTGAGCGATCGACAACACATCATGTAAGCCATCTCGACCATCACGATGACATTCACCACCGCCGTTCTCGCCGACTCGATGCTTTTGTGCTCAAACCGCGTCTCATACATCAAAAGCCAAAATCCTCCGCCCATCATGATCAAGGAGATCAAGCCCGTTCGCATCATCAAAGGGTAGGTCAACAAAGGCTGTTTAGGATCGCGCGGCGGCCGTGTCATTAGGTCTTTTTCCTTGGGCTCAAACACCAACATCAATCCCAAAAAAAGCGCCGTAGTCATGTTGACCCAGAGCAACTGCACCGGCATCAGCGGCAGAGTCATGCCCAAGAGCATTGCCACAAAAATGATCGACCCTTGGCCAATGTTCGTCGGCAGCGTCCAAACCAAGAATTTTCTCAAGTTGTCAAACACGCCCCTCCCCTCTTCCACTGCTGCTTGAATGGTCGCGAAATTGTCGTCTGCCAGCACCATGTCAGCCGCCCCCTTGGCGACATCTGTCCCCGAGATGCCCATCGCGATACCAATATCACTCTGCTTCAGCGCAGGAGCATCATTCACTCCATCGCCCGTCATCGCTACGATGTGACCATGCCTCTGCAAGGCTTCGACCAATCGCCATTTCTGCTCGGGAGCCACCCGTGCAAATACATCGACCCGATGCGCCAAATCGGGCAAATCCTCCACACTTACTTGCTCGAGCTCACGACCCGTCACGACCACCACATCCTTTCCGCCAATCCCCAGTTGCTGCGCAATCGCACGAGCCGTATTGGCATGATCGCCCGTGATCATCTTCACGCAGATCCCGGCGCGATGGCAACTCGCGATCGACTCCTTCACTTCGACCCGAGGGGGATCCATCATTCCTTGAAAACCCAAAAAAGTCAGTCCCTCTGAAACATGCCGATGTTCCAAAAAATCATCCACTTGCTCAGGATGCTTCCGCGCTAAGGCTAACACGCGCAATCCTGCTGAAGTCCATTGCTCCACGACCAGATCAATCGCCTCCCGATCCATCGGGATGACCTCACCATCGGCGCCGAGCATATCGCTGCAACTTTCGATGAGTTTTTCCACCGCACCCACTTGGTAAATCACACGCTCACCCTCTTTCGAATGCAGGGTCGCACGAAACATATGCTGTGACTCAAACGGAATCATGCATCGACGTGGCGCAACATCGACCAAATCATCCAGCACCAATCCTGCTTTCGTCGCGGCGACGAGCATTGCTCCTTCGGTAGGATCGCCTTGTACGAGCGAGCGCCCCCGATCGTCTTTGGTCAATATCGAGTCATTGCACCATACCCCAGCTTTCAGGCATTCCGACAATGCCGGATGACTCGCGGCGCTGACCTGTTTCTCTCCCAACAATACCTTGCCGCGAAGATCGTAGCCTAGGCCGGTCAATTCATAGATTTGTCCGCCGGCCCATACACGCTGCACGGTCATCTGGTTTTCGGTCAATGTCCCCGTTTTGTCCGAGCAAACCACCGTGGCGCTGCCTAGAGCTTCGACCGCTGGCAATTGGCGAATCACCGCACGACGTTTTGCCATACGCGACACGCCGATGGCCAATACGATTGTCACCGCCGCGGGCAAGCGACAAAAACATCGCAGAAGCAGGCTCGCCACGACTCACCCCTGCGTAAAAAGCCAGTGCCGACAAGGCCAAAATCGCCCACAACAGCATTCGACTCATCACTGCCATTTTTTTGGTCAATGGTGTCGCTATTTCCGCTGCCTCAGCAATCATCGATGCAATCCGCCCCGTCTCCGTGCAATCGCCCGTCGACCAAACAACTCCTTCCGCCGTGCCGTATGTCACATGGGTGCCCGCAAAAGCCTGATTCGCTCGCTCCGCCAAGGGGGCATCGAATCGCACAGGTCGCGCATGCTTATCGACCACCAGGCTTTCTCCCGTCAACGCCGATTCATCAACCTGCAAGCCATTGACGCGAATCAAGCGAATGTCTGCTGGAACTCGATCTCCGCTTTGCAAATGCACCAAATCTCCTGGCACCAACTCGGAAGCCAAAATCCGCATCCGCTTGCCATGACGCTTCACAGTTGTCTCGGTCGCGATCAGTTGACTCAATGCCTCGACCGCTTTCTGTGCTTTGGACTCTTGCAAGAAACCCATGATCGCATTGATCGCCACAACGCCAAATATGACGGCCGCATCGACCCACTCATGCATCCACAAGGTCACGCCCACAGCCGCGAACAATAAGTAGAGCAGGGGCTGGTGGAACTGCAAAAGAAATCGCCACCACGCCGGTTTCCCCGATCGAGCTGTCACAACGTTTTCCCCGAAAACCAAGCGCCTCCGCTCGATTTCTTTGGCCGACAACCCCACGTCGTCATTCGCCCGCAATAACTCTAACACCCCCGCGATTTCGTAATGATGCCATCGGTAGGCTGGGTCAAATTGCTGCGGCGTATGGGGATCTCGCAAAACGGAGGATACAACTTTCATGATGGGATTTTTCTAACAAATGACTGACCGCCAAGAGCCCTGCCGCATCAGCGAGAGGAATCGAAGCATCTTCGCGCCAGGCATGGCAACTATGGGATGACGATGGTGCGCAGGCGACACAAGCACACTCTTGAAAAAACTTTGACACCTCCGCAGGTGCCAGTGGGCTCGACGTTCATAGAAACGCATTCTGTGAGAAGAAATCGCTAACATCACGCTATCAGAATAACCATAACTCCGAAAAAATCACGAAAATCTCTGAATATGAACGATTTTTCTCATTAAATGCGCAGATCGAATGAGTTTGCCAAGCGCGTCCGTGCGCACTATCTTTCCTAGCATGAGTCAAAGCCGTGAACACATGCCCCATTCCCAAGCATCTCTCCGACCACTGGCGATCTTCACGGGGGGATATCTGATGATGGCCTTCGTCAGTGCCTTTGTCCGAGGCAATCGCGAATTTGTTTTTTACATCATCACCATGCTGATTCTGATTGCCGTGGTGCTGTTGATCCACCGCCGCATGCCTTTGAAGCTCTCGCAGTTGTGGGCTCTCAGCATTTGGGGACTCGCTCACATGGCGGGCGGACTCTGGCCTATCCCTTCGGACTGGCTCATCGGTGACGGCCAGCCGGTGCTATACAGCCTCTGGCTCATCCCCTCTTGGCTCAAGTATGATCAACTGATCCATGCCTATGGATTCGGCATCACCACTTGGATCTGCTGGCACGGTCTGCGCCAACACCTTGCTTCGCGCAGCAAATCTCCCGTTTTTCCGAGTTATGGCTTGCTGACTCTCGCTGCCGCTTCTGGAATGGGCTTTGGCGCGCTCAATGAAGTCATCGAATTCATCGCGGTGCTGACCATTCCCCACACCAACGTCGGCGGCTACATCAATACGGGCTGGGATCTCGTCTTCAATCTCCTCGGCGCACTCACCGCAGCTGCGGCCATTCGTTGGCATCATGCCCGCGTGCGTCAGAACCCCTGATGCCAAAGATCCATTTGCCATTTGATCCCATCTGCGTTACTTCCCTCCTATGCCAGATGCCACTTATGTCAGAGACGCCTTCGCCCGGATTGCCGACCGCTACGTCATGGCGAATCACGTCACCAGTTGCGGCATGGACATTTGGTGGCGCAAACGCGTGGCATGGAAAATCCGCTCTTGGCAACCGCGAACCCTGCTCGATGTCGCCAGCGGCACCGGCGATCTCGCATTGGAAATTCAAGACACCTGCCCGCAGCTCGACATCATGGCGACAGATTTCTGCGCCGAAATGCTCTCCCATGCCTCCGCCCGCGGGCTGCCGAAGACGATGGTCGCTGATGCGCTGCAACTGCCCTTTTTTGACGCAAAATACGATGTCGTAACCGTCGCCTTCGGCCTGCGCAACATGGCCGACTACCCCGCCGCGCTGCGAGAAATGGCACGGGTTTTGAAACCTGGCGGACGTCTAGTTGTGCTCGATTTTTCTCTACCCAAGGGCCTGCTTCGCGCGCCCTACCGCTGGTATCTTCACCACGTTTTGCCGAAAATTGCCGGCTATCTGACGCAGCAAAAAGATGCCTATGAATACCTCGGAGCCTCGATCGAACAATTTCCTCAAGGATCTGCCATGTGCCAGTTGATGCTCGAAAATGGCTTCCATGAAGCCGAAGTCGAACCGCTCACCTTCGGTGTCGTCAGTCTCTACACGGCGACCAAAGCACAAGCCTAATCCGCCGTCTTAACCGCCTGCGGCAAGAACGATCACTTCGATCTCGGCGTGGTCCGGAATCAAGGTGTCGACAAACTGATGGGGAGAAATCGCTTGTCGATTCAACTCCATCACCACCGGTTTCTCCGCCAAGCCCAGATCTTGCCGCAGTTGCTGCAAATTCCAGCCGTCTTCCACAGCGCGCGACAGACCATTGACTTTGATTGTTTTCATCGGCGTTTGTCTACACGACACTGTCGCAAAAAGAAAGCGCGATCGAACCAGGCCGACCGCGCTTGTCGTTTGATCCCGACTACGCTTACCAATGCGGAACCGGCGGAGGAGTCGATGATCCATTTTCCGTCGACGCCCCTTTGACGTGCTCCAGCAGCTTCGAAATGCCCGCCACCGTGCCACCGACGTCGCTCAAGTTGGAAGGAATGATCATCGTGTTGTTCATCTTCGCCAAATTGCCAAACTGAATCACATATTGCTCCGCCACTCGCAAATTCACCGCCTCTTTGCCACCAGGCTGCATGATCGCATCGGCAATCTGTCGGATGCCCGACGCAGTGGCTTGCGCCAAAAGCTCAATTTCCCGCGCCTTGCCTTCGGCTTCGTTGATTTGCTTCAGCTTCAAGGCTTCCGAATGCTTGATGGTCTCTTGCTTTTGACCTTCTGCCACGTTGATCTGCGATTCGCGCTGACCTTCCGACAGAGCAATCTGCGATCGACGCTCCCGCTCGGCACGCATTTGTTTTTCTAACGCATCTTGCACCGATTGTGGCGGCTTGATGTTGGCAATTTCATAGCGCGTAATTTTCAATCCCCAGGGTTCCGAGGCCTTGTCGAGCGCCGCAATCACCGAGGCATTCATTGCATCGCGCTCTTCGAAAGTCTTATCAAGTTCCAGCTTGCCAATCTCCGAACGCAGTGTCGTCTGCGCCAACTGCGAGGCCGCATAGTAGTAGTTTTCAATGCCATACGACGCCAATTTCGGATCGAGCACCTGCATGTAAAGAATGCCATCAATCTCAATCGCGATGTTGTCTTTGGTAATGCACATCTGTGGCGGCACATCCATCGCCATTTCCTTGAGCGAATGACGATACGCCACACGATCAAAAAACGGGATCAGGATGTGAAAGCCGGCTTCGAGCGTACGATGGTATTTACCCAGTCGTTCAATCACATAGGCCTGCCGCTGCGGCACAATTTTGGCCGTTTTGAGCAAGGCAACTAAGACCAGTAAGACAAGTCCCAGAGAAACGATCGAGCCAACGAGCCCGCCCAGTATGGTATAATTATCGAGGTTCATGTGTGTTGTTGTTGTTGTTTGTGAGAAAAAGAAAAATGATTAGCGTGGTCGCACGTAAAAAGTCAAACCTTCGCGTCGTGTGATGACCACCCAAGTGCCCTCAGCAATCAGCTCACTCGACCGCGCATTCCATGTCGCGCCTTTGACTTCGATTTTACCACCGCGCTCATCGATGGCGCTCAGGGCAAGCACTTCTTTGCCGGTATACTCGTCTTCGATGGCATGATCATTCGAATCACCCACGAACGATTGATGAAAGCGCTTGCGCAGACCGAAGAGCAAGACGACCGATGAAATGGCAAACACCAAATTCTGGCCAGTCATGGTCGGGGTCAATCCCAACCATGTCGTCAATGCTGCCACCCATGCACCAATGCCAAAAAAAACGATAATCACACCTGGCAAGGCGAATTCTGCCAATAGCAAGAAAAAGCCTAAAAGAAACCAAAACAATTCTGCACTCAGCCAATCCATAGTGAAGACCTTAGTGATAAGCGGAAAATTGACGATAAGAAAATTCCGCCTTTTTTCCATTCATGCGATGATTCCCACATCCCATTAGGGTTCGCGGGTGTTTTCCTCCTGATTGATCCAATCCGCGCGAGTGCCCGATGGCGGCGCTGGCAGGCGAGTATAAGGTATCTTGAAGAATCCATATCGACCATCGATAATCTCTTCATATAAGGATACCTTCTTAAAGTATGCACGATGATCGTCTCGGAATTCATTCCAATCTGCTCTGCCATTTTGATTGTAGTCGATCGTAGAATCCACCCGACCTAGATTGCCCAATTTGTGAATGGACCAAAATCGGAAATCGCCCATCAACTCCATAGGTCGCGCACCAAGTTCATAGCTTCCAGTATTGCTGTTGTATTTGACGTAATGGACGATTCCTTGGTGCGCACATCTCATCTTCGAGGACAACATATCTAAGACCATCATGCCCATCTTCGGACAATAGAAGATGTTATGATCACGCCAAAAGAATCCTCCTTGAGCGACGAATGGCTGAGTAACTTCATTGGTCATAATCCAATTTTTTATGGTGAGCGTAGCAGCATCGTAAGTGTAGCCATTGGGCAAATAAGGCAGCTGCATAGTGGGAAGAATCGAGATGCCTCTTACCGCCCCGACCAATAAATCACCTTCATGAAGACAAAAAGAATGACCGAATTCACCAAGAGGCATGGACGTGGGACTTGTTAGCGTCTTGTACGTTTTCAAATTGGCCAAGGGATATTGAAAAATCAGACCAGCATACGATGCTCTGGCCGTTTTTCGCGTTTTCGGATCTCGCAGGGTGCTCGTGGCATGGGGCGCGGAAACATACAAATGCTGATCATTCATTGCCAAAACCGCACCAAACCCCGAATGATTTTGAGATAGTGTACGAAGCAGTCGAGGCGACTGAGGTTGAGTGAGATCGAGCACATGCACTTTCCCAGCATAATTCGGTGGCCGATACGGACTGAGAATGTCGATGATCGAAAAGGGAGTTCGCTGACTGGTCACCGCGAGGAGATTACCATGCATGGCCGTTGCAACCCCAAAGCCAATGTCGTTCTTGATCGGACTCCGGAAATGCGAGAGGTAACTTAAACTGCCTAAGTCAAAGATCGAAACCGTTCCTGGATATTGAATTTTCGGCTTGCTGGATACGTTCCCCGGATTGCCGATAATCAATCGATTTTCATGAAGTGTCAGCGACGTGCGTTGGTGCCAAAAGCGCTGCGAGGGATCCACCCGCAGCACCGCGACCAAACGGTTCTCCCGCCATGAATGGATCGTGATATAGGTATTGGGAAAAATGCCATGAAACATGACCACATACTCATCATTGGCAATCATTTGATGAATGGAACTTCCCGTCAAATCGTCGAGCGGAATGATCAGATCACTCGAATGAGAGAGCTGATTCAGATAGCCTGAAAGCAAGTCGTATTTAATCGGCAGCGAATACGTTAGCTTGTTATCGAGAACAGGACTAATCTTGATCCAACCGAGTTGACAAATATTTTCCTCATCCTTCATGTCGAGACTTGAGAAGCTGGGATAGATGCTTCCGATGAAAAAGGGGAGGTCGACATATCTCGCGCCCTTTGCCACATTCACGCTAGCACCATGAACGGAATGACTCACAAGTGGGTCAAATGAAACTGTAGCATCCCATGGAAGTGGTGAAGTGAATGGAACGCGAACCGATGTAGCTCCTTGCCCCAAACGAAAATAAAAACGCTTCATCGGCGTTTCGGGATATCGATCATTCCATTCATTTCGGAAAAACACAGGAAATTGCTTTTCTGTCGTAGAAAGTAAATGATTCCCCACAAAGCGCTGAACATCGGCCTCGAGCTTGGTGATCACGCGGCCAGTTTCTATCTCGATCAACTGTTTAAGCCCCAAAATCATCCCGTTCGCGATATCATTGATTTTGATGACACCATGAATAAGCCATTGCAGCTTGCCCCCCATGACATCATAGCAATAGGTTTTTTGACCCGTTTGCGAAATCAAAAACCCTTGGTGCAAATACTTGGGCGTGCCTTGCACAAAAGGAATGCGTATCGATGTCGTCAACGTGCGAGTTGACAAATCGATGATATCCGCGACTAAATCACCCGTTGAATAATCACTTACTTGACGAATCGCTATCATCCGATTTTCAGAAATTTTTTCAAACAACCGATAATTGCCAACAAAAACCACAGGCTCATCGTGATCGATTGAAAAAATTTCGAGCACGTTACGCCATGATTGACCCTCAAAGAATCGCTGAGTCGTAACAAATGTTTGATGATCGATCAGCTGACAATAGGGCATGTAATAGTTGTCGTCCGAATTCATCCCTTGATAATCCTTGCGGTTCAAGAGATTTCCCGTTTTGGCACTGAACTGCACTAGCGATATCTTACGATCACCGTACCTTGGATATGACACAGCACTCACTACATCACCAGATCGCTTCCAATAATTTGCATCTCGAGAAACACGGAAGTCACTAGGAACGCTCAAGGTACTGACAAGGGCAAATGAGGAAGAATCGAACAACTGATAGTTCCAGATTGAACCGATTGATCCATTCATCAAAAAGCTATCTCCAAAGTTCGCAACGAATTGATTTTCACTTTTATCTCGAGTAAGAAGTTGATAGGGTCCAAGTGTGACTCTGGAATACGACTCGTCAAGATCATCGATGATGCACAGGGTCGTGGCTTGACGAATGCGCACGGGAGAAAGCGTGGAGAGACGCAGGTGGAAAAACTCCCTCCCCTCAGGAATGGCGTCGATCAGCAGGGGAACATGAATTTTTTTCGTCACTTCACCTGGCGCAAATGTCACACTTCCATGCACAGATTGGTAATCCTCCCCTGCCTTCGCTGACCCATCGGATGTCGAGTAAGAAAGGGTGATCGATTCAGCGCATGCTTTTGTTAGAGAAATCGAGGCCTCCCACTGATTAACAGGCCCTCGCGCGTCTTGCGCAACAAGATCCACCACTGGATTCGACATGCTTACATCATAAAATGCCGCGTTGATGGCACCACTTGCAACTTGGTAAATGATGAGCGTTTTACCCTGATCGGAGATGAGATCTGCTTTGAACCAGTGATCGAAATCGAAAACTTCTGCTTGATAGATGATCGATTTCGTCTCGGGATCCATCACGACATAGCGCGTGAATTTTTGTTGAATCGGATATGATTCGTAGTCGGATGGCCCACTAAAACGGATCGTGACAATGGCGTGAATCTTTCCGTCAAATACTCTTAACTTTTCGATAGTATTTTCTCTCAAGTAATCATTGGGAAACAAATTTCTCCAGAATTCTTCTGTAAGCAATTGGTGCGAGTTACCCACCACGGCACCATCCGGTAATGCTTGCGGGTCAAAAACCCAACAGTGTTGACTTCTCGACCAACAAACCATTCTTTCTCCTGATTTTTCATACCAGAAACCTCCTGGCATTTGCAATGTTTTCTTGAGGATTCCTGTTTCCTTGTCGTGAACCGTCATGAAACTAGCACTCATCAGGTAGAGTTCACTTTCGTCCTGAGAAAGGTCGATATATAATATATCACTGACGGGATGCGATAACAAAATGGGCATTTCTTGTGCAGAAACTAATGAGATCAATGCACAACTTCGTTGTGAAAAATCATAGACTAACGCATAATCTTTCCAGATCTTTCTCATCGCCATTCCAGAAAAAACAGTCGTGGAAATTTTCTGCGTCAGAGTAGCATCGTAGATCTCCACCTCACCACCTCCCGCTTTGAGGCTGGCATAGTTTCCGTTCGAGAGAGGACTCAGCTTTCCTCCGATGATGGCTCGCGGGAATCTTCTCTTCACCTCGTGTCGAACATTTCCCTCTTTCCACAGAAGCTGCTGCTGCGTCATATCCGCCCCGTCCGAAATCAAAAAAAGATCTTCTGATAGCTCCCGTTGAATCGAATAAGCAAAGTCATCGCTGACCCATGAGCTCAACTCTGGATCCTGCACCGTGGGAGTCTGCGCGGCAATTCTGCCAACACTGAGGAGTAAACCTAGGGGGAGAAGAAAAAACCTAAACACCAAAAAACATATGCCTTGATAAGGCTTTCGATTGGCAATCACTGCTTGAATATAGGATTTTCCTGACAGTAGCCAAGCCAAAAGCTCAAAACGGTTGATTTTTCTAACAAAAATTTGCGATCACACTCGCCCTTTTTGAGTTTCACTGAGAGGTAAACCCTGGCGATCATCGCTCGACCTCTCGATTTTTTGAAAAAAAATCTTGCAAGCGAACACTGTTCATGAAAACATCTGTTCGCATGAATATCTTACACGTTAAATTCCGTTTGCTCGTCTGCCGTTGGAAAAATCGCTTGGCGCTTTGGCACTACTGCTATGTGGTGTATCCACGCTGCATGGCTGCCATCTGGCTCAATCAACCCCTCCGTCGCAGCCACAGTGGGCCTTCGAACTCGATGGCTCGATAAAAATTTCTCCACTGTCCGATTTTGCGCTTACCGTAGGTCGATTTTCCTGCTATTGAATCGCAAAACCACATGGCGAACGCATTTACGGAACAACATTTTTCCCGACAAGACTGGACGAGTCAACTCGTAGCAGCAGTCATTTCGCTTTCGGCGCTCTCCCCTCTCATGAGCCATGCGCAGTCGCTGGAAAGCTCGGAGACTGCCGCTCGTCAACAGCGTACGGTCGAGGCTCAGCAATTGCTGCTAGAGGGTGACAGCGCTTACCAATCGGCCCGATACGAGGACGCGGCCTCGACTTTTCTGAAAGCACGCCAGTTGTTGCCTGACGCTCCTGCCACTCTCGATCTTCGGCAAGCCGCGACTGAGCGCTATGTCCAAGCAGCGCTGCAAGCTGCCCGTCAGCGCTCGAAAAAAGGTGATGTCGAAGGCGCTCGCTCGCTGGTCGACCAAGTGCTGGCTCCCGAACTTGCGCCCAACCATTCTGCCGCCATCAAACTTCGCGACCAATTGCTCGACCCCGTGCGTACCAATCCGGCGCTGACACCCGAGCATACAAAGAATGTCGATGAAGTTCGCCGCACTCTCTATGAGGCCGATGGCTTTTTGCAGCTCGGGAAATTCGACATGGCAAAAACCATGTTCGAGGAAGTTTTGCGCATCGACCCAACCAACAAAGCCGCGCGTCGAGGACTCGAAAAAACCCATGGTTTGCAGAGTGACTACGCCAAAAGCGCCTATGATCAAACACGCGCTGAGCTTCTTAAGGAAGTCGACTCCGTGTGGGAAACCCCTGTGCCCAGTTTCTCTGATTCGCTGATGGTCAATCCCACGGAAACAAACTCCGCCGTGACCGTGCGCTTCATTTCTGAGAAAATGAAGACCATTTTGTTTCCTCTCATCGATTTGGAAAATGTGGGGATTGAAGAGGCTGTTGATTTCCTGCGCCTGCAATCCAAGCAACTCGATAACACGACCACCAATCCTGCGGAAAAAGGTTTTAACCTCGTTTTGAACTTGGTCAACCAGGATTCCGAGATCGGACAGCGTGTCAGGGGGTATCGCTTTGATTTAAAATTGAAGAATGTGCCGCTGGATCAGGTGCTGCAATACATCTGTGATCAAACACGCACCCAGTATTCCGTAGATGAATTTGCCATTACCTTGCGCCCCACAGGATCCGATGGCGCCGAATTGATTGGCCGCACTTACAAAGTCCCCCCCGATTTCCTTTCCGCCGAAAACGTAGGCGCGGCTGCGGCCGCTTCCTCCGACCCCTTTGCGGAAGCTCCCGAAGAGGGGTTGAGCGCGCGACGCATGACCGCCTTGGACAAGCTGCGTTCTTACGGTGTTTCGTTTCCCGAGGGAGCCAAGGCCACATACAATGCGAATGCCAGCAGCATTTTTGTTTACAATACCGCGCAGAATCATGACATGGTGCAGCAAATCGTCGATACCATGGCCCAGACGGAACCTGTGCAGGTGGTTGTGCGAGTGACCATGATCAAAGTCCTTGAAACTCAACTCAAGGAGCTAGGTTTTGATTGGCTTTTCGGCAATGTCGGTCTCGGTGGAAGTGGTTTGACGGGCGGAGACAGCGCCAATTTCCTCAGCGGTGGCACCACCGGTAGCGGATCGCCTATCGAGGATCTCTCGATCACAGCCCCCAACAACAACCCCGTAACTGCCGGCAATCGCAGCGGCGACAGCGCCGTCATAGGAAACGCCATTGATGAACGCATCGCCACCAATGCTCTCGGCTTTTCTCCCACGAACTCGCGCGCACCCGGCGTGCTGAGCCTGCTGGCCAATAATGTCAGCGGTGGCCAAGTGCAAATGATGATGCGCGGATTGGATCAGAATAAGGATGCCGATGTGGTAAGCAAGCCTGCCACGATCACACGTAGCGGACAAACTTCCAAAATTGAAATCATTCAGGAATTCATCTATCCAACAGAATATGAACCACCTGAGATTCCTCAGCAAATTGGCGGCGACCCGAACGGTTTTGCTGTCGCCAGTGTCAACAACCCTCCTATCACCCCGGCCATGCCCACCGCTTTTGAGAAGCGAGATGTCGGCGTCATTCTGGAAGTAAGCCCTGTCGTAAGTGCCGACCGACGCTACATTGAGCTCGCGCTGAAGCCCGAAATGACCAATTTTGATGGTTTTGTGAATTACGGCACGCCCATTACCCAGCCGGCCGTATCCTCAGGGATCATCGGAGCGCTGGATAATAGCAACGAAAGGGTGATGCTCACACCCAACCGCATCCTCCAACCGGTATTCAGTACGACACGAGCGGACACCAGTGTTACGATTGCAGATGGCAGCACCATCATCATTGGTGGCTTGGTGGAAGAAAGAATCCAAAATGTGGAAGACCAGGTTCCCGTCCTGGGCAATCTGCCTCTCGTGGGTCGCCTTTTCCAATCCCATGCGCGTCAACCCATCCGCAAAAATGTGTTGATCATGGTCCAAGTCGAGCTACAAGACCCGTCGGGTCGACCCTACCGCGACCGCTAGTTTCCCCCAATTTTCTCTTTTCATCCAATGCCACATTCTTCCGACCCCACTCCCGAGTCTTCTTCCGAACAAGAGCATTACAGCTTGGAAGAAATGATGCATCGCCTCAAGGAACGCGGGCATGAAGAAGGTGAATTGGTCACACGCGCGGATGGCACGGTGGCGATCAAGGTGAAAAAGCGCAAACGTCGATCGAAACAACCGATCAAGGAGCAAGCCAAACGCGCGCAACGCATGCGCTTGTTGCAAATTGGCGCGGTATTCACGGTGTTCACTGTCGTCCTCGCCACCGTGGTGGGGATGCTGTTTTATTACAACAGCAACGCGTTCCGCGAGGCCACTCGACAAAAAATTGCGGATTGGACTGGAGCCGATGTCGAACTCACCGACTTCTCTGTCACACCCAATTCCGCCAAAGCGGCCAGTGCCCAGTTGACCTGGCCCGAAGGCAATTACTTGCGCAGCCTTCAACTCTCTCACCCTTCCGCCGGATTGGATCTTTCGAGCTTTGTCGGCAATAAGTGGGGCGGCACGACCGTGCTCGCGAAAAGTGGCAAACTCATTTTCAGCGATGCGAAAAACTCTGCGCCGAAAAGCTATGCAAGTCCTGCAAAGGGCGCTCTTTTCCCTTTCGCTTTCACCAGCTATCGCTGCGAAAAACTCGACATCATCGGTCTTCGCGACAATCAATCGCCTTGGTTCCAGGTCGAAGGAACGGAAGCATCGCTGATCAAAACAACGCGCGGAACCCAGACTCGCTTCACCGGGGGATCGATCAAGTTGCCCGGTTTGCAAAAAATCAATGTCGATCGCGGCAGCATCTATTTTGAACTCGGCCAAATGCGTATCGAAAAACTTCGACTGAAAGCCGGCGAAGCCAACGGCTCGCTCGAACTGGAAAATAGCATCGAACTCTACTCGCCCGCCCGTGCTGAGATGAAGGTCATGTTGGAAAATTTTCCTCTCGATGTGCTGATGGGCCAAGAACTCGATGTCATCTTCAGCGGCTATGTCAACACATCGCAAGATTCTCTCAATCGACTCTGCAGTTTTCGTATCGGCGACCTCAATTCTTTCAAGTTGCAATTGGGCTTTCGCAGCACGGAGCGCGATTCGCTCACCATCCGCAATTTGCCCTTCTTGCGGGAGCTTAGCACGGAACTGCAAAATCCCGAATATGCACGACAGTTTGCTTTCACGGACCGCGTGGAAGGCGAACTGACTCGCACCGTAAACTCTACCAAAATTTCCGAACTTCGCTTGGAGAAAAAAGGCCACTTTGCGATTCGCGGCGACATCGAGGTCATCGATCGCATTCTCACGGGCACGCTGGAAGTCGGGCTGCCGACAGAACTCCTGCTGAATCAAGAAGAGCATGGCGCTTTGAAACGGGTTTTCAACCGACAAGAAGACGGCTTTCTCTGGTGCACGGTCGAGCTCAGCGGTCAGCCCAGCAAACCGCTAGACAATTTTGCAAGCCAATACCAACGCGCTTTGGAACAAGAGTCGGCATCGGCGACTTCTCAACCGAAGGATCAGCCGAAGGACCAGCCGAAGCTCGATATTGAAGCCGAGTTGGAGAACTGATGCTTGAACAGCGCCGCAATTTCCTTGATCCATCGAAGGCCATGACCCACCCCAGCCACTCCTCTCACCTGTTTCAAATTCTCGGTCGCCCCACGGCATCGCATGTTGCCGCGATCAATCAGCAGGCGCTTCAGGAACTCAACGCGATCCTTGATCGACCACTCGCGGAGATGGGGCTCTGCACCTTGCTGCTCGCTCCGCGCGCGGGCTATGGAAAATCTCACTTGCTCTGCCAAGTGCAAGAGGCGCTGCGCCGCAGCCATGAATTCATTCCTTTGCACTCCAGCGATGGTTTCAGCTTTGATGCCACGAGCACTCTGGAAAATGTTCTTTCCTCATTGACCCGCGTGCTCCCGGGAGGCTCGGGGATTACTCCGCTGGATTTGCTCGCACGCAAGTTTTTCGCTGTCGGACTCGAACCCTTGGTGCGATCCGGAGAAGTCCCCTGCCAGAATCGAGATAGCGCACTGCTTGCTCTGATGCAGCGACCACTGGAAACTTTCGATTTCCATCATCCTGCTGCGGTGACGGCGCACTGGACGCGCAATCACTTCGATGTTTTGTGCCCCAGGCTGACCACCGAAATCAGCCAACTCCTGCAACTGTCCCTTCGAGAAACAGCGTTCTGGACGGAGTCGCTGTTTCATTATGCCTCCGCTCCCACCTCGGAGCCCGCACGGGTCGCAATCCTGATGAAGTCGGTGCTGCACGCGGAAGCCCCTCACCACCACGACCGACTCTCCTCGCTATTGCACATTTTGTCGCAGTGGCAGCGAGTGGTGATTGTTGTCGACGAACTCGAAGGTCTCTCGGCCAACCCTGAGGCCGCGCTGCGCCTCGCCACTTTTCTCACCACTCTCCGTCACGGCGCGGAACGAATCGATGTCATTCTCTCGCTCAATGATGACATTTGGGAAAATGCTTTTCTGCCACGCTTGAGCGACGGCTTGCTGGATCGACTCACGGAAACCAGCATTCGACTCTTCCCCCTGACGGAAGAACAAGCACTTCGACTGCTGCAAAGCCGTTACCCGCATGCCACTATCGATGATCTGACTCAGTTGCCCATCGACGGAGATTTCTACGCGCGTGGCCTGTTGCGCGCAGCAGCGATCAAACCGCCGAAGAAGGTCGCACCCGCCGCACCCGCCGCGCCTGTTGTGGAAGCCATTCCGAGTGCTACTTTCGCCCCCACCACCGCTCCAACGGTACCGCTTCTGCCGCCTACAGCGGAAATGGTGCCAGAAAGCAAGCCGACCCTTTTTTCCGCACCGCCCTCCGCCGCCGTAGCGACATTTGTCGAACCAGCCGCACCCGTGTCGCAAGCAACTTCCGCCTGGTGGACGGTGCCAGCACCTCAGAGTGCCAATCCTTTTGCTTCAGCAGAAACGGATGCAGCCATTGTCGAATCGCCTTTTGAAATCGATACCAAGGACGCCGATCCACTCACTTCTTTTCCTGCCTCCACGCAACCCACCGCAACTCCAGCTTTCGGAGCTCCCGCGACTGCCGCCACGAGCGAACCTGTGTCGCCTGTGAAGAATCTCGACCCCGTGGAAGCTCTTCTGCAAGACTTGCGACAACGCTACGGCAATCCCAGCTAGTCTTTCCCTCTCATGAGCGATTACGCCGTCGACATCACTTCTCTGCACAAGCGTTATTCAAACGGCACCACCGCGCTGAATCACGTGCAGCTTCAAGTCCCGCAAGGCTGCATCTTTGGCCTCATCGGCCCCAATGGCGCGGGAAAGAGCACCTTGATCAAGTCGCTCCTCACCATCATCCGACCGACCCTCTGCGAGGGCACGATGCTGGGTAAGCCCATCGGTCACAAACCGACCCTCTCTCAAGTGGGCTATCTTCCCGAACATGCTCAATTCCCTGCTTATCTGACCGGCCGAGAAGTGATAGAATATGCCGCCGGTTTGTCCCACCAATCCCGCTTTCAATGCCGCGTGCGCTGTGATGATCTGCTGGAAAAAGTCGGCATGAACGCCCATGCTCATCGTCGCATCAGCACTTACTCGAAGGGCATGAAACAACGCATCGGTCTCGCCCAAGCACTGATTCATCAGCCACAAGTGGTGTTTCTTGATGAACCCACCGATGGCGTGGATCCCGAAGGGCGCATGATCATGAAGGGAATCATCGCTAGCCTGCGAGATGAAGGACGAACGGTCTTTGTCAACTCCCACCTGCTAAGCGAAATGGAACAAATCGCAGATCGTGTGGCCATTCTCTCGCAAGGCCGCATCGTTGCGGAGGGAAGCATCGTCGATCTCACGCGCAAAAAAGCTCTTTTTGAGGTATCATTCATCGGTCAGTTGCCCGTGCGACTGATGACTTGGTGTCAGGAACACGGCATGGAAATCAGCAATGATCGCATTCGCTGCCATGCCGAATCAGCTGTGATGATTCAACCCCTGATCGATCAGTTGCGCGGAGCACTGCTGGTGATTCGCGAAATCAAAGAACAGCGCTTTTCCTTGGAGGAGCTTTTTTTGCAAGTCCTCGCTGATTCTCGCAAAAACCCTTAAGACACACCATGACGCAAGCTTTGACCATTTTGTTAGACTCGCTGCGCATGCTTCGCGCCAGCAAAATGTTTTGGATCTCCCTGTGGATTTCCGCCCTAGTCGCGCTGAGTTATGCGTCGATTGGCTTCACCGATGTCGGAATTTCGTTAGGATTTGGCATGATGAATTTTCAGGTGCCCTTCATCCGCCGCGATACGGCAGAAGCCACGGAGTTTTATCGATTGCTCTTCACCGATGTGATCGTGCGCTTCTGGCTAGGATGGTTTTCCTTGGTTTTGGCTTTGATTTCGACTTGTTCGATCTTTCCTCAGTTTCTCCAACCTGGCTCGATTGATTTGGCTTTATCGAAGCCGCTGAGCCGTGCCCGGCTTTTTCTTTTGAAGTATCTGGGTGGGCTCTCTTTTGTCGCCACTCAAACTCTGTTGTTTTGCGTCGTCGCTTTCATCGCCATTGGCTATCGACTCGATTCATGGAGTTGGCAGGTTTTTTGGGCTGTGCCTGTGATTACGTTTTCCTTCAGCTTAGTGTTCTGTGTTTCCGCACTCATCGGGGTGTTGACTCGATCGATGATCTTTTCCCTACTGGGGTCGTTGCTGTTCTGGGCCATGACTCTGGTCGCTCAATGGTCGGAGGATGCGCTCTACAAAATGGCGTATGTGCTACCAGAAATGGGCCTCAAAATTGATCTAGCCTCGGGCGGGATAAGTGAAGCAGATCCAGCGCAAAGCAATGATCTTCGAGAAACGCATCGGAAAATCAGTGCGCTCGTGGCGATTTTGCCGAAAACACGCGAGTGCACTCTATTGTTAAAGCGCTTGATTGTTCTAGAGGGCCCCGCAAACCCACGCACTGGCCTGGATTTGGGCGCACTGCTCAGCGGAAATTCGGACGCCGAATTGGAACGATTGATGGAGCAGTATGAGCAACGCCACAGCGTCAGCTACCTGATCGGAACTTCGCTGGCTTTTGAACTACTCGTGCTTGGTCTCGCGATCGTAGTGTTTCAACGTCGAGATTACTGATTCTGAAAAAAATCGTCGACTCCCGAAACTTCTCGCTTGTGCTCTGCGTATTTTGAATGCTCATTTGCCGCAACTTCTCCTACTTATGAATCCATTCTTACGCATTATCGTCCTCATTCTGTCCTTTGCGCTGTCGGCTCGCAGCGCAACTCCCGAAGCCATGAAACAATTTGCCACCTTGAAAAATGGCTTTTTCGTGCACTACGTTTGGGCAGGGGGAGGAGGGCTTACCTTGAAACGTGATGGCTCCGCCCCGCAGTCGATGGATGAACTCGCAGACGCCTTCGATGCCGAGAGCTTTGCCAACGACATGGAAGCCTGGGGTGTGGAATATGTCATTTTCACCGCTTGGCACGCGAATCTCAATCCGCTTTTCCCCAGCAAAACCATGGAGCGCTGGGGCATGCCGAGCCATCGCTGTCGCCGGGATTTGCTTGGCGATATGATTCGCGCCTGCAAGGCCAAGAACA
This sequence comes from Verrucomicrobiota bacterium, assembly GCA_004293285.1. Lineage (GTDB taxonomy): Bacteria > Verrucomicrobiota > Verrucomicrobiia > Verrucomicrobiales > Akkermansiaceae > UBA956. The sequence goes on along the minus strand of RDYF01000029.1, from coordinate 36,645 downwards.
TTCCTGTCGTGCTCTACACCCACCCGCGCGATGGCCACGATTTGCGTGGAGAAGATCGCGTGAAAACGGGCTGGGGCACGAGCCCAGGCGTGCATCCCGGCGACCCCAACTGGGGGGAGTTTGACTATCAAAAATGGAATGACTTCACCAACGAACTCTACGCCGAGCTAGTGGATCGCTACGGCAAGGACATCATCGGACTTTTCCTCGATGAGGGCAGCGCCGCTGGCGACAGTCAACGCGTGGTGGACTACCCTCGCCTGCGCCAAACCATCAAATCTCGGGCACCTCACCTTGTCTTGCAGCAAAACTACTACGGCACCAACTACAGCTGCGATGTCGGCGTCAAGGAATACCATCACTGGCAAGAATTTGAAAACCGCGATGGTGGGGCTTGGCGCGCCACAGACATCCCTGCGGCGGCCGTTTTCGCCACCACCTGGTGGGCCGCGAAGCCCGACCAGCAGAACACGGTCGTCTACAGCGCCGAAGACATGTTCCGCTTCACCGTTCTGCAAGCGGGCGTTAATACCATCGGCGGAGGCATGCAGTGGGCCGCAGGTCCCTATCCCGGCGGCGGCTGGGAGCCCGGAGTGCGCGAAACCATGGAAAAGTTTGCCTCATATCTCAAACCTATCGCTTCTTCGCTGAAAGGAACTCTCGCGAGCACCGCTTTTCCGACACAAAAAGGCGCCGCACTGAAGAACATCGGCTGGGGCGTCCGGGCCATCGAATGGGGCGTCGCCACGGATTCCGCCGATCGCCAACGCACTTTCCTCCACGTCCTCCATCCCCCCAATAGCCCGACACTTTTTGTCGGCATGCCGGCAAATGGCAAACGTTTCAGCAAGGCGACATTGCTTCCCTCAGGCCAAAAGGTCAGCTTGGAACTGACCCGCTCCGGCTACCGCCTGACCTTGCCCGCCGACAGCTCGTGGAACCCCGTGCATACGGTCATTCAACTCGATCCTTGAGTCCGATTGACAAGCATGAATTTTTCCTCGCTTCCACCGACTTTTCCCTGTAAACCCTCAGCCATCCCTATATGAAATTTGTCCTGGCAATCATTGGCATCGGTGCCGCCGGCACTCTCGGCTATCTCATGGAGCCCAGTTTGCGCCCGCTCCTCACCAAACAAAAAAATGCCGTGCCTCGCACTGCATCGAGCACCATGCCCGCCAGCGACGTCGAGCCCGCCGTGGAAGCCCGTGTGCCGGATTATGATTGCACCAAACTCCTCCCCGAGCAATTGCCCGCAAAGATTACACTGAAAAGCGAAGCAAATGCGACAGCCCCAGGAGAAACCGACACGGTCCCACTGCCTGCTGGCACGAAAGTCAAACCGTTGCGCATCGAAGGATTCGAAGTCGTATTTTCCGTCTTGGGGACAGCACAGGGCAAAATCGATGTCAGACAAACCGATCTCATCGAACAATTGGTCGCCAATCCTCCCGCACCTGTGGTGACAGAACCTGCACCCCAACCCGAGCCTGCACCCGTTGTTGCGACGAAGCCTGAGCCCGAGCCCGAGCCTCAAGTGGAGCCAGAACCGGAACCCATGGCGGAGCCTGAGCCTGAGCCCGAGCCTGCTGTTGCCACCGCTGCTGAGCCGACAGCTCCCGCGGCGACCCAGCTGGGCCCCGAGGAAATCATCGCCTTGATGAAAAGCAGCATCAGCAGCAAACAAATCACCGAATTCTCGCTGGATCAGGTCAATGACTGGAAAGCCGGAGAAGAAGAGAGCATCGATGGCTCGAGCTATCAGACGGGGACTGCCTCTTATCAGGCGGAAACCATTTTTGGCACGAAAAACATCCAAGCCAAAGCCTTGATCCAAGGTGGCAAAGTCGTGCGCTGGATCTGGCCGACTTCGGGTCTCGAAATCCAGTAAAATCGATTACGCCCGCTGATTGAAGCGCGCCATCTCGCGCTGCGCTTCACGCAGTTCCACGCGATTTTTCAAATCGTGGCGCTGATCGCCATGGGTCTTGCCTTTGCCCACACCAATCTCCACTTTGACTTTGCGGTTTTTCCAATACATCCGCAACAAAGGGAGAGAAGCCCCTTTGATCGAGCTCGCTTGCTCCAGCTTAAAAATCTCACGCTTGTGCAGCAAGAGCCGACGCGGCCGCTTGGACTCATGCTGAAACCATGTCGACGCCGTTTCCCAAGGCTGAATGTCGCAGCCGTAGAGGAAAAGTTGACCCTTTTCGACACGACAAAACGCATCGGAAATGTTGATTTTTCCGGCGCGTATCGACTTCACCTCAGTGCCACGCAGTTCGATGCCTGCCTCGTATTTGTCGCCAATGTGAAAATCGCGCCCCGCTTTGCGATTGGTAGCAATCTCCGCACTCATGCGAAATCCTTTTGGTCAGACCTCAAGCCTGCTCAGGTACAACCTCCAGCAACTTGATTTTTCCTTCAATGATCTCCGTCAGAGCAATGTCAGCGGCTCCCATGCTGGGAACAGTGGGGATCAGAGCAGCTTTGTAAACGAGCTCACTTTTCATAGGGAGTGATGGGTACCGATGCTCTGCCTTGGGCGATTCAAATGGAATGATGTTGTCAGGTAACATAATTCGTTCAGGCAGCGGACGGGCGAGCCAGTAACCATATTTTTTCTCTATTGGCAAGCGGAAACTGAGAAAAAATCGACAAATCAACCGAAAAGGCTCAGAAATTCGCTCTTTGTGCTGGATTCTCATGATTCGCGGCTTGGCAGTGCGCCACTCCTCTCGTAGGCTGAGCGCATGACCAATCCTGCTCCCGAGACACCACCCGCACGCTCTCCTTTTGCCGGATGTGCGATTATGCTGATTCTCGCCAGCGTCGCTCTGTTCCTCATTGGTTCCGCTGTTTACTCGTTATTCCGTCAAAATGCGGAGATTGCCAAGTTCACGCAGCCCACTCCCTCAACCCTGCCAGAAATCGTGATCGAGGGCCGCGAATCGGCGCTTAATGATCTGCATGCCCGCTTGCAGCTTTTCCGCGAATCCCTCATCGGGAAGACCGATACCCCCGCCACGCTGGAACTCTCCGCCGAGGACCTGAATTTCGCACTCGCCACGATGAAACCTCTCCGCGATTACCGCGGGCATTTTTTTGTCAAAGAAATCCGCCAAGGCGAAATCATTGCGGATCACACGCGCCTGATCAATGGTTTGCCGGGATCAGGTGAAAAACGATTCCTGAATGGAGAAATTGTGCTCAAACCCATCTTATCGGAGAAAACTCTCGCGTTTCAGGTGCAAAACCTGGTGGTCCCGCATCAATCGGTGCCGCGCGAATTCATCGCCCAAATCCCGCCATTTCGCCTCGGCGTGACGGAGCAGCAGGACCCCATTCTCGGCCCTGTGCTGCAACAACTCACGGCGATGGAAGCAAAACCAGGCGTGCTGGAACTGCGACGCATCCCCGGCGAAGTCACGACGGCCACCGCCAGCGATGACCAAGTCGACTCCGCTTTTTTGCGCATCCTCCGCGTTCTCATCTGCGGCTTTTTGATTGTCGTCGGTCTCGGCCTGTTTTTTGCCCTGCGTGCGAAAGCCAAGCGCGCCTCATCCTCGCAAACCCCACGCTGATGCATCGAATCGCGGCGGTTCAAACCAAGTTCCAATACGTCGAAGTCTGGAAATCGACTTGGCAAAAGGAATTCCGTGTCGAACAGGCCGTCCACGCCTGGCATCACACGCAGCGCTTCCTCACGGGCCTCGCGTGGGACAATATGATCGCCGCCGCACTGCTTCACCCCAGTCGCCAACCGCGCTCGATTCTCATGCTCGGTTTTGCCGGTGGCACTACTTTTCACGGCCTCCGCCATTTGCTGCCGCAGGCCGCCCTGCATGCCGTTGAGATCGACGCGCAAATCGTCGAACTCGCGCAGCAGCACATGCATCTCGATACGCTCGATTGCGATGTCCAGATCGCCGATGCCTATGAGTGGATTCACCGCTGCACAGAGAAATTCGATGTCGTCATCGATGACGTCTATCTCGCCGGCAGCCACGATGTCTTCCGTCCGGGTGACTGGAATGATGCAAACATCCTGGCCTTGAAAAAGCTGCTTCATCCCGATGGACTCCTGCTGACCAATTTGGTCCGCGGCGCGGGCCACCGCAAACTCCAAAGCCAAATCCGCGCGCTTTATCGGAAGCATTTCTCATCGGTCAAAGAAATTCGCACTCCAGGTGGCTTGAATGAAACACTCGTCGGCGGCCGCACCATCCTCGGCCCCAGCGCCCTCCGCTCTTGGCGATCGCAGTGGGCCAGTGCACGCGATCGACAATTCTGGGACCAAATCACCGTTCGCCGATTGGCCGCACCCCGCTCCAATCGCGACGCGTGAGACTTCCTAGCGCTCGGACGATCCTCGTCGCATGCGCAGCAAGGCCAGCACAGCACACAAGGCGCTACCCATCAAACTATGAAACACCGCCGAAATGGCAGCGGGCACGGGAGCCATCGCGTAGTTGGCGAAATGGTTTTTGGCCAGCGAAGCCGCAAGTCCACTGTTTTGCATGCCTACTTCGACCGATACGGTGATGCTCTGAGCACGATCGCCTCCCAAAAGTTTGGCCAGCACGTAGCCACCCGAAAATCCCAATGCATGCAGACAAAAGACCGCGACAAATAAAATCGGCCCAGCAGTGAGGATCGCTGTTTTGCCTCCCGCAACGATGCTCCCCACGACCATGACAATCAAAATCACGCTCAGGAGAGGGCCCATCACTCCGACCACATCACGCGCCTTCGCGCCCCATGCCTTGCGATCGAACCAGGCATTCATCGCCACTCCTGCCACTAAGGGAAAGAGCACCACTTGCACCATGGATCGAAATAAGGCCCAGCCATCCAAGGGCAGATATTGCCCCGCGAGTTTCATCGTCAACATCGGCGTCAGCACCACAGCGACCAAAGTGGAGCAAAGCGTCAACAAAACACTCAAGGCCACGTTGGCCCGCGCGAGGTAGCAAATGACATTCGATGCCGTACCACCGGGACAACAGGCCACGAGCAATAATCCGACACTCAATTCACGCGAGAGACCAAAAGCCTTGGCGCAAAACCAGCCCGCTGTCGGCATGATGACAAACTGCAAGATCACCCCAATCGCTACCCAACGCGGTTGCTTCACGACTTGTCGAAAATCACTCAACGTTAAAGTCAATCCCATGCCAAGCATGATCACCCCTAAGCCTAGCGAAATCCACGGCTGAAACCAGCTCCACTTGTCCGGCTGCCACCAAGCCCACAGACTTCCTAGCACCAACCACAGAGGAAACCACTCACTGCATTTGAGAAAAAACTTGCTCATGACCTTGGTTCTGGGTTGCCCAAATGACGACGGAAAAACTCCATGCGCTTGCGCTGCATGTGCCGCGTTTCCCCCACTCCATGATTGCCATTCGGCACGACGATCAAATCGAAGTCTTTGTCCGCTTCGATCAAGGCATCCACCACGCGCATGGTCGTGGAAGGATCAACGTTGCTATCGACTTCTCCCACGGTGAGCATCAGTGCCCCTTGCAGGTTTTTGGCATGCACCATGTTCGAACTCGCCTCGTAATGCGGACCCACGGGCCAATCCATCCACTGCTCGTTCCACCAAATTTTGTCCAATCGATTGTCGTGACAGCCGCAGTCAGCCACCGCGGCCCGATAGAAATCGCCATGGAACAGCAAAGCTCCCATCGCATTTTGTCCCCCCGCCGAGCCACCAAAAATCCCCACGCGGCTGAGATCCATTTGCGGAACCTTGGCGGCGATCGATTTCATCCACGCAATCCGATCCGGAAAACCCGCATCTTTGAGATTTTTGTAGCAGTAGTCGTGAAATTTCTTCCCGCGATGCGCCGTGCCACGACCATCCATCTGCACCACGATGAAATCATGACTCGCCACCTCATGCATAGGCATGATCCACGGCTGCCAACTCTTGCGCGTAAAGGCATCGTGCGGCCCAGCGTAAATGTATTCTACCACCGGATATTTTTTGTTCGGATCGAAGTTGGGCGGGAAAACTACGATCCCGTAAATGTCATAAACGCCCTCACGGTCTTTCGCGACCATCGGCTGAGGAAGTCGCCATTTTTTGCGCAACTCGGTGTCGTCGGCCTCACTCAGGGTTTTGATCAGCTTGCCGTCTTCGGTCCGACGCAACTCATACACCGGTGCCTTGTCGACGCGTGACCATCGACAAACATACGAAGATCCATCAGGAGAAAAAACCGGTTTTTCATGATGACCCGGCGAGCGCGTCAAGGGAGTGATTTTCCCGCTATCGAAGTGCACCATGATGTAGTGCTGAAAGTACGGATCTTGATCGGGGAAGCAACCGCAGATTTGCAGCAAGGCACGACGCTCTTGTTCCATCACTCGCACCACTTTTTTCACAACCCATGGTCCCTTGGTCAATTGCTTGATCACCGCTCCCGTCTTGCCATCGAGCAGATACAAGTGATTCCAACCATCGCGCTCGGAGTTCCATAAAATTTCGTCCCCTCCCTTGAGGTCGTATCGATAGCCGTATCCGTAGGCATAGACAAAGGTCTCGCTCTCTTCACGAATCAAGGTGCGCTGCTGGCGCGTCGCAGCATTGATCTCGATCACGTTCATTTTGCCAAACCCGCGTTCGATGAATTCGTAAGTGAAGCGCGCCGAATCCTCTCGCCATGCTGGATTTTTGATCTCAAAGGGATGAGCAACCAGAGAACAATCCGCCATGATGGGCTCGGTGCCATCGATGGAGAAAATGCAAGGATAGGACACGCTCAATTCATCACCAGGCTTGGGATAGTCGACCTGGAAATACTCCGGCTGCAATTGTGTTTTGGGCGAGGAACGAGTCAGCGTCACTTTGCGCTCAGGCACGGCTTGGTGCTGCCACATCATGAAACGCTTGGAGTCGGGCGACCAATAGGGTGTCCCTTCAAAACGGCCCTGCTCGTTGTCGGTAGCGAGCACGATCTCTTTCTGGTCCTTGCGATTTTTGAGAATCAGTTGGCCCTCGCGCTTCAGCACTTCCCATGTTCCATCTTGCGACAAATGATGTTCGTAGCCTGGACGTGTCGGACTTTGTTTGTCTTCTTTCTGGGCAATCGGCGGCACCGCATCGTTGGTTGCTTCTTCCCGACCACTTTGCGGGTCGATGACTTTTGCCTCGGGCTTCTGGTCTGCGGATACGGTTCGATACATCAGATGCCCGGCATCGTTCCAACCGAAGTCAATCGTCAGATTGCGCACGGGCGTTTGCGAAAGCCCATAGTCTCTGGCGGTTCGTTGATTGAATTCTGACGTCGAACCATGCTTGGCCATGGCGACACCCACGCTCAAGATCAACCCAAATCCCATTATGCCTTTCATTGCCGTCAAACAAATCCTAGAATGCCGCCCCTGACAAGCTCACGAAACGTTTTTTGTGTCAGAGACCGCAGAGCGTCGATGCACAGCAACTTTTCGCAAGGCCGATGGTTTCTTATGATATGACCGCATTTTTTCGGCAAATGATCGGGTTGCTGTCGATCTTGTTGTTTCCGATCGCAGTGTTCGCTGCAGGAGAGGAATGCAAGATCGCAGTCGGGACTCTGGAGAGAACCGCACTCGTATTCCCGCCTTCGGAAAAATACGATGACAAAGCAAAGAAATCTCCTCCTCTGGTGCTCTGTTTTCACGGTCACGGCGGCAGCGCCACATCGGCCGCACGCTCTTTTGGCATGCACCTGGCATGGCCCGAAGCCTGTGTCGTTTACCCGCAAGGAATTCCTACTCCCGGACGACTCACCGACCCCGAGGGCAAGCAAAACGGTTGGCAATTTGAAGCGGGATCGCACGAGGATCGCGACTTGCGATTCTTTGATGCCCTACTCGACCTATGCACCAAGAAATGGAACATCAACCCCGAACAAGTCTTTGTGATGGGACACTCGAATGGCGGCGCATTCAGCTACTTGCTGTGGTCGACGCGTTTTGAAAAAATCACTGCCTTGGCACCAAGTGCCGCTGTGGGACATCGACTCATCCCCACCCTCCGACCCAAGCCTTGCTTTCATGCTATGGCGACCAATGACAAATTGGTCCTCAGCACTTGGCAGGAATGGATGGTGCGCAAGGTGCAACGTGTCAATCAATGCCAAAAACCAAGCACGCGATGGAGTCAACGCGCGGAACTCTTTGCCCCCATCGACCCCATGAATGGCGCGCGTGTCGTCATTTACCGCCACGATCAAGGGCATCGCTACCCGAAAGAAGTCACACAAGAAATGGTCCGCTTTTTTCAAGAATGCTCAGTTCGTCGGTGAGCCAGATTTCGTCCAGTCGAGCAACAGGGAATACGTATGGCATTTCTCGCTAGGCAAAGTCGGTGCTTTTTCAGCATCAATCACGGAGTAAACATTCTGCGGCACGAACCACGTGGCATCTTTGCCAAAGATGTAGTCTTGATCCATGACGATGCATCGATATGCCTTGTTCAACTGCATCGCACGCTCGACACTGGGAATGATCAATGCCGCAATGTGAGGAAGCTTCTGGATTGCCTCTTTGCGAACTCGACCCGATGCATCGAACCATCGCTGCTGCATTTCTTCATTATTGCGAAATTCACTACCACCCGCCACGCGTTGTAGATAGGTCAAAAACTCCCCTTCACTCTCGCCTTCCGACGGGGCATCGACCATCTTCGTGAGATCGATGTATCCCCAACCAGGCGCACCATCTTGTTTGCGAGCAAAGGAAAATGTCTTATCGATGGTAGATCCCACTGCATTGTGACAGCCCATGCACGAAAAATTTTCTTCGAACGATAGCGTGCGCAGTCGCCCTTGAGCATCTTCAATAAACCCCGATACCGACCAACCCGTGCCGTTGTCCAATCCATGCGCCCCTATGGAAGCATAGCCCGGCAAATCTCCTGCCTCTTTGGCGAAGCGCTCTTCTTGGTATTCGCGATGATACCATTCTTTGGCATAGGACTTCCACTTCTTCATGTAGCGCAGCTCTTTCAAGCGCGCTGATGGTCGGAGTTTCCCATCTCGACCTTCTTCCAGATAGCGAATTCCGTGCATGAATTCCGTGCCTTGCGGATAGAGAAAATCAACCACCGGCTGATTCTCTGCGGCTCCAAGATAGTGCGAACGCTTTTTGATCTGATGGACCACATTCATTTGACCATCGTCGTTCAAGTCCGTCCCGATTGCATTCTCATCAAGGGCGGGCAAACCCATCTCTTTTTTGCCTTTGATCGCACACTCTAACAAAGCCAAATTGGCTTGATAGATGGCTCGATTCTCCTTGCCGCTGGAATCTCGACGGAATGCGGAATCGAGGCGAATCAACACATCATCGAACGAGCCATTGGTGGGCCAAAAAGTGCTGGGAAAAGGCTTGTATTGAAAAGCCACCCAGCCCGAACCATCGAGCGCATGCCCATGCGCATCGACAGCAGCTGCCGCGCGATGATAGTCTTTCATGTCGGGTATCCATCCTTGGAAATGAGCAGCTTTCAAGCGCTCGGGCAATTCTTGATAGTTCTCTTTTGCCACATACGCCCGCATCTCCTCATCGGAAATGCGCTTCATCTTCTCTCGTCGATCTTCTTGCAAATTGGTCCAATGATTGACGTGCCCGAGATCACTAAAGGCATAGTTTTCTTGCAAGCTGCCATCGTTCATGACGTTTTCTCGACCGTCGATTTCATTCTGATGACAAACATAGCACGCATTGTAGCGGCCTTCGGACTTCGTGTAGCATTGTACATCACCGCGACAGAATACCCCGCAGGCTCTGGTGCAATTACCTGGTCGGACCGCTTGAGCACCTCCAGCCAATCTTTTGTTAGAGCCGAGGGTTCTGCCCTCAAAAGAAAAACCATCGAACAGCAAAAATAGAGAACTCGTTTCATTGTTGAAAAGAATCATCAGGGTGCCGCACACAGACGGCACCCTGGTTTCATAAAACAGCGATCAATCAATCGATGATTTTTGGAGCAGTGCGACCAGCACGCTTCAAGCGGCTGAGGAAGTTCTGATTGGGGATCTCTGAGAGATTGAAAAGCCAAACCGAGTCCCCCAGACCATTGGGCACGTTCGACAAGTTGGTACTGTTTGGATGCTGCACGCAGACCACAAACTCCGCAGGATTGGCTGGGTTGAAGATCATGCCTGTGCCCTCGCTGCCTGCCACGCGAATGCTCATGAAATGATCCAACGATTCTGCTACACCATCGTTGTTGGTATCGCGAGCAAACCAAATGTCGCCGCCCGAAGCATCACCGTTGGGCGAGTCTTCGATCACATAGATGTTGCCCAAGGCATCGATCGCCAAGTTGTCGGGCGAATTCAAAACGGCTGTGGTGGCGGAAAAACCAAGGTTTTTCGGAGATTGATTGCTGACGAGAGTTCGGACCATCGCACGACCATGACGTTGAGCATCGATGCGCTTGTGATCGACAATTTCAATCGACAGCACGGAGCTTTCGGAAGTGGCCGCAATGTAAAGAACTTCACGTCCATTTTTCAAACGCGACACAACCATGTCTTCAGGACGCCCGAAGGGTGTGCCGCCCACTTGGTCCGCAGCAACACGTCCTCCTACTCCCGTTCCATCCACTTGGCTATTCACAGCACCATCAAAGAATGGGTTGGTGACGTTGGGAAGTTGGTTGCCGTTTTCGTCGGTAATCGCCACCCAAGTTGCCGCGCCCTCACGGACCGTTCCTTCGGCTTGAGCATTCCAGTTCTTTGTTGCATCTCCTCCGCTCGATGCAAATGCATTCACGGATAGAACGAAGGTTTGACCTTTGGTGTAATCCCCGCGCTTCGTCATCACAAATTTGTAAATCGAACCCGAGTTCCATTCGTCGATGTAGTAAATCACGTTGTCATAGCGCTTGCTGAAATTGATGCCTTCGTGTGAAACATTGGCGATCGATTCGAGAACACGCGACTGAATCTGATTCGCATCAGCTAACGGATTCAGAATTTCAATCACACGACCACGACCAGCCCATTCCTCCGCGAGCAGCAAAGTGTTGTTAGGGGTCCATCGCGATGGATCAAATGCACCGTAATCCGCACTCCAATTGCTGTCCTTGCCTTTTCCGTCTCCAGAAAAAATCACTTCGTTGAAGTTGTTGTAGATGTCGAATCGCGAGCATCCTGCGCCATACGGTGTTTCGTGAGGAATGAACAGATACGAACCGGTAGGATCAAATGCCACCATGTCGAACATCGAAGCACTGGTTCCAGCACCGGCGGCACGAACAATCGATTGCCCTGGACTCAAAATCGAGTCCTCTACTTCGCGCATCGACAAAAGATTTTTTTGAATGATGCCACTAGGTGTCACCCATGGCTGGGCAGTTTCTTCAAAGGCGTTGGCCGCGACGACAGGTGCTGACTGCGTCAGCGGCGTAAACCAAACGGGAGTGCCAGCAACTGCCGAGGAAATGGGGGCGAGCAGAGCAAGCATACTAAGGTATTTTCGATGGTATTTCATAATCTATGGGATAACAGTGGCACACAGGCCAGCGCACCTTTGGTATCACTCGATCGCTCGCTTGAGAAATGCCCTCATGAAACAGAAATGTCAGGTATCTGTCGGGATCGTCACTTCGCACCATAATTTTTGTTAGAAAAACCAATGATCGCGACACATGCTTGCCATCGAATGCGAACCTTTGCATTTGATTCGAACTTTACAGATTCTTCTCGATCTGATAATCCCGATGAACAATGAATGCCACTCGTTATCCATGGATTGATTTTCTGAAAACGTTGGGAATTGTCTTAGTCGTGGCCGGGCATACTCATTTACCTTCTGAACAGCACCGATGGATCTACTCGTTTCATATGCCTTTGTTTTTCTTGATCAGCGGCTTCCTCCTCGCGCCCGGCGCGCTTGCTGTTAGTCCTCGGGAGTTTGTTTCGAAGAGAATCAGAAAATTGTTAGAGCTTTACTTCGGATTTGGGATTTTGGCGATGCTCTACTATTGCTATGCGTTTCGAGACACACAAAGTCTCGGCATGTCCTTGCAAGAACGAATTGCATCACTGCTCTACGCGAGCGGATCGAAGAATCAGAGCACAGATTTGTATCCTGTGGTGTTATGGTATTTTCCCGGATTGATTTGTGCTTTGTTGTTGGTTTACGGCAGCTGGCAGATTCCGTCGAAGATTGGCAGGTTTTTTGCGCTGGGAATCATCGTGACGCTCGGAGTGATGATGTCGGGACGCGCACTACCCTGGGAGCTCGAGAGCGGCTGCATCGCCGCGGGCTGGATTGCCATCGGTCACGTCTTGCGCCTGCGCCAATGGGATCTCGCTGCAGTCCGCGCCCCCGCTGCTGTGGGACTCCTTGCGGTGCTCATGGGTAGCACACTGGCACTCTTCAACTCGTCTCCGCCCGACATCCGTCTCGCCTCGCTCGGCCATCCCTGGCTTTCCGTGCCGGCCGCTTTGTTGATGATCGTCGGGTTCTTTTTGCTCTGCAAAAATCTGCCGTCGTTCCGACTGATCACCGCCACTTCTGCCGCAACGATTTTGATTTTCCCCACTCACACGATGGCCTTTCCTTACGTCGATCGCATCGCACTCAAGATTCCGAGCATGCACCAAGCTGTCGCATCGAATGCCCCATGGTATCTGTGGTCAAAAACAGTTCTTGTCGTAGCACTCACAGTTTTGTTGCATGCCATTTACCAAAGCTTTCAGACATACCGAAAAAGGCAAAAAGCTTCTCAGATCTGACGCCTGCGAAGGACTGCTTATCGAGGTCCTTTGAGCTCGACAGATTTCGGAGCTTCAAAAATCAGCTTCGTCTGCGATGCGGTGCGACCGTTCACGGGATTCATGGAACTAACATTCATTTGCTTCAGCGTGTAGATGTCATGTCCCGAAGCATTTTTCCCGATTTTCATGACATCCGTGACTTCAAAGCGCTTCAGAATTTGTCCTGCGCGATTGAAGCCTTCGATCTTCATGAAAGCTCCGTATTTTTGATGGATCCACACATACATCACCTGGTAGGCACCGCCTTGACCAGGATTGTTGAGCCGAATTTTCCAGCACGGATGCACCCCCACGCGCTCTTCTCCTTCGAGCTGAGGATTTTTCCAATAGAAAAAGCGCAGCGCCAGATCTTCGTAGGATAAATCCATTCCGGCAATGGGCTTGGCAATCTGATCGAGGGGAAAGGGCGTTTGTTTGCCAGCCTTCATTTGAAAGATCTCACAAGCCTCGTCTTTCAGGCGCAGGTGAAATTTCGACCACTGCTGGTTTTCGAAGTATTGAAACTGAATGTCGTTTTGTCGCAAAAACAAGGCCGTAGGCACTTGCGCCGAGCCTTTGGTCATCTTTCCCTGCAAGTCGGCCTGCTGCAAGACTGCGACCATCTTGGCTCCCGCAATGATTTCTTCTGCGCTAGGCTGCGCCACGAGAGTACTCGTCAGCACGACGCTCCACAGGGCCACGATGCTACGACAGAAAAGGGAGGGAGAGAGATTCATGCGCATGTTGGTTCGACGGAGCTGCGGGTGAATTTCTTCACCACTTCTGCGATCGCAGATCAATTCGGTTTTTTCGCCGTAGATTGGATGCGCAAGTCACGCAATTGCTTCGGATCCACCTCGGCGGGCGACTGGCTCATCAGGTCATTGCCTTTGTTGTTTTTCGGAAACGCAATGACTTCGCGAATCGATTGCTCCCCGCAGATCAACATCACCAAGCGATCGAGTCCCAGCGCCAGACCACCATGCGGCGGTGCGCCGAAACGGAAGGCGTCAAGAATGTGACCAAATTCTTCCGCCGCTTGCTCTTCAGAAATCCCCAATGCTTTGAACATCGCGGTCTGCAAGGCAGCTTCGTGAATTCGGATCGAGCCACCACCGAGTTCGTGCCCATTCAACACCACGTCATAGGCATTGGCGCGAAGCTCAGTCGAGAGCTCGCCACGCAAAAGTTTTTCTTCGTCTTCTTTGATTGGACGAGTGAAAGGATGGTGCACCGCGACATAGCGACCACTTTCTTCATCGAAAGCCAACAGCGGGAACTCTGTGACCCAGAGAAAATTCAGTTCGGTATTTCCTTCGAGCAGTTTTTGCATTTCGGCACAAGCCAAACGCACACGACCGAGGATTTCGCAAACTTGCTCCCACGGCCCAGCGCCGAAAAGAATCAAATCGCCCGTCTCGATGTTGAGCGCTTCTTTCATCGCCGCAATTTCTTTTTCGGTGAGGAACTTGGTGATGGGCGAACGCCAGGTATCAACTGTCTCCCCGCGCACTTGGATGTAGGCAAGCCCCTTGGCCCCGTGCTGAATGGCGAGCTGTGTCAGCGCCTCGACTTGACCCGTGCTGACGTTGGAGAATCCTTTGGCATTGATCGCCTTAATCACACCGCCCGATGCCAAAACGCTGGAGAAAACCTTAAACGTCGATTCGGCAAAGACCGAAGTGAGGTCGGTGAGCTGGTGACCGAAACGACGATCGGGCTTGTCGGAACCGTAGACATTCATCGCTTCATGCCACGTCATGCGTTCGAACGACGAAGGGATTTCCGTATTGCGAGCCTCGCGGAAAATTCTGCCGATCAGGCCCTCGACCAAGCCGATGATATCCTCTTGATCGACAAAAGAAGACTCGATGTCGATTTGCGTAAACTCCGGCTGACGGTCGGCGCGCAGGTCTTCATCGCGGAAGCACTTGGCGATTTGGAAATACTTCTCAATGCCACCCACCATCAACAACTGCTTGTATTGTTGAGGAGCTTGCGGCAACGCGTAAAAACATCCAGGCTGCAAGCGCGAGGGCACGAGGAAGTCGCGCGCGCCTTCGGGCGTGGACTTGGAGAGAATCGGCGTTTCAATCTCGCAAAAGCCGTTTTCATCGAGGAAATCGCGCGTGCTCTTCGTGACGCGATGACGCGTGCGCAAGTTGTGCGTCATGCGCGGGCGACGAATGTCGAGATAGCGGTATTTCATCCGCAAGTCTTCGTTCGAAAGCTCTTTGTCGAGCTGGAAAGGCAGCACGTCGGCTTTGTTGATGATGTTCAGTGCCGTGGCGATGATTTCAATATCGCCGGTGGCAATTTTGTCATTGCTCGTGCCATCCAAACGCTTCGCCACGCGGCCGGTGACTTGAATCACATCTTCATCGCGCAAGGTATGAGAAATTTCCGCCAATTCTGCGTTTTCTTCGGGACGAAACACCACCTGCGTCAAACCTTCTCGGTCGCGCAAATCCGCAAAAATCACGCCGCCGTGGTCGCGGGCAGAATTGACCCAACCAATCAAGGTCACCGTTTGGTCAATGTCGGAAAGGCGGAGCTGGTTGCAATGATGTGTGCGCATGATGAAAATGGTGGACGGCTGTTAAAGCGTGAAAACCCGAAAAAATCAATGGATTTTTCGCGTCGGCTTGCTCGCCGTTCGATTCCAAGCAGGTCAATCACTTGACAAAACAACGGCCGACCTTTTGGATCAAGGCGATGTCGCTACCGTTTTTTTCTTTCGATGCCTTCCACGAGGAAATGCGCGGCTTTGACGAATTTGGCACGCCGACGAAAATTCTCGATCAAATCACAGCGACAGGTGTGATTCCGGTCTACGTCAATGAATTCTGGACCTCCAAGCAGCGCGCAGCGCATTCCCTGCACGAAGTATCCTACCGCGCCTGCTTCAAGCCCCAGCTGCCCCGTTTTTTCATCGAACGCTTCACCCGACCTGGCGACACGGTCTATGATCCCTTCATGGGGCGCGGCACAACCCTGCTGGAAGCGGCCTTGCTCGGTCGCAAACCCGCAGGCTGCGACATCAACCCGCTGTCGAAAATCCTTTGCCTGCCCCGCATGCAGCCGGTGGAAACGAAGGCGATTCAGCGACGACTCGAACAACTCGACCTGCGGCAAGATGTCGAGCTTCGTCAGGATTTACAGGTTTTTTATCACCCCGATACCTTGCAGGAGCTTTGCGCTCTGCGCGCTTATTTTCTGCAACGCGAGCAAGCTGGTCGATTGGATGAAGTCGATGCATGGATTCGCATGGTAGCAACCAATCGACTCACAGGACACTCTGCGGGATTTTTTTCCGTCTACACCCTGCCACCCAATCAAGCCGTTTCCCTTGTTTCACAGCAGCGTATCAATGAAAAACGCCAGCAGATCCCGCCTTATCGCGATGTAAAAAACATCATCGCCAAAAAATCGACCTCCCTGCTCAAGGATCTTACTGCAGAGGAAAAGAGCGACCTCCGAACCTTGCATCGACAAGCCCAATGCGTCACAGGCAGCTGCACGAGCACGCCCAGTATCGCCGATGATAGCGTCGCCCTGGTGGTCACTTCACCCCCCTTTCTCGATGTGGTGCAATACGATCAAGACAACTGGCTACGCTGCTGGTTTAACGGCATTGACTCGAAGTCCATTTCGATTTGGCAACTGCGTAACGCCGAAGCCTGGCAGCAAGGCATGACCCAAGTGCTCGCGGAGCTGCGTCGACTCCTCATCCCCGGCGGTGTGGTTGCCTTTGAAGTGGGCGAGGTCAAAAAAGGCAAAATCTTGATGGAAGATCTCGTCATCCCTGCCGCCCAAGAGGCTGGACTTGTTCCCAAGGCGCTGCTCATCAACGATCAAGAATTCACCAAAACTTCCAATTGCTGGGGCATCCAAAACGCCAGTAAAGGCACCAATACCAATCGCATCGTGATGCTGCAAAAGCCGATACCGCATCAGCAACTGACTCTTTTTTGATGATCTCAGCCGACGCTGATACTTGACCAGCAGCGCGCTGTTCTTTAGGATGCTGCGTCAGATGGACATTCTCAAAACCTTGGTAAAAATCATCGTGATTGCCATGGTGTATTTCGGTGTTGGCCCCATGCTCGGCTTTCTTTTCAAAGGTCGGGATCTCTTGCGGCGCATCGCTCTGGGCTTTATGGCGTTTGAGCTGGTGAGACCACCTTCAGATTTCACGCTGATGCTTTACTCGATCGAAAAATATCGCGGTCACACCAAGGGATTCGAATTCAACTTTTTGGAAGCCATCGCCATCGGATTTGCGCTGAGTGCGATCTTGGAAAAACGCAAAGATTTTCGCTGGTTCACACCGGGCATGCTGGTTTGGTTCTCGTGGATTTTTGTCGGATTGTTGTCGATTTTTCAAGCACTCGAACCGCTGTATGTGTTCATGCCCGCTTTCAAGTATGCGAAAATGAGCCTCATCATGTTGGGAGTGTTTTCGGCGATTCGTCATGAAAAAGACATTCTCGCCGTGATGCGCGGCTTTGCCGTCGCCCTGCTGGTGCAAGTAGTGCTCTGCCTGTGGGGGCGCTACGTGCAAGGCGGATTCCGGGTCATGGGCTGGTTCGAACACCAAAACCCGATGGCGATGTGGTCATACATGGTGGCCATGCCGCTTTTCGGACTCGCGCTTTCTAAGCAAACCAAACCGGCGGATGTCGTGCTATGCTTCGCCGCCTTTGCCAGCGCCGGATTGGTCGTCGTGCTTTCCGTCTCGCGCGCCTCACTCGCCGCTTTCGGATTGGGAGCCGTGCTAATGCTTTGCGGTTCTTTTCTGCAGGGCATTACCATCCGACGAGTTTTGATTGGCGTTGGTGGAGCATTTGGTGGCATTGTTGTATTGGCCATGGCGGCCGATACTTTCATGGAACGCATGGGCGAAGACTCAAGTCCAGAAAACGACTTGCGTTTTGCCCTGAACCAACAATCTGCCGCAATGCTGAAGGACTCGCCCCTTGTCGGCATCGGATGGAACAATTTCGGGATCGCCAACAGCCGTCCTCGTGGCACGAAGTATTCCGAGGTCATGGAACGATGGGAACAAAATCGCGGTCGACGCATTTACCCGGAAATGTTTCAAGCCAACCCTCTCACCGAGAGCCTCTACTGGCTCTGGCTCGCCGAGACAGGCGTTCTCGGCTTTAGCGTTTATCTGCTATTTGTCCTGCTAACCGTGTGGCACGGCATTCGTGCGACATGGGGATTCTGGAAATCGCCGATAGGACTTTTACTGCTTGGCATTTTGGTTGCGCTCGTCATCACCTACTTCCACGGACGGGTTGAACGAGTGCTTACGCAAACGAAAAACCTCACGACCTGGATCATCATGTGCACCATTCTCGCTCGCTGCTATTTCTGGCGAACGCAAATCCGTGCCAAAAAAATCAAGGAGGCGGAGGTGCTGGGGCCGGCGGTGGCGAACTAAGCGGAATCGTCAGCACAGGTCCTTGATTCCCGCCAGCAAAGCGCGTGCCCTCGGCCAAAGCTAAGGCGCGCGCGGCATCTTGGAAGACCAGCTCGACCGTCGTTTCAAGCAGACCCAGTGGACGCTTGGGCACGAAAACGATGTCCCCTGGTTCTAACAGCACATTCGTCGCTCGACCGACCAAAATTTCTTGTAGGTCCACCAGCGCCGCCTGCGGCTTGTCCATGGTGCCTCGCACGACGACAATTTGCTTGAGATAAGCTCCTTTCACCGGACCACGACACTGCGCCATGCAATCGATCAAGGTCATCGGCTCACGATGCCCAATGGCCTGAGGATTCGCCACAGCACCTAAGACCAGAACCGTCGAACTCGTCGACGAAGGAATGTAGACATAATCATTGTGGCGAAGGTAAATGTTCTGCGAGGCGTCACCATTTTTCACCAGTTTTTCAAAATTGACCGGGAGCACTTTGCCATCGCGAATCACAACACTCTTGGACAAATCTGCCAATTCTTCGGTTTGCCCCGAAAACGCCGATGTATACAAGCCGCCAGCTTGGGAAATGGCTTCGAGCAGAGTGGTCGGTTGACGCAAAGGATAAATGCCGGGCTTAAACACACGACCTAAAAGAGAAAATCGACGCGATTTAACCTCCACCAAAGAGACATTGACCACAGGACGCGCATAGTCTTTTTTCAAAGCGATGGTCAATTGCTCAGCAAATTGCTTTTGCGTCAATCCCTCTGCTTTGACACCACCCGCAAGATTGTAATAAACCAAGCCATCGGGCATAACGAAGGTTCTTGCGAGAGTTCCCGGAATTTCGGAAATCTCAATTTCCAGCACATCTCCTGGACCCAACAGATAGGCTTCATCGGGAGCTATGAGCAAATCGGGGCTGGGCTTGCGATTCATTTTTACCCGCGAAAAAGAGAGCTCTTTCGCCGTCAAATTCGGCTGACGCAGATCGAACGACGGATTGGGGATTCTCTCGCGACAACCGGAAAACAACAGCGTCACGAACAGAAATCGAGTCAGCAAAGGAAAGGAATGGCTCATGGCGTAGGAAGAATGGGATCGACGTTCAGATTGACCCAAGTCGAGGCGGCACCCGTAGCGAATGCGCTGAGGGCCATTTTGGTGATCTCCTCAGGCTTCGACCACGGATGATCTGCGACATAGATGATGTCTTTCGGCTCAATTTTGAAATCGCGCGTTTTGGCCGATAGAATGTCTTTCATGCTCACCGCATGCACTTTGGGCTCGGACAAGCTACCGCGAATCACCAAGACCCGGTCGGTCCATGCTCGATCGGTAAATCCACCGCGACGAGTGATTGCAGAAGCCAAACTCGCATCTTCGGTCAACCCTTGCACACCAGGATTTTTCACGGAACCCAACACGTAGTAATCGTTCGCTATCGAAGAGGCGATAAAAATGAAATCATTGGGCTCAATCTCGATGTTTTGCGATAAGTCACCGTCTTGAAATAGTCGGCGAAAATTCACAGGCAAATGCTCCCCTCGTCGGGAAATGAACGATCGATCGTAATCAGCCAGTTCCACCGTTTTTCGCTCAAACAATCCGGTTTCAATGCCCCCTGCATTGGCAACGGCTTCTACCAAGGTGACAGGTTTGTCTAAGGTGACAACACCGCGATTGACCACTTTCCCCAAGATCGTAAAGCGTTTCGAACCGACTTCTTGCGGAGTAATGACGACCCTCGGATTTTTGTAAACGCTCTTCAATGCCTCTTGAATCTTGAGTCGCGCTTCATCGATCGTCAGTCCATTGATGTTGACATTTTGTGCCTGCAAATAACTAACCGTACCATCGGGCGCGATGCGGAATCCCGGACGATCGAGTTCGGGTCGACCAAACAACGAAAAGTTGATCACGTCGCCAGGCCCCAACTCAAAGCGCTCTCTCCATGATCTCTGCGCACCAGCTTTCTCAGCAGAAACTGGTGGAGCTGCTGCGGACTTTTGAGGCGCAGTGTTGGGCTTTGTCACTTCGGGCAGTGCGTGCTCCTCCTGCCCCGCAAGTCGGGGCAACACGAGCACACTGGCAAGACAAAAGATCGTTATCGATTTTCTCCAAAACATACTACGACAAAGTTTGTGTCACGATGATCGAAAGTCGATCGGCCCAACCACGTATCTTCCCTTCCGGAGGGTCGCTTAGCACGATGGTCCCTTTGCACTGCGAAAAATACACTTCTGTCAGATGATGATTGAGTCGAGTCGCACGAATCGACGCCTCCTCACCGCGCAGTACCGCATACCAAGCCACCAAGGATTTGAGTTCACTTCGCTTACTCCGTTCCGGTAGTTTTGAAGCGCGCAGAAGGCAGAAAGACCCATGTTGACCAATCTCGTTCTGCCAGCGCAAGTAAGGTGGCATTTCACGCTTCAACCACAAATCATCAGGCGATAGATCGACGATCGTCAGAGAAATCTTGGTATCTCTTGCCGAAGATGCCGCCAAGTGAGTCCAAAATTCTCGCTCTTCCTCCGCGCTCAATCCCGCCGTCCAAAGCAAAATTTGTCCGGAATGACGCGTAATCATCGGTGACAACGTAGCCATCCACAGGCGGAAGTAGTTTTCCTCAGTCAGCTCATCGCTGCGATGCAAATTCGCTGCCAATGGCGCTCTCGCCGCCTGACAGCATTCTAGGACAGAACGACGCAAAGAACGTTGTGAATGAAACAAATTCCACAAAATCGCCAAGCCCGCACCCATGACACTGCCCGCAATGCCCAAAATGGCAGGCTTTTTGACCATCGACGATTTCTTAATGTTGCGGGCATCAGCCGGTTGAAAAACTTGCCAGTATCCGGGAGAACCCGATGCAAAAATCTCAGCCTCTTTCAGCCTCTTGCTCAATAGGGAAAGCTCTCCCATGTAGGAATCCCTGCTCGCCAACATCGAGTTGTAGCGCGTCATCAAAGAGGGCAACTGACTCAGTCGCTTTGCAGTCGTCTCCCTCTGCACCTGAAATGACTCCACCTGGCTCGACGCTTCGGCCAAGCGGCTTTTCACGTTCATGATGTCGAGATACAACTGATTCCCCAGAGGAGTCCCCGTGTAGGCCTCCAAATTGACTTCCGCATCTTGATCGAGATTGGCAATCTGACTCTCCAAATAAGCAATATTTTCCAACTTGCTCTGCACTAAGGGATTGGCGTCCGTATAAATTCCTCTCAATTCCGACAACTGATCTTTGGCTGCACGCAATAACAAGTTCAATGGACTATGATTGCGAATTTTCAACTTTAGCTCCTCCAACTGCGCGCGCAAGGAATCTTGACGCGCTTTCGCCTCTTCGTAAGCGAGCTCGGATTGCCCCAGTTTGCTCATCAATCCCGTAATCTGCGCTTCGCCACCAATAAAATCCTCGGATTTGGCAAAGTCTAACAACTCGCGATTGGCCGCTTCGATTTTTTTCTCTAAAGCGGCGACTTCTTTGTCCAAAATCCCCAATAAACTCAGCGCTTCGGCCTGCTGCAATCGCTTGGTGTATTCACTGATTTCCTCCGCCCAAATGCCGCATACCCGCACCGCGTCGTCGGGTCCCACAGGAGAATGGTAGGTGATGTAAAAAATGTCCGTGTTCTTCAACTGGCTCGCTTCGGTCATGGATGCCGCCGCTTCCATGCTTACTCCATTGTCCGCACGCTTGAAAGCCGCATCGCGCGGGGCCGACGCCAACAAGGTTGCCAATAAGGTCGCATCGTTCAATTCCGCCGGACGGAATGGCTGGCCCACGTCCGATGTCTGAACGTTCTGCGGGACTCTCACTTTGATCAGCGACATCGATAGCGTATAGCGAGGATGAGTCAGAAGTTTTCCGGTAAAAGCACCGAGAACCCCAAAGACGATCGTGCCCAAAACAATCAGCGGCCACCTCGTCAAAACTCCCGCCACAAGGCGCAGAGGATCGAAGGGCAATGGGTAGGCAAAACCTTTCTTTTTCTCATCATCTGAATCGGTTTCGGCCATAGAAGTTGCTAATACAAAACGAAGCGCTTTGAGGCTACGGGATCAACCGGATTTTGAAAAGAAAGAATTCGCTTTTTCCGCCTCAATTGCATGGGAAAAACTTGCCGCAAATGCCGCCAAGGACATCTCGCTCCTGACCCGATTTTTCAGCTCCTCGGCAGCCGCAGGCATCCCCGACCGCAGCCAGTTTTTGAGGCATTGGCGCAACGCCGTCAACGATTCCGCATCGAACCGATATTCGCCAGCAAGAAGGTCTTTCATGCCATCGCGATCGCTCCCCATCACCGCAGTCCCACTCGCCAGCGCCTCGAGCATCACCAGCGGCAGCCCCTCGTAGCGCGAGGGAATCAAAACCACGTCCAAGGCACGATACAGCGGCGCGGGATCACACCAAGAAATCATCGTGCCCGAGACCCGACCGCCGTTGAGCATGTCGCTCAAGCGAGACGCATCCGGACCGTCACCAGCAAAAACGAGATGGCACTGCCGACTCAACTCCTCATCCCCCGCAACCGCTTCGACCAACAGGTGCTGCTGCTTTTGACGAAACTCGATTCGACCAATCACACCAAGCAAAACCCGATCTTGTGGAAGCTTGAGCTGATCACGCGCCAATTTCTTGTCGCCTTGGCAAAATCTGTCGATATCGACGCCGTTGTAAACAATGCGAATCGGTGCCATAGCCCCTCTTTGACGCAACATCCTCGCCATTTCATCGGTAATCGTTACCCAAGCGTCGGGCATTCGCCACAATCGCTTGCAAAAAATGTCCCGCACTGCGCCTAACTTGGCTCCCATTTGCGCATTCGTATGCGGCACAGGAATGTAGCTCAAACAGCGGATCCCCAACTGCTTTGCCGCGAAAAATCCGAGTGATGAATGCTCGATGTTTCCCTGTACGACCACCAGCATCGAACCACCACAGTCGGCCATTTTCTTCGCCAACTTGCGCGACCGCCATGGCATCAGCCAGTGACGCAATCCTTCTAACTTCGAGGACTGCCAATCGACTACCTCAATCGTCAAATGCTGGTACCGATTTCTGATTTCGTCCAACTTTGCCAAAAGCTTTTGATTGGATCGGGATGCGATAAATACGACACGATCCGATGAATTCGACAAGACCGCTTCTAAGCCCGACAAGGCCATGACTTCATGACCTCCAAATACCGGACTATCATCGTAAAAGATCAAGCTCATGCCACTCACTGGTTTGCTCTCTGCCATAAGACTTCGACATCGACATCCGAAAAATCCGCCGACAGCACCACATCGGCACACTGCCCTTGCGGCTGAACATAGCGATCGTGCATCGGATCGACGTGCTCACGAAATTGACGTCTCACGGATTCCTCTGTACGTCCACGCTCTTGCGTATCACGGGCAATCCGACGCATCAATCGTAGCTCACTGGGACAATCAATGAATACTTTGCATGCCGCGCGTTGACAAATGGATGGATCCGACAAAGACCAAAGCCCTTCTAACACAATCCACTTGGCCGGACCAACCACCTGTCCTTCTGATTTCCGCGTGTGAGTGGTGAAATCGTAACAAGGCAGAACGGCTTGTCTGCCCGCCATCAATTCGTCGACCGCTCTCTCCAACTCCTTCCAGTCGATGGCCTTGGGATCGTCAAAGTTCACTACGTCTCTTTCTTTCTCCGGTAACCCGGATAAATCATGATAAAAATCATCCAACGTTAAAAGCACGGCATCTTGCGGCATTCGTTCACGCAGTTTCCTCGCTAAATAGGATTTGCCGGAACCGCTACCACCCGCGATCGCGATCATTCGTACTTCGTTCATGGCAGCAGAAATTTTTCCATTTGTTGAAACACAACCTCGCAGTCGTAGCATTCTCTCGCCTCTCGAAGCTCGGTTTGTCCAAGATCTCGACGCAAATCCTCACTCTCCGCCAACTCATCGACGCACCGCGCATAGGTTTCGGGCTCAGCCGCCGACGCCACCAAACAGTTTTCTCGATGCCGAGCCAACTCTGCCTGACCGCCATCCAATGATGTGATCACTGGCAAACCTGCCGACATCGCTTCCAGTGGTGTTAGGGCAAATGGTTCTCCCCAGTTGGAGGTAAACAACAAGGCATCATACTGTGCATACAAATGCCGAATCTCTGACTCCGTCGCCGATTTCAAGAAGACACGATCGCTCAAGCCAAGACGCGCGATCTCTTGTTTCAATCGATTCACGTATTCTTCCTCCCCTTTGCCGTAGAGATCTAATGTCAGAGTCTGATGCTTGCTCAGCGCCATGGCTCTCACGGCCGTGAGCGGATCTTTGTCCTCAGCCAAACGTCCCACCCACATCAATTTTTGAAATGTGGAGTAATCTTGCTTCACCGCAAATGTCGTCGTGCGAATGCCACAGGGAATGACTGTCCCCTGCTCGACTCGCCAGCCTCGTGAGGCAGTAAAGTCGCGCAAAAAGGCACTACAAAAACTCACTCGCTCCCATTTCAATTGGTCCCAACTCGACGTCGGAACACGCTGGGAAATCCATGCTCTCACCCCAGTCCATGTCAATAACTGACGCATGAATCGCGTTGCAAAACCGCGCTCACCATTCCACCAAGACAACCAAACATCAGCACGCAAACTTCTTGCAATCCAGTGATCGGAAATCACATATGCCACGGGAATGCCCGATGCCTCGAATCTCAATAGCAGCGATTTGGAGATGCCTCCCATGTTCCACACATGAATCACATCCGGACGAAATTCATCAAGTTGACCTTGCACTACCTCATGATTTTCCCGCTCTAACTGAAATAACGAAAGCAAAGGCAACCAAGGATGCCCATACATCCCGTGAATTCTCAATTTTCGCACCACATAGGGCATGTCGATCTCACTTCTTCCCGGGACTCGGTGCACCGAGGTTAAGACTCTCACCTCGTGCCCACGCTTGAGGAAATGATCCACCATGTCGCGACAGCGCGTCTCGTAACCACCAATTTCATGCGGCGTGTACAGATTGCTAATGACAAGAATTTTCATAGATCACGTTGATAATGCTTCCATCCCGCACGATGCCCAGCGCGCCGACCCAAGCGCATAGCCCATCGAACGCAGAGAGCGTGAGGAAATTCTGCCATGCGACCCTCATCCGCACACCACTTCAAATCTTTCCAGCAATCTTTCAGCCAACCGAAAATGACGTAGTAGTGGAATTTCACCCGATCCGGATGCAGTTCACTCGTAGCAGCCATCGCCTTGGCATCTCCAAAGGCGCGTTTGTAGGTTTGCTTAAGCGTATAGTTGTGAGAATGCATCACCACCGAATCGAGCGCATACTCGACGGAATAGCCTTCGGCGATCATACGACGTGTCCATTCGTCGTCTTCCGCATACTGCAAGTCTTCGCGAATCGGAACTTTTTCTAACACTTTCTTATGAGTCACACAACTGACCATGCTGAAAAAATGTTCCCAATTCACAGACTCTCGCTCAGGACCGAAACAACGATCGTAATCATGAGCAAAAACCGCCTGACAATCTGGGCGCGGAATTTGACGCGAGAACGCAGCCCCACTCTGAGGATTTTTCAAGAAAGCACGAAGCAAATGATTTAACCAATCCTTGCCCACAGGCGTCGCATCTGCATTCAAGTAAACGAGCCAGTCATGCGTTGCTTCCCGCGCGCCCATATTCAACACTGGCCCCGGAACATAGGTTCCTAACGGAATTTGAATCAAACGTGCGCGAGGTTCACTTTGAATGATCTCGATCGAACCGTCACTGGATCCGGAATCAATCACAATGAGCTCAATGTCTCCCTCAAAGTCTTGGAGAAACAATTCGCGCATCGAGCCACCAATGGCCCAAGCTTCATTGAAACTGCGCATGATCACGGATACTGCTTTGGGCATTTCTAAGTTCATCATCGATGCTTCAAGGGTAATGTTTCATAATGCTGAGCCAGACGCTCACCGATCGCTGGCCAACCAAATTTTTCGCGTGCCGTCTCGAGTCCACTCGCTTCCAATGCTTTTCTTTTTTCTTCATCAGCTAAGGCACCTGCAATCTGCTCCGCAAAATGGGGCGCGTCATCAGCGAGCAAGATGTTGTCGCCATGCACCAAGTCCAAACCTTGCGCGCCGATGGTTGTCGAAATGACCGGAGTGCCTATCGCCAAAGATTCCACAATTTTCAAGCGCGTGCCTCCGCCAATGCGCAATGGCACCATCTGCAACCATGCCCTACGATAGTAGGGCCTCACATCCGGCACACCTCCCGTGACGGTAACACCCCGTAAGGAACCGTAATTCCTGACTTCAGGCAGCGGATTTTTTCCGACAATCCAAATTTGCACCTCAGGACATTTTTCTAACAATAAATGATAGATCTCTCCAAAGAACCAACGCAGGGCATCGACATTAGGACTGTAGTCCATGGCACCGCAAAACATCACAGTCGGTTTTTCCTCACGTGGCTCCGACGCGGACTCGGGATAAAAATAATCGAGATCCACTCCATTAGCCACGACCAATACTGGTGCTTTTTCGCTGACACAGCCATGAACAAAAATTTCATCATCGGGCCCACAAACCACTTCGAGCAATGCCTCACGAGCCATGATCCGCTCATAACGCCAAACTTTGGGGATTCCTTCCCATCGCAAAAGTCTCTGTCGCCAAGATAACGCCAGAGTCTTCATCTCCATCAGTTGAAATTGCAAATCAACACGACTCCGATCCACCACAAAGGGCGTATGATGCTGATGCTTCCTCACATAGGGCATCAGCACCATGTCGCAAACATGAACCAAATCGTAACGCCCGGGCACCAACCTACGATCGATCGCTTGTGCCACCTGCGGCTGTTGCCAATGCAGTACGTGACTGGGCATGGAGTTGAACAAGCGATGAGGCAAAAGCTTCTGCCACGGCGGATGCTCAAAAGGAATGAATTCCACTTCACGACAAAATTCCGCGAATACTTGTCGCTTCTCTTCCCCGCCCTCACCCTGCTCTGTCAGCGCAAGGAAGTCGACTTCATGATGTTTCGCCAACGCACGCAAAAGATGAAAGGTGCGCTGATAAGTCCCACGATCAAGAGGCCACGGAGCATAAGGATAAATCACAAGAAGTTTCATGAGCGTACAATGTTTCGAGAGAGGACACGTGCAGGAACCCCCGCTGCAGTCACACGCGCAGGGATGTCGGAAGTCACAACCGCAGATGCACCAATCACCGAATATTCACCAATATGAATCGGCCCAAGTGCCTTGGAACCATCGCCCATAAAAACCCCATCGGCCAAGACGGGGCCCTGCTTGATGCCTTTGGTCAGCACCAGTCGCACATCGGCATACACATCGCAATTGGCACCCAAAACAGCATTCGGGCCAATCAAAATTCCCATCGGATGCGGCAACCGCAGCCCTGGACCAATCACCACATTTTTGTTGATCTCGATTTTAAAAAACCAAAACAACAACTTCGAAAAAACAATGGTAGGCCACCTTTTTTTGGCACACCAAAGTTGCATTCGTATCAAGATCACGGCATGCACGCTATTCAATGTCAAAAGCAGAATCATCCGCTTCAAACCAGAACAAGGTTCGTAATCTTTGAGGTTTCTCCTCAAATCTGCTTTCAAATCTTCTAACATCTCAGTTGAATCGATTCCATAGTTTCTGATACCACTCGACAGCTTGCTGCCAATCACTCACGGTTTGCACCCACTGTTTGGATAAAAATCCGTAATCAACCTCTTCAGGCCTCCATAACAAAACAACCATGGCATGCAACAGAGCTTCTCTGGGATAGCGAAACGCCAAACCGTTTTTCCACCCTCGCCAACCAAAACAACGCAGCCGAATCAGGGCGTTTTTGACTTGATTGGTCTCAGGACATTTGTCCCCCGACGTCAAATACATGGCGGGATCGGCGAAACTCCGACGCAGTCGCTTCATTTCTACGAATGCAAACACAGACCATGCCAGATCGACGACTTTCTGATGCAAACACGATAATTCTTCACGACTCTCAACCGCCTGCCGAGGATGCAACTTGAACTCGACTCCTTCGCGATGATGTCTCTCTAACTCTTCTTTGGGCATGAACAGATGACCATGATGGATCAGCTCCTCCTGTCGTTTTCGACAACTCCAATGGTAGCGTCCTTCCATCGCCAAGATGGCATCGCCCATCGCCAACTGCGCTTTACGAATGTTGCGCAGCACAAAATCCGCATCACCTTGTGAGAAATCACTCGCCAATAATCGACTCTTTGCAAACAACAATCCACTGCAACGATTCATCAACAGACGAGTCACTTCATGCAGAGGGATCTTTCGCGCATCCGTATGGTGCTGGCTGGTTTGCAAAACATCCTCAGGGCCAAGAAAAACCCGATGCCCTTGCACCAGATCATAAGAAAACATCGTCGTCTCTCCTTGAGCGATGGTCTCGACGGAAGAAATTTTGAATTCGATATCGATGCCAATCTTCGCGGTCATCTTTTGCTCCAGCGCATGGATGGCTGAGCCAAACCGATGCTCATTGATTCGCGCCAATCCACGGATGAACAAAAAAAACTCCAAATCGTTGTAAGGTCGATCCCCTTTCTCCGTTTTCAGGACTCCACCTTCGCCTCGTCCGTATCCGCCACAAAGCACCAACGCTTGCAGCATCTCTGATGGAACAATCCGTGCGACTTCTCGCGCAATTTCATGACAGCTTTGCTCTAGCTCATTTTCTAATGCTTCTGAGCCGTCTAAGGTAAATCTCTGCGACATCACCCACCCTCCTTTCTCTTCTTCGCGTGGGCCTCCGCTTGCTGGTAAATCAGCTCCAGGCGCTGTGTGATGCGCGACCACTCGTAGTTCTCAATCGCTTCTCTCCGTCCCGCTTGCCCCATGAATCGACGCTTTTGTTCGTTTTCCTGCAAACTCTTGAGAGCCATTGCTAACTGCTCATCCGCATCTGCGGCATCGGGATCGAAAAAGATTCCCGTTTCGCCATCTCGAACCAAAGACTGCAATCCACCGACACGACTTACAATCACGGCACAACCCGCACACCAAGCTTCCAATACCACAATGCCAAACGGCTCATGACGAGACGCCAAAACAAAAACGTCCGCGGCATGGTACGCATCCACCAAATCCTGGCTTCCATTTTCTAGACCAGGTATGATTTGAACGGACTGCTCTAAACCCTCAGATGCGATCAGTTGACGAATTTGTTGCAAATACGCCGGCTGTGTCACCGGACCAATTAACAGCAATTGCGCTTCAGGAACCGAAGCCCGAAAACGAGCGAAACCACGCACCAACCCCAATTGATTTTTCTGTGAGTCGATCCGACCCATGTTCACGACCAAAAATGCGTCCGCCGATATGCCCCATTTTTCACGAAATGCACGACCATCGCCAGTAGCAAAACGTGAAGCATCCACTCCATTCGGCAGATAACTGACGCGGTCGTGACTCAACTGCTGACGAGCTTTGAGCGATTCACTCTCGCCGACACATATCACGTGATCGGCATCTTCTAGCACCCTCCGCGCGCCCAATAAAGCCCCTAGAGGCTTACCCCATTCCCACTTGCCTTGTATCGGCTTTGTCAAATCTGCTAGCTCCGCAGCAGGGACATCAAAGATTCCACCATGCAGCGAGACTACGTAAGGTTTGCCATTCCAACGAGCTGCTGTTCGCACCATCCCTCCCAAACGCTTCAATGCATGAGCATGATACAACCGAACGTCAGCCTCTTGAC
Organism: Verrucomicrobiota bacterium; assembly: GCA_004293285.1. Lineage (GTDB taxonomy): Bacteria > Verrucomicrobiota > Verrucomicrobiia > Verrucomicrobiales > Akkermansiaceae > UBA956. Next base: position 6,680 of record RDYF01000029.1, on the reverse strand, counting down.
ACAGAGCCCGAAACAGTGACCAGGAAAAGAGATTGCCTCCTTTCTTGTCCATCGCTGCACGATCCGCATCCGCTAAGCCCCAAAACGGATAAAGATGTGGAAAGCGATGAACCTCAATGTCCTGAATCGTCTCATGATCGCAACCCGACTCAGCCAAAGCCATCGACGTCATGATTTGAGGATTCATCCCAAGCGCCCGTTGCTGCTTTGAAATCTCCAAAATCACGGTCTCTGTTCCACCCCACTCGTGTGAAACAAAGCGCCTTGGCACATGAATGATCTTTTGCTCTTTCATCGATTTTCCGCGTGCCAGTGAATGGCTTTTTCCATCAAACGGTAAATGTGTGGAATGTGGGTGATGTCATCCGGCACATCATCTGTATTGCTAAACAATGTCGCATAGCTTTGCGGATCTGTCGGATGATAGCCATGCATCGCCCGAATCGGCCTTTCTCCCATATGGCTGGGCACAATCAACACACCTTCTTGCGCGAGCCAAATCAATTCGCCAAATTGATGATCGTCAAAATAGGCTCGGTATCTCCGCAATTCGTCTTCCCCCATGATGCGTCCCTCGGGAACACCCGATAGCACTTGCTCCACACGCTCCCTGACTCCCGACTTCAAAAACCAGAAGCGTGCCATCGTCGAATCATACACCACGGCGTAGTCCACACCCATGCGCAGATCGAGCTCATCGATTTTCGAACGCAAATCCAGCAATCGATCGCAATTCGCCATGCCGTGATCGCTAAAAACGTGCAATTCCACTTCGCGATAATTTTCACGGGCGATGGTCATCAACTGCTCAATCCATCCCTGGTAATGATCCAACTTCTGCGGAATCTCCGGCGAGTCGTTGCCCACCATGTGCAAAAGACCATCCAGCCCAGCCCAATACTGAAAAGCAAAATCGATCCGCTTGCTCCGAATTTCATCCAACAAGATGCGTAAGTGCTCCGATTCAGGCAAGGAGGGGTCGGTCACGTAATAAGGAACCTTTTTTTCTTCTAGCAAATCAAAGACGTTCGTCCCTCGATTCATGCCTCCTGGCTTCAACGGACTTTTTTTCTCCGTGAAGTCGAACAAATGAATGTACCGAAAGGGAATGTTGTATAGATCGAAATAACCTCGAAAGTTCAATCGCACCTTGACCAACTTGGTGAGGTAACGACGCACAATCCTACGACTCGTCAGCGCAGTGGGCAGCCAGCGCAACAAACGCAGCGAGCGAAAGGGAGAATGCTCTGGATCGTAGATGAAATAACACCAGTTGCGATGCTCATCGGGCCAACGACCAGAAAGAATCGACGGCACGCAGGTTGAACTGTAGCCAAAAACACTTTCAAGCTTTCGACGATGAGGAGCGATGTTACGCAAGAAGGGGTGATCTTTCACGATCTCCCATCCACACGCATCGACCATAATGAATAATGACAACTTTTCTTTCACTCGCTGGGGGGGATTATTTCATCGATAATTTTTAATAAACTAATGGGACTAAATGGTTTGGTCAAAAACGCCGCAGCGCCCGACGATATTGCTTGCTGTTGGGTGATCGAATGACCGAGCGCAGTTAAAATGATCACGGGCGTTTGCTCGGTTGTTGGATCTTTTTTTAACTCTCCCAGCACGGCTAAGCCATCCATGCCAGGCATCATAATATCAAGAATGGCCGCATCCGGCTTCAACTTTTTGATCGCCGCAAGAGCCGCATCACCACTCCGCACGGATGTCCAACGATGCCCCTTCTTGCGCAAGGTCATTTCTAATAACCTAAGCATGTGGGGGGCATCTTCAGCAATGACGAGGTTAGCCATAGTGGTTAGATCGGTTGAGGTTCACACGTGATAATGATGAACGTCTGGTCATCGGCAATCAAAGCAGATTTGCTATCGTTTTCAAGATGATTTAACAAAAGCTTTTTCAGCTCATCCGCATGACCCGCATTGCCACTTGCCTCAGTCCACCACGCTGCCAGTTCATGCTCGTCTTGAAAAGATTTTCGCTTGTTGCGAGGATCAACCAAGCCATCACTGAATGCCAAAATCTTGACGCTTTCGCGAATTTTCACGCTGAGCTCGGGATAATGCGGCCGTGGATCGATGCCCACTGGCGGGTTCTCCGGTTCTAATAAAATGGTGGCTTTTCCCTGCGTGACGAGCACCGGGCAATGCCCCGCATTTGCAACACGAATCTCTCCTGTTTCTTGATCGACCATTCCCACCACCAAGGTTACAAACATCTCAAGCCGATCCAGATCCTCATACAATTGCTCTGATACTCTACGAAGTAGTTCCGCGGGCTGACAGTAAACCTCTGCGTGCGATCGAACTGCTGATCTCGTTACAGCGGCCATCATGCTCGCTGCCACACCTTTTCCCATAACATCGCCTAGGACAAAAAAATAGCCCTTGCCAGCGATCGGGATCAAATCGTAAAAATCACCACCAATCGACAAAGCACTCTCGCAATTCCCTGTCGCTACGACACCACGTTCCGGTTCCTGCTCCGGCGGCAAAAGAGAGCGCTGAATTTCCGCAGCGAGCTCGAATTCCCTCTGAGCTACACGAAATTCAATGGCAGCCTGCTCATGCTGCAATCCTAACAAATGCTGCGTAAAAAATTCGGCAAATGTGCGGATCATGTTTTCTTCTACCGCGTTAAACGGCAACGACTCGTCGTATCGACCGAGCATAATGGAACCTAACTCCAACTCATGATGATGAAATGGATGAACGATCCCCGTTAGTGTAGGGCCATGAGGAAAACCATGCTGCATGCCCGTAAACCATCGATCCAAAAAGTCACGGGCTGATTCCTCTTCGATCCCCAAGGGCGAAAAATCTTCCACGCCACTCAGCGCACAAGTCTCCAGTTTGCCGTCTCGCATCACACGCAATACTCCAAAATCGGATGAAGTGCATAAGGTCAAGTGATCCAGCAGTCGACTGGCAAACGACTCAAGCGAATCGGCACTCCGAGCTTCGGAGATGAAATGGAAGATCGACGATAAACTCTCATAACAAGACGACAATTCTTCTGTCATCGTTCGTAAAGTCTCCTCTTGATCTTCCAATACCGCTGGAGTGGCAAAGAGCCTTTCCACTTCCAATACATTCCTCCCTTTGGCACGGACGTAGTGCCGAGCATCCGTCAAGGTGTCGATCAAATACAATCCACGACCACTCTCCGATGTTTCATCCGGCAAGTCGGTTGTGTCGGGCCAGTCAAATCCCGGACCTGTATCACCCATGCGCAGCATCACTTTTTCGGGCATGACTGTAACCAACAGATCGAGCTTGCAGGCCCGACCAAGAACGGCACCGTGAACGGCGCAGTTGTTTGCCGCTTCGGATACGAGCAATTCCCACGCTGTCTGCTCATCGAGAGGCAGCCCCACATCGGCAATGAAGTCGCGTATGCCTCGCGATGCTTCCCGTGCTGATTCAAGAGTCGCTTCCGCTTCCCAATACCACGAACGGGCTAGTCGCTGAAAACCCACTGAGTCCTGCGATGTTGACGTTCGAATCATGCTACAATTTCAAAAACGCGATGCAATCGTGTCAACTCTAAGATCTGCTGCGTTTGCTCCGATGGACGAATGATACGCAGTAAGCCATTGCGCATTGAGGTCGCTTTTTGCAACGATATCAATGCGCCCAAGCCGCTGGAGTCGATGAAACTCAACTCGCTTGCATCAAAGTCAATGTCGACGATCCCACTATCAAATTTTTTGATCACCTCCGATTTCAGCTCGCGTGCGTTCAGAGCCGATAATTCGCTAATCCCACTGACTTTCAATTGTTTCTCTATGGTCTCTATGTTCATGGTCGTAATGATTGCTTTAAGAATAGCGAAAGAATGCCTCGACGCAAGATGCGTCTGCGCCATGCTGACGTAGCTTGACTCGCAAACATCGCCGCATGGAGTCGTGCTTCGTCATCCCATGGTTCACACGACCCTTCTGCTTCCGGTGCAGTGAAAATCGCCGGAGGCACGCGCAGCCAAAGACGCTCAAATTCCTCGGTGAGTTGAGAAGCTTGGTTTTGATCCAGCGGCGGGTTTCCCACCCAGCAAAAGTCTCCCGTCACAATTCGCCAAAGCCGTGGCCAACGCGACCACGCTCCCCACAAACAGGCAAATTCACCGTATGTGATCACCTGAGCCTCTTCTCCTGCAGCTAATACTCGCACGGCTTTTTTGCGAATCAACCATTCACCCCCCGATCGAAGGCTACCCAGCCATGCAACAAGAATCACAGGAGAAGTCAAAATCATGCACAACAGAGCCGTGAGTCGTCCACCCATTCCAGAAGCAGCACAACGCGGCGCATCAAGCCGCGCCAGCAAGAAATGATCGACAATCTTGACTCGTGAACCAGTCAACCAATTCACCAGTTGCCCACCATGAGCCACCGACGTTTTAACATTTGTCATCTGGCCCACATATGTCCTCTCGTTGACGGTGCTATTTTCGACTTCAGCATTCCGATCCATCATCACATGACTCTCTAAATAAGACATGGGACCCACCTTTACTCCTTCACGAAGGATGACATGATGCCCAATCCATGCAGGAGGCTCTACGACAACTGTCGCCGACACTTTGGCTTTCAAGCCCAGCCAGACTCCAGGGGATTTTTCGATCACACCCATTTGATTCCGCAAAAGCAAAGTCAGCAAGCTCGCTCGCGATTGATGCCATGTCGACATATCACGCAAAATCGGAACTTCCGGCAATTGCGGCAGAGAATCCAAGAGGTAAATGTCTCGGTCATCATCGCATTCACATTCCTGCCGAACTTGCTCTACCGTTTTTTCTTTCGCACAACTCACCACCGAAATGGCAACTCCCCACGCTCCGGCATCTGCAAGATACTCCCGCACTTCGGCCGGCCTGTCGCTCGCGTAAACCGTCACTTGCTCATATCCCTTGCTGACCAATCCCGTAATCGCATGATCAAGATAGGGCTTACCCAAATAAATCTGCAATACCAACGGCAATTCCGTTAGAACATCAGATAAACCAGGCCGCTGATCAGGACATATCAGAAAGGCTTTCTTCATACCCCTCCTTTTCCGAACAACACTGCTGGCACTGTCTTGATGAGAATCCACAAATCTTTCCACAACGATTGACTTTCAATGTATCTCACATCCAACATCACCTGCTCCGCAAAGTCAATCTGATTTCTATCGCCCACTTCTAACAAACCACCAGATCGCTCGCCAATTTGCCACAGGCAAGTAATGCCGGGAACCGCCATCAACCTCCGACGATCAGCAGCAGAGTACATCGCCACTTCTCGCGGCAGGGGAGGACGCGGTCCTACTAAGGACATTTCACCCTTTAGCACATTGATCAGCTGTGGCAGTTCATCCATCGATGTCTTGCGAATCAACCTACCGATCTTCGTCACGCGCGGATCGTTCTTCATCTTAAAGGTGATTCCATCACTTTTCTCATTTTGTCGCAAGAGCTCCGCCAACCTCGCCTCTGCATCCACACACATGCTGCGAAATTTGAGCATACCAAATTCACGCCCTCGATAGCCCACTCGCGTTTGCCGAAAAAACACCGGGCCGCCATCCCGCTTGATCAACCAAGATAAAAGCAGCATCAACGGCGAGAGCAACAGCAACAATACGCTCGCTACCATCACATCGATCAACCTTTTGACCAACTGAGTAAATCCGACCGTTAACCGCCACGCTGAACGCTTCCATGCCATGTAACAAGCCATGCGCCAACGGCCCCAGGGAGTACATGCAGCGCTGATGCGCTCCGCTAGCAGCATCGCGATCTCGTCATCAGGCTTTAATTGCTGTCCCATAGTTCAACTGCTAAGACATTCGTTCCAATATATCCGCAGATCCTTCATCCATAATCACTTTTTTCAACAAAACCACCGAGCTCTTGGCAACAGTCTCGAGTCGTCCAAACGCCTCTTGTGCAACATCATGCTGCGCATTCGCACAAGCATCTTCAATCGCACGAGCTGCTTGCTGCAAATCCTCCAAAGCGAAGATCGAGGCATTCCCACGCAATGAATGAGCATTCCTTCTTGCTTCATCGATCGCTCCTTTTTGAAGCGATGAACGAATCGCTTCGATTTGCGCATCGAGATCCGCACTAAAATCGAGCGCAAGCGATACTGCATCTTCCGGCGACAATTGTTCGGACAACTCACGAATGGCATTCTGGGTCGCCGATGTTTCATCCGCCGACTTCGCGGCAACATTCTCACCAACCTGATCTACCCGGCTCAGCGCTTTGCGCAATTCTTCAATTCGCAGCGGCTTCGAAAGATAATCGTCCATTCCCGCTGCCAAATACACTTCCGCATCACCAGCCAACGCATTCGCGGTCAACGCGATGATCCGAGTCGGACTCGATCCCGTGATATGCTCGTTTTGACGAATCCATTTCGTCGCTTCCAAACCATCCATAATGGGCATTTGAATATCCATGAACACGACATCATAACGATTTCGTAAAGTCATGTTCACCGCCTCTTGACCATTGACGGCGAGGTCTGCTTTGTAGCCCATCTTCGAAAGCACAGTTCGCGCAAGCTTTTGGTTGATCAAATTGTCTTCCACAAGTAGCACCCGAAGTGGTTTCGCGATCGATAGATTTTCATCGACCTGCGCACGCTCCGCAGCCCGAGCACAAAC